>DATCPC010000174.1:0-65913 GCA_036564355.1 Gemmatimonadaceae bacterium | reverse complement strand
TCTCAAGTTCGTGAGGGGCTGACGCGATCTGAACGCGTCTCGCTATTCCACTCGTACTCAGACGGCGCTGGACACATCCTCCAGCACGTCCAACGCCCTCCGCATCTCCCCACTCGTGTTGAAGCAATGCGGCGACAGCCTGATCGCCCCCTCGCGCAACGAGTGAAAGATCTTCGCCTCGCTCAACGCCTTCGACGCCGCCACTGGATCGCGCGGCGCGATTGCCAACACTCCCGCGCGCTTCTTTGGATCAGCCGGCGTTACCAGACGTACGATGTCGCAGTTTGCCTGCGCCCACTGCACCGCTTCCGACACGATCCCCTCGATGTGTTTCTCCACCGCTGCCGGACCCAACTCCAGAAACATCTCGATGCTCGCATTGAGCGCCGCGAAATCCTGCGCCGGTAGCGTGTTGATCTGAAATCGCCGCGCATCGTCGTAGTACTTGAGCTCGTAGTCGACCATGCGCGTGAAGTCCTCGCTCGACTCCATCGCGAGCCACCCGACGACAGCCGGCTCCAGCTTGCGCGCCAATTCTTCGCGCACGTACACGAATCCCGTTCCCCACGGAGACAGCAGCCACTTCTGACCGCCGCACGCGAGTATGTCGATCTCGAGCTTCGAGACATCGAGCGTCATCGCGCCGACACCCTGAATCGCATCGACCACAAAATAAATCCCGCGCTCTCTGCACGCGCGGCCGATCGTCGCCAGGTCCGCTCGATAGCCCGTCGAGAACGACACCCAGCTCATCGTGACGACCTTTATCTCCGGACGCTTCAGCTCCTCGAGCAGCCGCGCCTCATCCTGCAGCCCGTCGCGCTTCGGAATCATCTCGAGCGTCACGCCCTTCTTCGCGAGCGACATCCACGGATAGACGTCCGCGGGGTATTCGCCTTCGTAGGTGAGCACGACGTCGCCACGTTGGAGCGGCAGGCACAACGACGCGACGTTGATGCCGTGCGACGTGTTCGCCGTGCAGGCGATGTCGCCGGTTTGGGCGCCGATCAGCTTTGCAACCAGCTCGCGAGTCTTGAGGAAAACCTCGAGGTCCTGATACGTCGAAAGCCGGTACGGCTCCGAGCGAAGCTCGTTCCATGTCGCAAGCGCCTTCACCGCGCGCGCCGGCAGTGCTCCCGTCTTCGCATTGTCGAGGAATGTGGTCTCCTCTCTCTGCGTCCAAGGGAACTCGCGCTTGCGGAGTTCTTCCACGCCGAAACTCATGTACGTCCCTCGAGTGCGCGCGGGTCGAGCGCATCGCGAAGCGCGTCGCCGAGCAGGTTGAAGCCGAGTACCGCGGCTCCGATCGCGAGACCGGGGCTGAGCGAGGTCCACGGCGCGTGCCGCAGCTGTTCGAGATCGCGCCCATCCGCGATCATCGACCCCCAACTCGGCGTCGGCGGCTGCACACCGAGCCCCAGGAAGGATAGCGCCGCCTCGGCCATGATCGCGCCGGCGACACCCAGCGTCGCCGCGATGACAACGGGCGCGATGACGTTCGGCAGCAGGTGCCGCGTGATGATACGGTAGTCGCGCTCGCCAAGCGCGCGCGCCGCCTGCACGTACTCGAGCTGCCGCACCACGAGCACCTGTCCGCGAACGATGCGCGCCATCCCCGCCCACCCGACGACGCCAATCGTCACGAGCACGGTGGTGAGCGATGGCTCGAACGCGGCCGCGAGTGCGATGAGCAGCAGCAGCGACGGAAAGGCGAGCGTGACGTCGGCGAGGCGCATCACCGCCTCGTCCACCCACCTGCCGTAGAATCCGGAGATGAGCCCCAGCGAGAGGCCGATCGCGAGCGAGATCCCCTGCGAGAGAAAGCCGACCGAGAGCGAGATGCGCGCGCCATACACCAGACGCGCCCATACATCGCGCCCCTGCAGGTCCGTGCCGAGCCAGTGCGCGGATGACGGCGGCTGCAGCTGGTTCGCGAGCGCGATACCGGTCGGGTCCCATCGCGACACAAGGGGAGCGAGAATCGCGAGCACCACCATCAACCCGATGGCGCCGAGCCCCAACATCGCGCGGCGATCTGCCCGCAGCTTCCGCCACAACAGTGCGTTCATACCGGGTCGCGGAGCTCGAGTGCGTTCATACCGGGTCGCGGAGCTCGGGTGGCGTGCTCGCGGGCTGGCGCTTCCAGCGGCGATGCTGCCAGAAATATTGCTCCGGCGCCTGCCGCACGAAGTGCTCGAGCACGCGCGAGTACTCGTTGAGAATCGCGTCCACATCCCGGTCGGTGTCGCCCGTGCGCTCGGTCACGATCTCGCGAATGTGAAGGTGATACCGGCCGTCGGGCAACCGCAGGCTGACGCCGAAGAACACCGGCACCGCGAGCCGCAGCGCGAGCACCGCGGGGCCGCGCGGCGTCTTCGCCGGTCGTCCGAAAAACGGGACGAAGCTCGAGGCGATGTGCAGGCCGGATTGATCGAGCAGGAACGCCATCACGTGTCCGTCGCGGAGCGCGCGCGCCGTGTGGCGCACGGCATCGCGGTCGCGCACGACCGTCATGCCAAGTCGACGCCGCGTGCTCGTGAGAAAACCATCGAACATCGGATTGCCCATCAGCCGCACGACGACATCGATGGGAATCCCGCTCGCCGCAATGGCCGCCCCGCCGAGCTCCCAGTTGCCGAGGTGGCCGGTGAGCACTATCGCACCGCGACCCGCCGCTCGCTGCTGCGCAAACAGCTCTAGCCCATCAATGCCTTCCATGTGCGCGAGAATGCCGGGACCATCCAGTCGCGAGAACAGCGCGGTCTCCGCAGCCACGCGCCCGAGGTGCCGGTAGCTCTCACGCGCCACGCGCTGCACCTCGCGCGACGAATATTCCGGGAACGCCGCCGCGATCTGCTTTTCGGCAACTCGCCTGCGAATTCCCAGCGGCGAATAGAACAGGGTCCCGATGCTCCCCGCGAGATTCGTCGCCCCGCGCCACGAGAGCAGTCCGAGCAGCCACGCGAACGCGCGCAGCAGCGCGTACTGCGCGCGATGCGCGACCGTCGGGCCGCGTCGCTCGCTCACCAGCGCGCGCGGTCGCTGGCGATCGTCGCGGCGGCCTCGAACGCATCGATCATCTTCGTCTCGGAGTAGTCGCGCGACACGCGCGCGCGCCCCGCGCCGCCCATCGCCGCGCGCCGGTCGTCGTGGCCGAGCAACAGCGCGACCGCCGCCGCGATGTCGGGCGCCTCGCCGCGCGGCAGCAATATGCCCGCTATCCCATCCGGCACGTACTGCTCCGCCACCGTCCCTCGCTCGGCGAGCACCGGCACGCGCGATGCGAGCAGATCGAGAAGCGCGTACACCGCGTTGTCGCCGTCCGCGACGACCCACCCGAGATCGGCAACGCTCAACACGGAGAGATAGTCGTCGCGCTCGCCGAGGAAGCTGACGGCGCCGGTGATGCGGAGCGCGGCCGCGTGCATGCGCAAATCCTCGTCATCGGAGCCCGCGCCAACCAAGGCGAGCCGCAGCTCGGGATGTCGCGGCGCGAGGAGCGCGATGACGCGCAGCACGGTCGCCACGCGTGCGCGACCGGTGCGATCGTACACACACACGAGCAGCCGCGCCGCGCCCGGGGCACCGATGCTCGCGCGCGAGGCGGGGCGGATCGCGTCGTACGCCTGCGCGTTGACGCCGAGCGGTACCACCGCGGCGGGAAATCGCGTCAACTCCGCGGGCGGCGCGGTGCGCTTATCCTCTTCGGAGGCGAAGAGCAACCCAGTGGGCGCGAAGCGGAATGTCAGTCGCGCGCTCGCGGAGAGAGGAAGCGTGTGGCCGATCGCGACGCGTCGCAGCACCGCCGCCCGCTCGGCGAGTCTCGTCGCGAGCGCCGCGACGAGCTGCTCGCGGTCGCCGTTCACCACGACGACCTGGATGAACCGGTCGTGAAGCAGTCGCCGAAGCCGCAGCGCGGCGACGGGCCAGGGCAGCAACGTCGAGAGCGACACCACCTCGTACGCGCCGAACTCGAGATGCTGCTCGAGCGGGCTCTCCGGCGGGCACACGACGGTCACGTTGTGCCCCCGCTCGCTCATTCCGCGCGCCGAGGCCGCGAGCGCGCGCGCACTGCCGTTCCACTCCGGCGACCGGCTATAAAACAGGATGCGCATGTTCTTCTACCGGTTGCGAATCCCTGTCTCCGAACTGGAGAGTGTGCAGCCGGTAGTACGCGCCCTGTTGCTCGAGCAGGGCGTCGTGCGTGCCGCGCTCGATGATGCGCCCGCGGTCGAGCACGAGAATTTCCGTCGCGTTCACGATCGTCGACAGGCGGTGCGCGATCACGATCACGGTGCGCCCCGCGAGCAAGCGGTCGATGGCCTCCTGCACCAGCCGCTCCGATTCCGTGTCGAGCGCCGAGGTCGCCTCGTCGAGAATGAGGATCGGCGGATCGAGCAGCAGCGCGCGCGCGATCGCGATGCGCTGGCGCTGCCCGCCCGAGAGCCGCGCGCCGCGCTCGCCGAGCAGCGTGGCGTAACCCTCGGGGAGCTCGCTGATGAAGCCGTGCGCGTTCGCCGCGCGCGCCGCGACCTCGATCTGCGCATCGGAGTAATTCGCGCCGCGGCCGTAGGCGATGTTCGCGCGCACGGAGTCGTTGAAGAGCACCGTCTCCTGGCTCACGATCCCCGTGAGCGAGCGCAGCGATGTCAGCACGATGTCGCGCGTGTTGACGCCGTCGAGCAGAATGCGTCCGGACGTCGGCTCGTAGAAGCGCGGAATCAGATCCGCGAGCGTGCTCTTCCCCGCTCCGCTCGCCCCGACCAGCGCGACCACGTCACCCTTGTGCGCGGTGAAGGTGATGTCCGCGAGCACATCGGTGCCCTCGTCATACGCGAACGAGACGTGGTCGAAGGCGAGCGAGCGGTCGAAGCTCGTCGCCATCTTCGTCCCGCGGTCGAGCGACTTTTCCGTCGGCATGTCGAGCACCTCGAACAGCCGGTCCGCGCTCGCGAAGGAGTTCTGCGCGATCGCGGGGATCTGCGAGAGCTGCTTGAGCGGCTGCAGCATGCGCATGACGAACGTGAGGAAGACGAGGAACTGCGACGCCTGCAGCGTGTGATCCACCAGCACCCACTTCGCGCCGGTCCAGAGCAGCAGCACCACGATCAGCGTGCCCAGCGTCTCCGTGATCGGTTGCCCGATGAGCGCGAACTTTGCCATGCGAACGAGTCCGCGCGAGTACGTGTGGCTCGCGCTGATGAAGCGCGACTCCTCGTAGCCCTCCGCCGCGAAGGATTTCACGAGCCGGATCCCGCTCACGCTTTCCTGCAGCACGCTCATCATCTCGCCATGATCGTTGCGTAGCCGGCGGTATCCGCGGCGCAGCTTTCGGAGCAGCGGCTGCAGCGCGAAGGTGAGCGCGGGCGCAACAACGAGCGCCAACAGCGTCAGGCGCCACGAGATGCCGAAGAGATACGCGACGTAGATGGTCACCATCGCGGCGGCCGAGATCGCCTGCGTGACGAGCTGCGTCACGAGCGTCTTCGTCTGCTCCGTGTCCGAGAGCACGCGCGACAGAATCTGACCCACCTTGGTGCGCGTGAACCACCCGATCGGGAGCGACTGCAGATGTCGATAGACCGCGTCGCGCAGATCGCGCGTGATGTATTCCTGCAGCTGCGCGCCCAGCGTGCCGGCGGCCCATACGCACAGGTTCTTCAGCGCGACGGTGCCGAGCAGGATCAGGATGACGTTGCGCAGCGACCCCATTGGATTCGCAGGGTCGAGCAGCCAGCCGATCGTCCACTGCAGGAACGCGGTGACCCACCCGCTCTTGATCGGAAGCGCCGGGAGCCCGAACAGCGCATTGAGGAACGGGATCAGCAGCGCAAACGCGTATCCGTCGAGCGCGGCGCCGATGAGATTGAAGAAGATGTTCCCCGCCATGCGCCACGCATGCGGTCGCAGGAACGGAGTGATGCGCCGATACGAGCGGACGTTCACTAGCGGCGGGGTGTGAGGAGCGCCACTGGTAGAATGCACTCCTCGGGCGTCACTCCTCCGTGCAGGAACGATCCGCGATAGCGCGTCTGGTATTCGCGCAGCTTGGTGGGATACACGAAGAACGTATCGCCCACCGCGAGCAGCGTGTTGGCGCCCGAGCCGCGCCGCGGCAACTTGAGGTCATCGGCGTTCCCGAACCTCAGCGCATACTCCGAGCGCTCGGCCCGCAGATCCTCGCCGAACTTGTAGCGCAGATTCGCGGTCGCATCGCGCTTCGCGAACACCGTCGCCGGCGTGAGACAGTGGATCGAGCCGTGATCGCTCGTGATGAGCACGGGGATGTTCTTGCGCGCGGCATCCTTGAGCAGCGTGAAGAGCACCGAGCGCTCGAACCACTGCTTCGTGATCTGCCGCAGCGCGATCTCATCCTTCGCGACCTCGTACAGGATCGCGGACTCGCTGCGCCCGTGCGTGAGAAGATCGACGAAGTTGAACACGAACGCGCTCACACCCTCGCGCGCGATCGCGCTCGACACGCGGCGCTCGAGCTCCGCGCTGTCCGAGGTGCTCGAGATCTTCTCGTAGCGCACGGGGATCGGGCGCTTGAGCTCCGCGAACTGCGCCTCGAGCAAGCCGCGCTCGTGCGCATTGAGCGATTCATCTTCGCGCTCGCCCCACCAGTCGGGGAATCGCGCGGCGATCTCGGACGGGAACAGTCCGCTGAAGAGCGAGTTGCGCGAGTACGGCGTGGCCGTGGGTAGAATCGAGAAGTGGTGCACGGTCTCGATCTCGAAGAAGGGCGCGAGCAGCGGGCTCAGAACCGCCCACTGGTCGAGGCGCAGGCAGTCGATCACGACGAACACCGCCGCGCGATTGCGCTCGAGAATCGGGAGGAGGAACTCGCTCACGATGTCGATCGACAGAGGCGGACGGTCGCCCTCGAGATTCGCGAGCCACCCCGGATACGCGTCGCGCATGAAGCTCGCGAACTCGCGGCGCATGTCCGGATACAGCGACTGCAGCGAATCGTAGAGACTCTGCTCGCGCGCTTCCGCCAGGCTCACGTCCCATTCAACGAGCTCGCTGTAGCGCGACACCCAGCCGCGCCAATCGAGCGGCGCCTGGCGATCCAGCTCGATCGCGCGGAAGCGCTCGACGAACGAGCGCGCGATCGCCTGCTGGCGGATGCGCGGCCCGTCTAGCACGCGCGTGATGACGGCGAGCACCTGCCGCGGATTGATCGGCTTGACGAGATAGTCGCGCACGTCGACGCCGATCGCTTCCTTCAGGGTCGCGTCTTCCTCGCTCTTCGTGACCATGATGATCGGCAGAAGAGGATCGAGCTCGCGGATCTCTCGATAGGCTTCGAGACCGCGCTTGCCGGGCATCTGTTCGTCGAGCAGCACGATGCCGTACGCGCGGCGCCGGAGCATCTCGACGGCGTCGTCCGCGTTGGTCGCGGATTCTACCTCGAAACCCTTCTCCCGCAAGAAGATACGGTGCGATTCAAGAAGATCAGCCTCATCGTCGATCCAGAGAACCGATTTCGGGTGCTGTGCCATGTACACGCAATGTAGTTTGACGGAAAAGAGGCGGCCAGCGCACTGAGCCGCCCACGATCGATCTTGCGGCACGCTTCGGCTCCATCTACGCTCTCCACGCGGCCACGTTCCCTCCCAGATCTCCTTCACTTTCACCAATGCGCGCTTCGGCTACGCCCTACGCCGTGGAACCGATCGTTTTCCCCTTTCGCGCGCTCGCGACCTACGCGGGCCACGCGCCGCTGGGGCGTGGGCGCGAGGTAGCCCTCGCGTGCCTGATGGCGGCCCGGCTGTCCGCGCCCGTTGCCGGCGCGCCCCTTGCGGTGCCGCTGCGCGCCGCACGCGCGGTCGGGGCGAGCCGGTGGTTCGCCTCACTCAAGATCCCGAGCCCGCTGCGCGCGCCACTCACCCGCGTCGCCGCCGCGAGCGCGCGCGACAGCGCCCCGGAGCTCGCCGATGCACTCGGCGCCGTCATCGTCGCCGCGCGCAAACATCTCGACGCGGCGAGCCTCGCGGAGCTCGACGGCGTCGTCCGGCGCCTCACAAGCGTGCCCGCCTGAGCGGCGCACAGTCGCCGGCGTGTGTTGCCGCGGTCTGTTGCCGCCCTCTCGCCTTTGCGTAACTTGGCAACCATGACGCGACACGACGACGAGCCGCGGCTCGCCGACCTGCTGAAACGCACCGATGCCATCGCCGACGGCGCGCCCGCAGCCGACACGGTCCCGACGGGATTCCCCACCCTCGACCGCCTCCTCGGCGGCGGGCTCCGGCGCGGCGATCTCGTCGTCCTCGGCGGCGACGTCGGCACGGGAAAGTCCGCGCTCGCGCTCGCCATCGCGCTTCGAGCCGCGGAAGAGGGACACGCGGTGACATATCTCAGTGGTGAGATGTCTCCGAATCGCGTCACCGAGCGGCTGCTCGCGATCGAGGGACGCGCCTCGATCGACTCGCTGCGCGCGGGTACGATGGACGATGAGACGCGCGCATCGCTCGGCGCCGTCGCCGTCCGCGCATCGCACATGCTTCCGGTCGTGCGGAGCATGCCGCACGAGGGAAGCGACGCGCTCGACGCGGAGGCGAGGCGCGAGCCGAAGCCCGCGCTGCTCGTGGTCGACTCGCTGCAGCACATCCACGGCGCCGGCGCGCCGGCCGAGAACAACGCGCAGGCGGTGCTCGCGCTCAAGGAGCTCGCGATGCGAAATCACGTCGCCGTGCTCGTGACCGCGCATCTCCCGGAGCTTCCGCCCAATCGCGACAATCTGCGCCCCCAGCTCCACGACTTCGGCGCGGTCGGCGCGATCAAGCAGCTCGCGGACGTGGTGCTCGGTCTCTTCCGCGAGGAGATTTATCACCCGGTGCCGGGATCGGAGGGCGCGGCGGAGCTCTCGATCCTCAAGAACCGGCATGGGCCGACCACCTACATCGATCTGTACTTTTACAAGCAGTGGCTCAGATTCGAGGACATGGTCGACCCAGATCGTTGAGCGCTCGTATATTCCTCTTGCCCAAGCGCGGAAAACGGAGATGGCTGGTCACAGTAAGTGGAAACAGATCAAGCACTACAAGGCCGCGACCGACGCGAAGCGCGGCGCGCATTTCACGAAGCTCATCCGCGAGATCACGGTCTCCGCGAAGGCGGGCGGCGGCGATCCCGCCGGCAATCCGCGCCTGCGCACCGCGATCGAGATCGCCAAGGCCGCGTCGATGCCGAAGGAGAACATCGAGCGGGCCGTGAAGAAGGGCACCGGTGAGCTCGAGGGCGTCAACTATACCGAAGTGATGTACGAGGGCTACGGCCCCGGCGGCGTCGCGCTGCTCATCCACGCTGTCACCGACAACCCCACGCGCACGGTAGCCGAAGTGCGTTTCAAGCTCTCGCGCGGCAACGGCAATCTCGGCGCGTCCAACTCGGTCGCCTGGATGTTCGAGCGGAAGGGACAGCTCTTCGTCGACGCGACGAAATACGCCGAGGACGCGACGATGGAGGCGGCGCTCGAGGGCGGCGCGCTAGACTTCGCGCAGGAAGGGGATCAGTTCATCGTGAGCACGGATCCCACCGGGCTGCACGCGGTGAAGGACGCGCTAGAGGCGAAGGGGATCGTGGTGCAGGAGGCCGAGATCTCGATGATCCCCAAGCAGACAGTGCACGTGGCGGGGAGAACGGCCGAGTCGCTGCTCAAGCTCATGGAAGAGCTGGACTCGCTGGACGACGTACAAAAGGTCGAGGCCAACTTCGACATCGATCTGGCCGAGCTCACGAAGGCGTGAGCCGCCAGCCGTGATCGTCCTCGGGATCGATCCCGGCACCGCCGCGACGGGCTACGGCGTGGTGCAGGGCGAGCCATTCGGCACGATGACGCTGGTCGAGTGCGGCGTGATCCGCACGCACGCGCGCGATCCCCTCCCCTCGCGGCTGCGCGAGATCTTCGACGACGTCGTGCTCCTGATCGAGCGCCATCGCCCCGATGCGATGTCGATCGAGGACGTGTTCTACGCCAAGAACGTTCGCACGACGGTCGTGCTCGGGCACGCGCGCGGCGTGATTCTGCTCGCGGCGCAGCAGGCCGAGCTCGCGATCCACGAGTATCCGCCGGCCGAGATCAAGAAGGCGGTCGTGGGCACGGGCGCCGCAACGAAGGAGCAGGTGCAGTTCATGGTCACGAAGCTGCTGCGACTCAGGACCACCCCGCAGCCCACCGATGCCGCGGATGGCACGGCCGCGGCCCTCGCGCACATCATGGGCGGCCGGATGGCGGGGTGAAGCGATGACACACCAGTTGCGCGTCCGCCAGGCGAGCGTGCGCCTCACCTCAGCGAGCGTGCAATATTGATCGCTCGAATTCAAGGGAAGTTGGTCGCGAAGGAGCTCGACCGCGTGGAGATCTTCACGAGCGGTGGCGTCGCCTACGAGCTCGCGATTCCGCTCGGCGTGTACGAGACGCTTCCGCGCATCGGCGAGGAGACGATGCTCCATACGCATCTCGTCGTACGCGACGATGCGTGGCTACTCTTCGGATTTGCGACCGTCAACGAGAAGCGAGTCTTTCAGCGGCTGCTCACGGCGAACGGCGTCGGACCATCGCTTGCGCTCGGGCTACTGTCCACGCTCTCGGCCGACCGGCTCGTGCGCGCGATTCGCGAGAAGGACATCGCGACGCTCCAGGGCGTGCCGCGTGTCGGCAAGAAGAAGGCGGAGCGGCTCGTGCTCGATCTCTCGGACAAGCTCGACGACGTGGCGGGCTCCCCGGTGGTCTCGGGCGTGCGCGCCGAGGGGGCGCAAGCGGAGGACGCGATCCGCGCGCTGGTGTCGCTCGGCTACGCCACGGTGGACGCGGAAAAGGCCGTGCGCTCGGTGCTCGACACTGGACCCGTCAAGCTGTCGGCGCCGGAGCTCATTCGCGCGGCGCTGGCGAAGATCGGCGGTCGCTGAGCGGAATTTTCGCAAGCGGCCGCGCGCGGTTGCGTTGATCGCGCTGCACGAGCAACTTCGAGCATGCCCACAGCCCGCCGCACCAACACGTTCACCGAATCGGTGATCCGTGAGATGACGCGCATAGCCAACGAGCATGGCGCGCTCAACCTCGCCCAGGGAATGCCCGACTTTCCGATGCCGCAGCCGCTCAAGGATGCGGCATGCACGGCGATTCAGGCAGACATCAACCAGTACGCGATCACGTGGGGCACCCCCTCGCTGCGGACCGCGATCGCCGCGAAGTATCGGCGCTGGTACGGAATGGATGTCGATTCGGAGCGCAACGTCACCGTCACGTGCGGCGCGACGGAGGCGATGGCGGCGGTATTTCTCGCCCTTGTGAACCCGGGCGACGAGGTGATCGTGTTCGAGCCGTATTACGAGAACTACGGCCCGGATGCGATTCTTGCCGAGGCGACGCCGGTGTTCGTGCCGCTCACGCAGCCGGGGTGGACGATCGACCCGGACAAGCTGCGCGCGGCATTCACGAGCAAGACCAGGGCGATCATCGTCAACACGCCGCACAATCCGACGGGACGCGTGCTCACGCGTGACGAGATCTCCCTCATCGCGGAGCTGTGCGTGAAGCACGATGTCTACGCCTTTACCGACGAGATTTACGAGCACATCCGCTACGCCGGCGACCATCATTCGCTCGCGAAATGGCCCGGGATGGCCGAGCGGACGATCACGATCTCCGGCCTCTCGAAGACATTCAGCTGCACCGGTTGGCGACTCGGCTACGCGATTGCACCGGAGAAGGAATCGGTGGCGATTCGGAAGGTGCACGATTTTCTCACCGTCGGCGCGCCGGCGCCGCTACAGGAAGCCGGCGCGATCGGCATGGCCTTCGATGCCGACTACTACAACCATCTCTCGCTCGAGTACCGTGCACGCCGCGACATCCTGTGCGATGCCCTGCGCGAGGGCGGATTCTCGTTCACCGTTCCCGAAGGCGCGTACTACATTCTCGCCGACTTCTCACAGCTGAGCGATCTCGGCGACGTCGAGTTCGCGCAGTGGCTCACGCGCGACGTCGGAGTAGCGCCGGTGCCCGGCTCGAGCTTCTTCCGCGCTGGCGACGGCGGCCGCAAGCTGGTGCGCTTCGCCTTCTGCAAGAAGCACGAGACGCTCATCGCTGCGGGCGAGCGGCTCGCGAACCTCCGCGCTAGCGTCTAGCCGGTCTGGTATGGGCTAGGGGTGAATGAACCTCTTTTCTTGAGATCGCCCCATTAGACCGCGTTAGGCCTTCGGTGTTGCGCCTTATTAGAACTTGCGAAATTGAATCAATATTATAAGCCAAAGCTTATAATATTGTCACTATTTTATAAGCTATCGATTATTGAATTGCTATTAAAATATAAGTAATAGCTTGTTTTTAATAACAAACTAAATAAGCTATAGCTTATAATAACAAAAAGAAGAGAAAAATAAACGATCAAAGCCCAAAGGGCCGGGTTAACGAAAGGAGCTAAAGAATGAGCAAAAGCCTGAAAGCGCTTAAAATCCGTCAGCTCGATGAGACACTTTCGCCATTCCGAGAGATTCGAAGGGCTTCGGCTCCGCAAAAGGGGTGGATTAGGGAAATTCGCGAAGCCCTTCAGATGACTGCAGCACAACTTGGGAAGCGAATAGGAATCTCTCAGCCTGCCGTAAGCCAACTCGAGGAAAGCGAAGCCGACGGCACGGTCACGTTGAACACACTGCGCAAAGCTGCGCGCGGCCTTGGCGGAGAACTGATCTATGCCATAGTCCCACACCAGACCCTGAATGAAATGCTAAACACCCAAATACATCGCATAGCTCGCGAGAGACTGGATCGAACCAAACACACAATGAAGTTGGAGGATCAAGCCGTTCCCGAAACAGAAAGCGACCGACAGTTCGATGAATTAGTGGCAGAACTCATAGAAAAGCCTCCGCGCAATCTTTGGAACTGACATGAAGTTTGTGTACGCGGACGGCGCGACCCCACTTGACCCAGATGAAGCTCAAGGTTTGATCCCTACCCACATTGACACAGCGAGCCAACTCAACGAATGGGAGCAGACTAACATATTGCTCGCCGAAGGATGGCTGTTCGAGCGCAAGCGGTCTGACATTCTCACAGAGGCGTTCGGTCGGAGACTGCACCGCAAGATGTTCAGCAAAACCTGGGAATGGGCAGGAAGATATCGCCTCACACAAAAAAACCTCGGCGTTCCCGCCTATTCCATACTGTCAAGTGTAAAGGACGCACTGGATAGTGCGCGTTACTGGGTGAACCAAGACACGTACACACTTTCCGAATCGGCCGTTCGCCTACATCATCGCATGGTTGCAATTCACCCATTCCCCAATGGAAACGGTCGACACACACGCATGCTCGTGGATGCGCTACTGTACGCACACGATGTCCCACGACTGACATGGGGTCGCACAAATCTATTTCATGAGGGACAAGCGAGATCGGCTTACCTGCAAGCCCTAAGAGAAGCTGACAAGGGCAGCTTCGCAGCTCTCATAGCTTTCGCAAACAACTAGCTGTTGTAGTCGTGACACTGTCGCGAAACACACTGATGCCAGAACCATTGATGAGTGTGAGTTGTTGAAGGTGGGCCATAGCTCCACGTGAGTTGACAGCATTCATCGCAACAAAAGTTCACTCATAAGAGAATCCGAAGTGATTCAGTCCATGTCCCGCGCGGAGATCACGACCCCGGAGGTCATCGCCGACGAATCGGTGGTCGAGCTGTCGCTGCGGCCGCAGCGGCTCGCCGAATTCATCGGCCAGCAGAAGGTGAAGGACAGCCTCGCGATCTACATCGAGGCCGCGCGCGCGCGCAACGAGCCCCTCGATCACACGCTCTTCTACGGGCCACCGGGGCTCGGCAAGACGACGCTCGCGGAGCTCATCGGCCGCGAGCTCGGCGTCAACATCCACACCACGTCGGGGCCCGCGCTCGAGAAGGCCGGCGATCTGGTGGGCACGCTTACGAACCTACGCGCGCGAGACATCCTGTTCATCGATGAGATTCACCGCCTGCGTCCGATCATCGAGGAGTTTCTCTACCCGGCGATGGAGGACTACAAGATCGAAATCCGTCTGAGCGACGGCCCCAAGGCGCAGACGATCACGATGAACATCGAGCCCTTCACCCTCATCGGTGCGACGACGCGCTTTGGGATGCTCACGTCGCCCATGCGCGCGCGCTTCGGCATTCCGCTGCGCCTCAACTTCTATCCGATGGAGGATCTCGAGCAGATCGTGTCGCGGTCCGCCGAGGTGCTCAAGGTCGAGATCGATGAGGGTGGGGCGATGGAGCTGGCGCGCCGCTCGCGCGGGACGCCGCGCGTCGCGAACCGGTTGCTCCGTCGCGTGCGCGACTACGCCCAGGTGAAGGGAAATGGCCGCATCACCCGCGATCTCGCCGACGCCGCGCTCGCGATGCTCGACGTCGACCAGTTCGGACTCGACGACATGGACGCGCGGATCATCAAGACGATCATCGAGAAGTTCGACGGCGGCCCGGTTGGCGTGAAGACCATTGCCGCGGCGATCGGCGAGGATGAGCTCACCATCGAGGAGGTGTACGAGCCTTTTCTCGTGCAGAATGGCTTCCTCCAGCGGACGCCCCGAGGCCGGATGGCCACCCAGCAGGCCTACCGCCATTTCGGGTTTTTGCCCCCCGCCACACATCCAGGCCAACCGACGCTCTTCTGAATCGTCCATATATCGCGGTTCAAGGTGCACCACTTGCGTGAGCTGATGAGCTCACTAGCTAGCCGTCTTGGGGAGCTGTATGGCCGGTTCCACGGAAGAACGCTGGAAGGTGCACAACGAAACGGGCCGCCGTCACTTCGAGCGGGCCGAGTTTGCCGAGGCTGAGCAGCAGTACATCGCCGCCCTCCGGCAAGCGACGTTACTGGGAGCGGTCACACTGACCGAGCTCGGACAGGTCGCGTTCTCCCTACGTGATTTCACGCAGTCCGAGAGCTACTTCCGACGCGCGCTCACGATCCGCGAGCAGGCGCTCGGCATGGAGTCGGTGGATCTCATGCAGGCGCTCAACGATCTCGCCGCGCCGTATCTGTCGCGCGGAGAGCTCGAACAGGCTGAACGGCTCTACCGGCGCGCACTCGCAATCGGCGACGCCCAGCTCGGGGAGCTGCACGTCGACATGACGGTCACGCTGAGCAACCTCGCACGTCTCCACAACCGTAAGTCCGAGTGGCGCGCCGCGGCGCCCCTGCTGGGGCGGCTGCTCGCCATCAAGCAGAAATCGCTCGGCGAATCGCACCCGCACGCAATCTCGCTCATGCTGGCCGTGGCGAGCGCGCGGAGCTCGCTTGGCGAGCACGAGGTGGCGGAGGAGATGGTGCGTCGGGCGCTCGTGCTGCAGGAGCGCGCGCAGGCCGGCGACGCGGAGATGGTGCGAACGCTCACGGCGCTCGCAAAGATCTACACGGCGGCCGGGAAGACGCAGCTGGGAAATGAGACTGCCGACAAGGCTGCTCAGCGCCAGAGGCGAGTGGGGACGATACCGCGCGCCCGAAACACGCGCGCCCGGCTGGACCGCGACACGCCTGATTTCTCGACAGGCATCGCGGCAGAGCCCAAGCCTCGCGTGGCCCCGCCGGCACCATCGCGCGCATCCCCCCTTTCAGCGGCAGCGCGGAAGAGGTCGCCCGCCGCGGGCGCCCAGGCGTCCACGCCGGGTGCCTCCTTCACTCCTCCAACGCCGAGTACCCCGACGGCGCCGGGGCTGATCAAGGCATACGCGCAGATGATCGAATCCGCGGAGGACGCGAAGCGCGCAAAACGGCAGCCCTGGTGGTCGAGGATTTTCGGCCGATAACCGCGCGGTTGATGGTATTGGCGTCCGAAATTCGTGAGCTCACAAGCGGTCTCTTGACAGCATCGCGCACGGGACGGAACTATCCAGTATGCGGTGCGCCTTGCTCGTCCTTCTGCTCGCGGCCAGCTCGCTGGGCGCGCAGGCGGACACTCAGGAAAAGCGGTTTGCGAGCGCCGACTCGCTGGCATCGGAGGGCGACTCCGCCGGTGCGCTCCGGCTACTTGACGCGGCCGTGCGCGCGAACGCGAGCGACGGCGAGGCCTGGCATCGCCGCGGCGTTCTCGCCTGGCGCATGTCGGGGGCGGAGAAGCGCACTGGCTTCATGAAGCGCAGCGCCAACGAGGCGCTGCTCAATCTCGCCGACTCATCGCTCCGACTTGCCACCCGCTACGCGCCGGGCTCACCGGGCTACCTGGTCGACCTCGGGCGATTCGATCTCACGTCCAACTCCGCCGCCGTGCGCGGCCGCGCGAGGCCGCTGTTCGAGGAAGCGCTGAAGGCTGCCCGGAAGGGCAACGATGCGACGGTGCTCTCGCGCGCAGCCGACGAAATGGGGATGACCTGGTGGCGCAAGTACGAGGACATCGCCGACCGCAACATCTACAGCGCCATCATCAGCAACGTAAAGGACCGTACCTTCACGAAAGACCCGCGATCGATCGCGTACTTCGTCGACCGTCAGGCGATTCGCGCCGCGGCGCAGGACTGGTCCGGCGGCCTCGAATATCTGAAGGCGTTCGAGCTCTTTTCCGAGGCGCTGAAGGCGCAGCCGGGGAACGTGGCCGCGATGCAGCACGTCTATCGCGCGCTGGTCGATCGGCAGCGCTGGGTCGAGCTCGAGCATCTCGCTCGCGTGCGCCTCCTCGACGATCACACCGATGGCTGGGCGTGGCTCAGCCTCGGACTCGGCACGCATCGACTCGGTGACGAGCATCAATCGAGTCTGGCCTACGACAGCGCGATGGTGTACCTGCCCCCCGGCGAGCGCGCGCGCATCACGAATCTCTCGCGCATCGTCACGCCGAAGGACAGCATGAGCCGCAACCGGCTACCCACGTCCGAGCTCGAGAACGACGAGCGGATGTATTGGCTGATGGCGGACCCGCTCTGGGCAACGGCGGAGAATGAGGGACGGAACGAGTTTCTCAGCCGCGCGGTCTTTGCCGAGCTGCGCTTTTCGGTGGAGGAATTCGGAATTCACGGCATCGATACAGACCGCGGCGATGTGTACGTGCGCTACGGGCCGCCGCCGGCCGTGATCTCGTTTCCGCCTGATGCGATCAGGCAGGGTGAGCATCGCATTCGCATTCTGTGGTGGTACAGCACGGACGAAACGTTTCTCTTCCGCCAGCTTCCGACGTACGGCGTCGCCACGCTCGATCCGGACGACGCGCGCGAGACTGCGCGCCTTCGCGATACCGTGCCCGTCGCATGGACGAATGCGGGAGTGAAGCCGCTGGCCGACACGATCAACGTCGCGCTCGCGCGCTTCCGCGCCCGCGATGACTCGTCGGACATCTTCTTCGCGGCCGAGCTTCCGGTGAAGCGTCTGGTGGAGGATGTCGACCTGGCGAAGGGCGCGCTCGACGTGGAGCTGGAGGCATTCACCTGGCGCGCCAAGCCCGTGTTCGCGTCCACGACGCACGAGACGATCGACTTCGCGCACCCCGAAGTGAAGCAAATGCAGTCGTGGCGGCTGCGGCTCCAGGCGGGGACGTTTCTCTACCGCGTCGAGGCGCTGCAGCCGGACGCCGGTCGCGGCGCGCGCTCCGCCAGCCGCGTCGAGCTGCTGCCGGCGAGCGGATTCGGCGTGAGCGACATCCTCGTCGCCGATTCGCTGTCGCCCACGAGCGCTGCGCCCGAGCGATGGTCGGACTTTCAGATCGCGCCGAGCGTGGGCCGGGTGCATCGCGGAAAGTCGTTCGCGATGCTCTGGGAAACGTACGATCTGCAGAAGCAGGCGAACGGCAACTCGACGTACGACGTCACGATCACGCTGCGACGCGAGAAGGGCGGCGGCCTCGGCGCGCTCGCGGCGAAGATCATCGGTGGCGTGAAGAGCGCGATCGGCATCTCCGGGAGTGGCAGCGATCACATCTCGCTGTCCTTCCCGAGACAGGCGCCAGCGCGCGCCGTCGCCCTGGATTACATCACGCTCGATCTGGGCGCCGCATCGCCCGGCAACTACGTGATCGACGTGGAGATCACCGATCGTGCGAATCATCGCCACGTGTCACGCGAGCGGCCGCTGACGATCGTGGAGTGAGCGCGCCGAACGCGCACACGCGCGGGACGCGTACGTCCGACTACGACTTCGAGCTTCCCACCGCGCAGATCGCCCAGCTTCCGCTGGAACGGCGCGACGCGAGCAGGCTGCTCACCGTGAATCGCTCGACGGGCGCGATCGCACACCGCGCGTTCGCCGAGCTCCCGACGATCATCGCGCCGGGCGATGCGCTCGTGCTCAACACCACGAAGGTGATGCGTGCGCGGCTCCTCGGCACGCGCGACTCCGGCGCACCCGCCGAGATTCTGCTCCTGCGACCGCTGGCCGATGGCACGTGGGAGGCGATGGTGAGCCCGGGCGGAAAGCTGCATCCCGGCCGCCACGTGCGTATCGCGGACGGATTCGACGTGGAGATCGTGGCGCTGACCGACCGCCGCACTCGCATCGTCCGGTTGAGCGCGGAAGGCGACGTCGGCGCGGCGATCGAGCGCCACGGACACATTCCGCTTCCTCCGTACATCGCGCGTGCGGATACGACCGCCGACGCGGAGCGATATCAAACCGTGTATGCGCGTGAGAACGGATCGGTGGCGGCGCCCACCGCGGGGCTGCACATGACCGACGCGCTGCTCGCGGAGCTCGCTGCACGCGGAGTGCGGCGCGTGGATCTGGTGCTCCATGTGGGCGCCGGCACCTTCAAGCCGGTGGAGGTGGAGGATCCGGCGCTCCATCCGATGCACGAGGAACGGTACGAGCTGTCGGCCGAGAGCGCGGCGGTGCTCAACGATGCGCGAGCGCGTGGCGGGAAGATCTGGGCGCTGGGCACCACGAGCGCACGGGCACTCGAGAGCGCCGTTCGCGCGGACGGTAGCTTCGCGGCGGCGCGGGGCGAGACGCGTCTTTTCGTTCGCCCTCCCTATACTTTTCGCAGCGTAGACAAACTCATCACGAATTTTCATCTTCCGCGCTCGACGCTCCTGATGCTGGTCGCCGCGCTTGCCGGCTACGAACTCACGATGCGCGCGTACGGAGAGGCGGTTGATGCGGGGTACCGGTTCTATTCCTACGGCGACGCGATGGCGGTCATCTGACGTGAGCGACCGGTCGCGGAGCGACGGCGGTGAGTAGCTCGCCGTTCGGCTTCAGCGTCCACGCGCAAGATGGACGCGCGCGGACCGGAGTCTTCCATACGCCGCATGGGGATGTCGACACGCCCGCCTTCATGGCTGTCGGCACGGGCGCGACCGTCAAGGCGCTCGACCCCAACGACCTGCGCGCGATGGGGGCGCAGATGATCCTCGCCAACGCGTATCACCTGCACCTGCGTCCGGGCGAGGACGTCGTGCGCGAGATGGGAGGCATCCAGCGCTTCATGGCGTGGGACGGTCCGATGCTCATGGACTCCGGCGGCTTCCAGGTGTTCTCGCTCGAGGGAATGCGTACTGTCGGCGAGGACGGTGTCGCGTTTCAGTCGCACATCGACGGCTCGCGCCGGCACTTCACCCCCGAGAGCGTGATCGCGCTCGAGCACGCCCTGGGCGCCGATGTGATCATGCAGTTCGATCACGTGATCCCCGGCGAATCGGAATACGCAGACGCGCTCGACGCGAGCGACCGCTCGCTGCGCTGGCTCGAGCGCAGCCTGCGGGAGCACAAACGCCTCCAGGCGATCGAGGGCGGCGTCGGTTTCCCGCAAACGCTCTTTCCCATCGTGCAGGGTGGCGCGCACGCCGAGCTGCGGCGATCGGCCGCGAGCGCGATTCGGTCGATGGGCGACTGGGATGGGATCGCTATCGGCGGCCTCTCCGTTGGCGAAGCGAAGCCGGCGATGTACGAGATGCTCGACGTCATGAACGACGCGCTTCCGGTGGACCGGCCGCGCTATCTGATGGGCGTGGGTTTCCCCGAGGATCTCATAGAGGGCGCGCGCCGCGGAGTGGACATGTTCGACTGCGTCGCGCCAACCCGCATGGGGCGCACGGGCACCGCCTTCACGAGCGAGGGCAGGCTCAACGTACGCAACGTAAAGTTCCGGACCGACTCGCGTCCCCTCGACAGCCGGTGCGACTGCTCGACCTGCGCGCGATTCACTCGCGCCTACATCCGCCACCTCTTCGTATCGGAAGAGGCACTCGGCATGCATCTTCTTTCCCTGCACAATGTACATTTCCTGCTTGCGCTAATGCGCGATGTGCGGAGCGCCATCGCTGAAGGCTCGCTCGATGCGTGGAGCGAGCGGTGGCTCGACCGCTATCATCTTCGACCCCTGCCCACATCATGAACGTTCTGCACGCTTTTCTCTTCATGCAGCCGAGCCCTGGCTCGAATCCGATGTACGGATTCGCGTTTCAGATGGTGCTCATTCTCGCCATTTTCTATTTCATCCTCTTTCGGCCGCAGCAAAAGCAACGGAAGCAGCAGGAGATCAGCCTCCGCGAAATAAAGAAAGGGGACGAGGTGGTGACCGCTGGCGGAATCATCGGTGACGTGATCCACATCAAGGAAACGATGAAGGATGGCGCGCCGGTCGTGACGATGGAGGACCGCATCACGATCAAGAGCGCGGAGTCGCGGATGGTCGTCGAGCGCGGACGCATCGCCAAGGTGCTCTCGAAAACCGGCGAAGGAGCCGCCGGCGCGTGACCCCGCTGGATATCTATGTCCTCGATGCGCCGATCCTCCGCCAGGAGACGACCGTGCTGAGCGAGGTCACGGATGCGCATCGTCGCCTGATCGATGACATGTTCGAGACGATGCATGTGGCGCGCGGCATCGGGCTCGCGGCGACGCAGGTGGGGCGCCTCGAGCGCATCTGCGTCATCGATGTCGACAAGACGCAATACGCGCTCGTGAATCCCGAGATCGTCGAGAGCGACGGGGAGCAGACGGGCGAAGAGGGGTGCCTCTCGATTCCCGAGATCTACGGCGACGTCACGCGCGCGAAGCACGTGGTCGTTCGCGCGCTCGACCGCGACGGCAAGCCGATCGAGATCGACGCGGCTGATCTCCTCGCGCGCTGCCTCCAGCACGAGATCGATCATCTGCACGGCCGCCTGTTCATCGATTATCTGAGCCTGCTGAAGCGGCAGGCCGCGATGAAGAAGTGGCGAAAGCTGCGCGGCAAGGACAAGTCGCTCACGCGCACCATGCCGCCGCGCGAGACCGCGGACCACCACGTTCGCGACGAGGAGCTGTAGTGCGGCTGGTTTTCTGGGGCACGTCGAGCTTCGCCGTCCCAGCGCTGCGGGCGCTCCTCGGCGAGGGCTTCGACGTGGTCGGCGTGGTGACGCAGCCGGATCGCGCGGTGGGCCGCTCGCGCTCCACACTGGTGCCGCCGCCGGTGAAGAGAGTGGCGCTCGCCGAGAAGCTGCCGCTGTTTCAGCCGGAGACGCCGAAGGACGAACTGTTCCTCCAGCAGTTTCGCGCGCTCGAGCCCGACCTCAGCGTCGTCGTCTCGTACGGGCACATTCTGCGTGAGTCGGTGATCGCACTGCCGACGCACGGCACGATCAACCTGCACGCGTCGCTGTTGCCGGCGCTGCGCGGTGCGGCGCCGATTCAGGGCGCGGTGCGCGCGGGACTCACGGAGACGGGTGTAACCGTCATGCGCATGGTGAAGGAGCTCGACGCCGGGCCGATACTGCTCCAGGCGCGCACGCCGGTCGCGCGGGACGAGACGGCGGGCGAGCTCGAGGCGCGCCTTTCCGAGCTGGGCGCGCTGGCGCTCGTCGAGGCGCTCACGCTGATGTCGCTCAACCGGCTTCCCGAAACGCCGCAGGACGATTCGAGGGCGACCTTCGCGCCCAAGATTCTTCGCGAGATGGCGCGCGTGAACTGGAGCGAGAGCGCCGACGCGATCGCCCGTCACGTGCGCGCGTACGACCCGAGGCCGGGCGCCTTCACGACGCATCGCGACGGCGAGGTCAAGCTGTTCGGCGCCGCGGCCGCCGACGCGCCATCCGAGAGCGCTCACGCGCCCGGCACCGTCGTCTCGATCGATGGTCGCGGGATGGTCGTCACCTGCGGCACCGGCGCGGTGATGATCGTCTGCGCGCAACCGGCCGGGCGTACCCGCGTCAATCCCGAGGAGTGGATGCGCGGGCGCGGCATCGAGGTCGGAGAGCGGCTCGGCGCGTAGATGCTCGCCGTCCCCCGCATCCACGCCGTCACCGATGACCTGATCCTCGCGCATCCCGAGTTTACTTCCCGCGCGCGCGGCGTCATGCACGCTCTCGGCCCGCGGGGAGCGGTGCATCTCCGCGCGCGCTACCTCACCGCCGCACAGGTCTACGCGATCGCGCTCGCGCTCGGAGACGCGCAGGAGAGCACCGGGTGCTGGCTCGTGGTGAACGAGCGGCTCGACGTCGCGCTCGCAGCACGCACGCACGCCGCGCAGCTCACCACGCGCTCTCTCACCGTCGCCGACGCGCGGCTCGTCGCGGGTGAGCTTCCGCTCGGCGCGAGCATCCACAGCGCCGTCGAGGCGATGGCCGCGGAGCGCGACGGCGCGGACTGGGTGGTCGCCGGCCACGTGTTCCCCACCGCGTCGCACGCGGGGATGCCCGGCCGAGGCGCGGAGCTCGTAGCCGCGGTGTCGGAGAGGATTACGCTGCCGTGCATCGCGATCGGCGGTGTCCGGCCCGCGCACGTCGGAGCGCTCCGTGACGCCGGGGCGTACGGGGTCGCGGCGATCACCGGAATCTGGGGCGCGGCGTCTGCGGAAGCC
Organism: Gemmatimonadaceae bacterium; assembly: GCA_036564355.1. Taxonomy (GTDB): domain Bacteria; phylum Gemmatimonadota; class Gemmatimonadetes; order Gemmatimonadales; family Gemmatimonadaceae; genus FEN-1250. The sequence continues at coordinate 43,163 of DATCPC010000174.1, read as the reverse complement.
GCGGCGTCCGACTATCTTTCACACTATGATGGAGCGCGCGGTCAGTCCTGATGGAGTGATCCCCGTCGTCAATGGCGAGGAGCGCACGGTCGCGGCCGGCAGCACCCTGGGCGACCTTTTGCGCGAGCTTTCCGTCAGCGCGGACGCGGTCGTGGTGGAGCACAACCGGGAGATCGTTCGCGATCGCACGCGATTCGACTCGATGGTGCTCGCCACTGGCGACTCCGTGGAGATCGTCCACTTCGTGGGCGGTGGATGACGGCGTCCACGCTGGTTGCCGGCGGCACCGACACGCCCTTCGTGATCGCGGGACGCGCGCTCCGTTCGCGGCTCATGGTCGGCACGGGCAAGTACAAGTCGCCGGAGGAGATGGTTCGCGCGATCGACGCGTCGGGCGCCGAGGTGGTGACGGTGGCCGTGCGTCGCGTCGATCTGAATCGCAGCAGGGATGACGGCGTGCTCCCGCACCTCGACCCAACGCGATACTTCCTGCTCGCGAACACCGCCGGCTGCTACAACGCGGCGGACGCCGTGCGTTACGCGCGGCTCGCGCGTGCCGCTGGATTCAACGAGTGGGTGAAGCTGGAGGTCATCGGCGACCAGGACACGCTCCTCCCCGACACCGCGGCGCTGCTCGAGGCGACGCGCACGCTCGTCGCCGAGGGCTTCGTGGTGCTCGCATACACGAACGACGACCTCATCACGGCGCTGCGCCTCGAGGATGCCGGGGCGGCGGCGGTGATGCCGCTCGCCTCGCCGATCGGCTCGGGACTCGGGCTGCTCAACCCGTACTCCATTCGCACGATCAAGCATCGCCTCTCGGTCCCGGTGATCGTCGACGCCGGCGTGGGCACCGCGAGCGACGCGTGCGTCACGATGGAGCAGGGCGTCGATGGCATCCTGATGAACACCGCTCTCGCGGCGGCCGAGGATTCCGTGCGCATGGCGCACGCGATGCGGCTCGCGGTCGACGCGGGTCGCCAGGCGCATCTCGCGGGCCGCATGCCGCGCCGCGAAGTGGCGGTGCCATCGTCGCCATCCGTGGGGATGCTCGAATGACGGAGCGGCCGCCGACCCTCGTCCGCCCGGTTGCCGGGGTCACCGACTCGCGACGCATCGCGGCGGATCTGTGCGCGGATCTTCGCCGTGGCCAGCTGCTCGACGTCGCGTTCGAGGCGCGCGTTGGACCGCTCGATGCGCGCGACCGTCGCTGGACGCAGGAGCTCCTGTACGGAATGCTCCGCCGTCGCAGCATCCTAGACGCATATCTGAGCGAGCGCGTGAAGGGCGGCCTCGTGCGCCTCGATCCCGATCTCGGCGATCTGCTCCGGCTGGGCGCCTATCAGCTGCTCTCGATGCGCAGCGTTCCGGCGTACGCCGCGATCGCACAGACGGTGGAGCTCGCGAAGCAGCGCCACGGCATCGGCGCCAGCAAGCTGGCGAACGCGGTGCTGCGGCGCGTGGATCGCGAGCGCGAGGCACTCACGCTTCCCAGGCTCACCGACCCGGTGGACGCGCTCGCGCTGCATCACTCGCACCCGCGCTGGCTCGTGGCGCGATGGGTCGCGCGGTGGGGCGCCGCGGAGACCGAGCAGCTGCTCATCGCGAACAACACCGAGCCGTCCACGGTGCTGCGCCCATACGGCATCGTGCGCGAGCAGCTCGAGACGATGCTCGAAGACGCGGGCGTCGATGTGTCGGAGAGCCCGCTGCTTCGCGACAGCATCCAGCTTCCGCACGGGGTTTCGCTCACGGAGCTCGGCGCGTTTCGCAAGGGATTGTTCTTCGTCCAGGATCCCGCGTCGACGCTCGTCACGCAGTACGCGGACGTGCCGCCGGATGCGCGCGTCGCGGATCTCTGCGCAGCGCCAGGCGGGAAGACGCTGGAGCTCTCGCGCACGGCATCACTCGTCGTCGCCGGAGACCGCAACCTGCATCGCACGCAGCGGCTGCTCGAGAATCTGCGGCGCGTCGAGGCGCGCAACATCTCGTCGGTCGTGATGGATGCGCGCCATCCCGCCGTGCGCGAGATGGACGCGGTGCTCCTCGACGTTCCCTGCACCGGAACGGGCACGCTGCGCCGTCATCCTGATGCGCGGTGGCGTCTGCGCATCTCGGACCTCGCGGTGATGGCGGCGCTGCAGCGCAGCATCCTGCGCGCCGCGGCCGCCGCCGTGCGTCCGGGCGGCCTGCTCATCTACAGCACCTGCTCCCTCGAGCCCGAGGAGAACGACGCGCAAATCGAGAGCTTCCTCGCCGAGCGGAGCGACTGGCAGCTGGAGCCGCCGGCGGAGGGTGTCGTGCCGGCGAGCGTGCTCGATGCCGGCCGCCTACGCGTGCTCCCGCAACGGAGCGGCGTGGACGGCGCGTTCGCGGCGCGGCTCCGGAGGGTGAGCGGGTGACGCTGCGCGGCTCCGCCCGCCGCTCGATCCCATATCTCGTCGTCATCATGAGCGGATTTCTCTTCGCTTATTTGATCGTCGCTTTCTTCATCTTCCCGGCGCATCTGGTCACGAGCGATACCAAAGTGCCAAACGTCGTCGGACAGACCTACGATGCGGCGGCTGCGCAGCTGCAGAAGCTCGGCTTCGCGGCGCAGCGCGGCGAGCAGCGCTTCACGGCCGGCGCCGCATCCGGCCAGGTGCTCGGCCAGAATCCCCTTCCCGATGCCGTGATGCCGGCGGGGACGAAAGTCGTGCTCGACGTGAGCCAGGGGCAGCGCACCACGCAGGTGCCGCAGCTCGTCGGACTGACGCGGCAGCAGGCGGAGCTCGCGCTGCAGAACGCCGGACTCGACGCGGGCGACGTCACGTCGCGCGAGAGTCCGTCGCCGCGCGGGCAGGTACTGTCGTCGTCGCCGACCGGCGGCGAGAAGACGCCGCTGCAATCCGAGGTGTCGTTGGTGGTGAGTGGTGGTCCGTCGCACCTCGCGGTTCCCGATGTCATCGGGCAATCGTACGCCTCGGCCGCGCAGCTTCTGATGCAGGTGGGATTTCGCGTGGCGCCAGCGGTCGTGGATACCACGACACCCGGCGCGCCGGAGGGAACGGTGACTAGTCAGGATCCCGCCGGGAACGAGCCGGCGCCGCCGGGAGTGACCGTGCGTCTCCGCGTCGCTACGCCACGGCGGGCACCATGACCTGCCGCATCGCGCCCTCGATTCTCAGCGCCGACTTCGGCCATCTCGCGGACGACGTCGCGCGCCTCGAGGCCGGCGGCGCCGACTGGATTCACGTCGACGTCATGGACGGTCGCTTCGTTCCGAATCTCACGTTTGGCACCAAGGTGATCGAAACGGTGAGGAAGCTGACGAAGCTGCCGCTCGATGTGCATATGATGGTGGTGGAGCCCGAGAACTATTTCGATGCCTTCGCGAAAGCCGGCGCGAACACGCTGACGATCCACGCCGAGGCGGCGCCGCATCTGCACCGGCAGCTCGCTCGCATTCGGGAGCTGGGATGCGGCGCGGGGGTCGCGCTCAATCCGTCGACATCGATCGAGGCGGTTCGCGAGGTCGCATCCGAGCTCGACGTGCTGCTGATCATGAGCGTGAATCCCGGGTTCGGCGGACAGTCGTTCATCGCGAGCTCGCCCGACAAGGTGCGCAGGGCGCGCGCGCTGCTCAGCGAGACGAAGAGTCGGGCCGCGCTCGAGGTCGACGGCGGCATCAATCGCGACACGATCGCACAGGTGTGGCGCGCGGGAGCGGACACTTTCGTGGCCGGCAACGCGGTGTTCACCGCGCCGGATCCGCGGGCCGAGATTGCCGCGCTGCGCTCATTCTGCACGGAGCGGGCATGACCTCGCGGCAGCAGTGGTCCATCGTCGCGATGATCGTCGTCGTGCTCGGCGGCGGGTTGTTCGTCGCCTCCCGCGTGTTCGGCGACCAGCTGTATCCCGTCTCGGTGGGCTCCAGGGCCCCGCAATTTCGAGCTGCGACGGTCGACTCCGCGCCACCGCGCACGAAGACGCTCGCCGACTACAAGGGACAGGTCGTGCTCCTCAACATCTGGGGCACCTTCTGTCTGCCGTGCCGCGATGAGATGCCGGCGATCGAGAAGCTGCACCAGGCGATGGCCGCGCAGGGGCTGAAGGTCGTCGCGATCAGCATGGACGATCCGGGATTCGAGCAAAAGATCCGCGCCTTCGTGAGGGAGTTCGGGCTGACGTTTCAGATTCTGTACGATCCGTCGGGGAAGATCGTGAACGACTACCAGACCACCGGTGTACCAGAAACGTTCGTGATCGCGCGGGACGGCGTCATCCGGAAAAAGGTCATCGGTGCGTCGAACTGGAACAGCGCGACGAATCGCGCGCTGATCGCCCAACTGCTCGCCGAGCCGGGGAAGTAGCGTGGCAACTGCATCATCCTCCCGAATGACCTCCCTGAAGCGCCAGCTCACGTCGGCGGTCACCGAGCATCTCCCCGTGAAGTCTTCGGCGCTCTTTCTCGCGGTCGTCGTGTGGGTCATCGTGCGCTCCGAGGAGCCGTCGGAGGCGTGGATCGACGTGCATCTCGCGCTCACCATGGATTCCTCCGTCACGATGGCGTCGCAGCCGCCGGCGGTGCAGGCGCTCGTCTCGGGGCGCGGCCGCGAGCTGCTCAAGCTGTACAGCGCATGGCCGGAGATCCGGCGCTCGGTTGGCGTCGATGACACGGTGTTCGCGGTTCACCCCGCGGATGTATTCACCTCGAACGAGGCGGACGTGAAGGTGCTCGACGTGCGCCCACACCTCGTGCGACTTCCGCTCGCGCACGTGGCGCCGACCGTGGTGCGTCCGACGCGCGGAAACAAGGTTGCGCCGTGACGCGTGTGCTGGGCATCGAGACGTCGTGCGACGAGACGTCGGCCGCGGTGCTGGAGGGAAGCGGCGACGACGCGCGGCAACGCTCACTCGTGATCCTGTCGCAGGACATCCATCGCGTGTTCGGCGGCGTGGTTCCCGAGATCGCGTCGCGCGCGCATCTCACGAGCATCGTGCCGGTGGTCGAACGCGCCCTCGCGGATGCCGGATGCGCGCTCGCGGACATCGACGTCGTGGCGGTGACCGAGGGGCCCGGACTCGTGGGTGCGCTGCTGGTGGGCGTGGCGTACGGCAAGGCGCTCGCCTACGCGCGCGGGATCCCCGTGGTGGGCGTGCACCACATGGAGGGGCATCTGTTCGCGACGTCGCTCGAGCATCCGGACGCCGTGCCGCCGTTCATCGCGCTGCTCATCTCGGGCGGGCACACGCTGCTGCTCGATGTCGAAGCGTGGGGAAGCTATCGCGTGCTCGGCACTACGCGCGACGATGCCGCGGGCGAGGCGTTCGACAAGATCGCCAAGCTGCTCGGCATGCCCTACCCTGGCGGGCCGCACATCGAGCGCGCCGCGGCGACCGGCGATCCGAACCGCTTTCGCTTCAGCAGGCCGATGGTGCGCACCAACTCGCGTCCGGGCGACGGCGACTACTACGATCTCTCGTTCAGCGGGCTCAAAACCGCCGTCCGCCTCGCCACTCAGAAGGTGGATGTAGAGCTCGAGCGCGCGAATCTCGCGCGTGGCTTTCAGGATGCGCTCATCGACACGCTCGTGGAAAAGACGCTGCGCGCCGCGAGAGAAAACGGCCGTACGCGCGTCGTGCTTGGCGGTGGCGTGGCGTGCAATCGCACGCTCGTCGCGCGAATGCGCGAGCGGCTGGCGGAGGTTGGCGCAACCGTCTATGCTCCATCGGCGCGGCTGGCCACCGACAATGCCGCGATGATCGCCCGTGCAGGACTCTTCCGCTTCGAGGCTGGCGAGCGCGCGTCCTCGGCGCTCTCCGCGGTCGCCTCACTCCCCATTCCTGGTTCTCGTCCCGCATGACCGTTCATCATCCATTTTCCTATAAACTGGGGATCTTCACCTTTACCGGCTTCGGGATCGCGGTGCTGCTTGCGTTCGCGATCGCGCAGGTCATCTCGCAACGCGAGCTCCAGCGGCGCGGGCACGATCCCGAGCCGATTGGTGATCTCGTCTTCGCCGCCGTCATCGGTGGACTGCTCGGCGCGAAGATCTACTACGTGATTCTCACGCACGACATCACGACGCTCTGGAGCCGCGGCGGCTTCGTGTTCTGGGGCGGCCTGATCGGCGGAATCATCTCGGTGTTCCTCATCATCCATCGCAAGCAGCTGAATCCGTGGCGCATCGCGGATGTGGCGGGCATCGGCATCGCGGCCGCGTACTCCATCGGGCGCACCGGATGCTGGGCCGTTGGCGACGACTACGGCAGGCCCTGGACGTCGAGATTCGCGGTCAGCTTCCCAGAGGGGGCGCCGCCGTCCACCGCGGGGAATCTCGCGGCCTTTCACTCCGCGATTCCCGCGGGTGTGTCTCCGTCGACGGTGCTCTCGGTGTACCCGACGCAGCTGCTCGAGGTCGTGCTCGGTTTCGCGATGTTTCTGATCCTGTGGCGGCTCCGCGATCACAAGCATGCGGAGGGATGGCTGATGGGCGTCTACATGGTTCTCGCGGGAATCGAGCGGTTCGTGGTGGAGTTCCTGCGCGCCAAGGACGATCACATCTTCGGCCCGCTCACGATGGCGCAATACCTGTCGATCCTTTTCATCGTTGCGGGCATCTTCGTGATGCGCCTGCGCAACGACGTGCGCGGCTCGGCGCGCGGCATCTACGCGGTCGCGTGAGCCTCGCGGAAGCGGTGGCCGCGGCGTCCATCGTCATCGCTGCGCTTCCGGCTCAGCGCTCCGCGAAGGACGCGCGTGACTGCCTGTCGCCGATCTCGTCGCTCGCCACTGCGCGCGACACGGCGGCATTTTGCGCCGAGGAGTTCGTGGAGCGAAACGGGTACACAGAGCTTCCGGCCACATCGGATCGCGACATGATCGCCGTCGAGGCGCGCGACCGCGGACGCACGCTCACCGACGCGGTGGAAGCCCGGCGGCGCACCCTCGCGCGTGGCGCGGTGATCGTGTGCGAAGGTGCGAACGGATTTAGCGTCGTCTTTCACGTCTACGATCCGCTGGATTCGAAATCGGGACACGTGGTGGTGATGGGACCGCAATACGAAGACATGCGACTGCTCGCCGGCTTCACGCGCATCGATGTGCTGGAAGCGGGCTGCGTGCGTCGCTAACCTCAATCCCAATCGACAGATGATGGATCGACGTGGTTTTCTCGCCGCCGCACTCGCCGGCGCCGGCTCGCTGATCGCGCGGCGCGCCGCGGCTGCTGTGCCCGTGCGCGCTCCTTTCGCGCGGCCGCCGCTCACCGTCTACAAGGATCCGTCGTGTGGCTGCTGCAAGAAGTGGGTGGAGCACATGCAGGCGAGCGGCTTCACCGTCACGACGCACGATGACTCCGACATGGACGCGCTCAAGGATCACTACGGAGTGCCGAGCGGCGTGCGGTCGTGTCATACGGCGCTGGTTGGCAGCTATGTGATCGAGGGACACGTGCCGGCGAGTGATGTCGACCGGCTGCTGAAGGAGCAGCCGAAGGTCGCCGGACTCGCGGTGCCGGGGATGGTTATGGGGAGCCCGGGAATGGAGGGCGCGATGACCAAGCCCTACACCGTCGTCGCGTTTCAGAAGACCGGCGCCACGACCGCCTTCGCCTCCCACAGCTGACGCGTGGCGCGCTACTGCATCCTCGGCGCGGGCCCGTCGGGGCTCGCCGCCGCGCGCGCACTCTCGGAGGCGGGGCTCGAGTTCGATGTCTTCGAGCGCCATGGCGACGTCGGCGGAATCTGGGATGCGTCGAATGCGAACACGCCGATCTACGCGAGCGCGCACTTCATCTCGTCTCGGACGCAGTCGGCATTCGACGGCTTCCCCATGCCGGCCGACTATCCGGATTATCCGTCGTGGAAGCAGATCCTCGACTACATCCGCTCGTTCGCCGACGAGTTCGATCTTCGCAAACACATCCGCTTCCACACGTCGGTGGAACAAGCTCAGCCGAACGGCAGCACCTGGGACGTGCAACTCGACACCGGCGAGATGCTCCGCTACGACGGAGTGATCGCCGCGGTGGGACACAACTGGGATCCGGTGATCCCCGAGTACCCCGGCGCGTTCGACGGTGAAGCGTACCACACGCTCGGCTATCACTCGGGCGTGCAGCTCGCGGGAAGGAAGGTTCTGGTGGTCGGCGGCGGAAACTCGGGCTGCGATATCGCGTGCGATGCCGCAACGCAGGCGAGCCAGGCGTGGATCAGCATGCGCCGCGGCTACCACTTTCTGCCCAAGCACGTGTTCGGCCAGCCGACCGACGCGTTCTTCCATCACGGTCCGCAGATCCCGAACTGGATGGCGCCGACGCTGCTCGCGGTGCTGCTCCGAATACTCGTCGGCGATCTGCGCCGCTTCGGGCTGCCGAAGCCGGATCATCCGCCGCTCTCGACGCACCCGATCATGAACACGCAGCTGCTCCATCATCTCGCGCACGGCGACCTCGCGGCAAAGCCGGACATCGCGGAGATGCGCGGCCGCACCGTGCGCTTCACCGACGGAAGCGAGATCGAGCCCGACCTCATCCTCTGGGCCACGGGCTACAGGCCGCGCATTCCATGTCTCGAGGCGGGCGGGGTGCATCTCACCGAGAGCGGCGAGGATCTCTATCTCAACATCTTCGCGCGCGCGCATCCGGGGCTCTACGTCATCGGATTCTTCGAGACCGCCGGCGCGGCGTATCCGATCGTGAGCAGGCAGAGCGCGCTGCTGGCCGCGGTGCTGAAGGCGCGGGAGAAGGGCGACGGGGGGATGCGCGCCTTCGAGCAACTGCGCGCGAAGCCGCGCGCGCTCACCGGCGGGATGCGCTACGCGAGCTCGCCCCGGCACGCATTCTACGTGCAGTTCGAGAACTACCTGAAGGAGCTGGACCGCGTGCGCACGCGCGTCGAGCGCGCGGCGCAGTAGCGACTACGGCGCTGGCGCTGACGCTGGCGCGGGCGCGTCGTCCGGGGTGATCAGCGTGCGGAACATGTCGCGTCGCGCGATGAAATACGATCCGATCACGATCACCGCCGCGAGTGCCTGGGCCGCGAGCGTCTCAACCGTCGGGAACACCGAGAGCCACAATCCCAGCCACGCCGGCATGTGCTCGAGCCACGCGATGGTGGTGGTCGGAATCCAGTGCGCGAGCTGCATCTCCTGCGCCTGCTCGCCCACCATCACCAGCAGCACCACGCCGAGCATGAAGCCCGTGAACACGAGCATCTTCCGATACGGCAGCTTGCGGTGCGCGATGAAGGTGAGCACCGCGACGATCGCGGTGAGCACGAGCCCCATGGCGACGCCTGCGAGGACGACGCTCCCGCCCATCTTCAGCCGATAGCTCTGCAGAAAGAGCACGACCTCGAAGCCCTCGCGGTAGAGCGACGTAAAGCCGAGCACTCCGAGCCCGAACACCACGCGGCGCGCCTTCTGCTCGGCACTCCCCGCATCGCTCATCAGTGTGCGCTTGCGGCGATTGTGCATGCTGATCCACCCGGTCCAGTAGACCTTGTGGAAGAACCAGTTCATGACCACCAGCAGCACGACGACCGCGAGGAGTCCCGTCCCCGCTTGCACATCGAGCGCGGGGAGGCGGTCGGAGAGTGCGTCGACCATGCCCACGGCGCCGAACCACGTGATCACCGTCGCCGCGAAGGCCAGCGCCGCACCGGCGGCTACGGGCCGCTGATACGACTCCGTCGAACCCTTCATGCTCGCGGTGATGGCGGCGAGCACGAGAATACACTCGAGCCCCTCGCGGAAGACGAGCACCGCGATGTCGAGCGCCTTGACCGTCGACGGACGGTCGAGCGAAGTTGGGTCCGGGGAGCCGCCGGACGCGATGGCGGTCCAGATGAGCACCGCGAGCACGATGAAGGCGCCCGCCCAGACGGCAATGCGTCCACCTACCCGCGCGGCACGGGTGCCTGCGAATGTCGGACGGCTGGCCGTGGTCACTGCTGCCACCGGATGCAGGCGCGGTCTCGGATCGTCATTCCGACTGATATTATCGGCTTTCACTTTCCCGCGCCAGCGGAGGTGAAATTTTCGAATTCAGGCGGTAATCCGGGTCCCTCGAGCACCGTCACTGCCGCTGCTGAGTCCGCCGTGTGCGTGAGCGATAGATGAACACGGGTGACACCCAATTCGATGGCACGCCGCGCCGCCCCGCCGTGCAGCAGGAGCGACGGCGAGCCATCCTCCGCGAGAATCACCTCGAGCTCCCGCCAGCCGATCGCCCGCGCCTGGTGCGTGCCGCGGAGCGCCTTGTACGCCGCCTCCTTGGCCGCCACGCGCGCAGCGAAATGGAGCGCCGGACGCGGGCGGCTCGTCGCATACGCGCGCTCGGCGTCGGTGAACAGCTTCCTCAGCGCATGATCACCCTTCGACGCGAGCAGTCGCTCCACCCGCGCGATCTCGACCATGTCGATGCCGATCGCGACGATCACGGCCTGCTCCCAGCCGGCTTCCGGCGCCCGGAGGATTTCTTCGGCTTCGCGGACTTTTTCCGTCCGAACATCCGACGCCAGAACGACGGCGCCGCGCGTCGATCGTCGCCGAGTACCGGATGGATCTCGATCCAGCTGCCATCGGCGCTCCGAAACACGTTCCGCAGCACCGCCTGCCACGCGCGCCACAGCACGAAGCGCTCGCCGTCGTCGCAGGCGCCGAGCGCGGCCTCCGCGCGCTCCAGCTCGGCAAGGCGCGCGAACACCTCGTGCGCCCCGTCGCCGAGCTCCGCGCGGAGAGCCCGTCGCTCCCCAGCCGCCTTCGGATATCGTTCCAACGCGATCTCGTCCAACACGTGCTCGACCGACGCGCGCAGCGCCGCCGCATCGAACGCCGCGCGCAGCGCCACCAGATTCGGCGCGCGCTCGGCAAGCAGTCTCGCCTCCAGCAGCGGACCGAAAAAGCGGTCGTGCTCTTCACCCGCGGCGAGCGAGCCGGCGCCGAGGGCGCGCAGCGAGCGCGTCATCTCCGGGATCGCGCACACGCTGCTCGCGATCTCCGTCGCCAGGGCGTTGAGATCCGGTGCCTGCGCGAGCTGGATCACATCGCCCGTGGCGACGTAGAGCTCGAGCACATCGCCCGGCACGCGAATCCCATCGAGCTGCGTGAGTGCGAGCGAGATCCGCCCGCGCGCGGTGTCCAGCGATATCGAGTCGGCGTCGAGCGTGAGCATCGCGTCGCCTTCGAGCTCGCGCCCCCGAAGCAGTCCGCCAAGCGTCACGCGGCGCGGCGAGGCGGCGGCCACCTAGCGCTCGCGCACCGGCGGCGCCTTGCCGGTGCGCTCCGCGTCCGAGAGCGCGGCGCGCTCGCCGGTGCGCTCCTCGTAGCGCATTGCGAAATCCGTGAGTCGATCGGCGTTGTATGCCGCGCGCGGGATCTCGAGCGCCGCGATCGCGCGCTCGAGCGCCTCGGGCTCGCCCTCGACCTCCACGAGATCATCCATGCGGGGATACCGCTCGAAGCGCACCATGGCCCCGCCGAGCTCGAACTGTTCGATCTCGCGATCGATCGCGCGCGTGACGATGTAGCCGAGTCCGGAGAGTATGTGAGCGATGGCGTCGGGATCCAGCACGGTGCTTCCGATCTCCTCGCGCACCTTGTAGCCGCGCTCGTAGGCGGTCGGCCCCTTGAACTCGAGCTCCGCGCTCGAGCCGCTCGCGTCGCGGTAGATGCGCAGCCGAAGGACGATGTCGCGAGACGTGAGCAGGTGGTTGCTCGTGTCGTACCGGCGATCTTCCAAGCGGCCCGCGAACACCAGCGTCGCGCCGGCGCGAAGCAGCCGCGCTCGGCGATCGTCCCACGAGTCGAGCACCGCCTTGAGCTCGACCTCACGCATCGACAATCACGCGCATCACGGCCTGCGTATCGGCGAGCGACGGGAACAGCGCGTACGGGTGGTGCCTTGCGAGCTCCTCGGGCGCGTAGCGGCCGGTCGCCACCGCGATCGCCCGCGCACCGATCTCGCGCCCGCAGGTAATGTCCGCCGGCGTGTCGCCGATGACGAAGATGCGATCGCCCGGAATGTCGAGCCCGAGATCTTCCTTCGCGCGCCGCTGCGCGAGCCCCGGGAGCTCGCCGCGCGCGTGGTGATCGGACCCGAAGGCGCTCACCTTGAAGCGATCGAGGTCGATGCCGGCCGCGCGCAGCTTGATCGCGGCGCCATCTCGAAGATTGCCGGTGAGCAGGCCGAGAATGATGTCGCTCCGAGCCTCGAGCGAGTCGAGCAGCTCGCGCACGCCGTCGAACACGTGCGCGCGCGTCCCCTCCGCGAGCTCGCGCTCGAGGCCGCCCAGGTAATGCTCCATAAGCGGATTGAGGCGCTCGTCGATGGTCTCGTCGGTGTGCCCGCTCGCGCGCATGAGATCGCGCACGATCTGCGGATCGGTCTTCCCGTCGTAGTGATAGTCCGTCGGGCCGGCGCCGCCGAACAGGGTCGTGAGCGCCTTCGTCATCGCGCGGCGGCCGGCGCCATCGCTCCAGAGGATGGTTCCATCGATATCGAACAATACGAGCTTCATTTTCGGCGCGTCCGTCATGTGTGCGTCAGGGTGACACCCGCGAGGATCGTTACGGCTCCCACGCCCTGCAGCGGCGTTGGATGCTCGTGCATCCAGATCCACGCGGCAATCAGCGCGAACACCGGCTCGAAATGCAGGTAGATGCCGGTGCGCGTGGCACCGAGGATGCGAACGCCGCGATACCAGAACACGGACGCGAGGGCGAGCGAGATGACGCCGCCGTAGAGGATCGACATCCACACGTCGAGCGGCAGCGCCGACCAGCGCGTCGCGAGCAGCGACGGAAATCCGAAGATCAGCAGCGGCAACGCACCTCCGGTGAGCGTGAGCGCCGCCACCGTGGTGTCATCGACGTCGCTGACGTAGCGCGCCTGCAGCACGACGTACACCGCCCAGATCACGGCGGCGAGCACGGCGAGCAGATTCCCCTCGAGCGACGACGTGCCGTCCAGCGCGACCCGCGACGTCAGCGCGATGAGGGCGACGCCCGCGAGCGAGAGCGCGATGCCGAGCGCGCAGCGCGCGGAGATCTCGCCGAGCCCCGCGGCGCGGCTGAGGAGCGCGATGAACGCCGGGCTCGACGCCAGCAACAGCGCCGCGACACCGACGTCTGTGTTCACGACGCTGCCGACGAACACCATTTGATAGATGCCGTTGCCGAGGACGCCGAGGCCGAGCAACAGGAGCACCTGGCGCCGCGACGGGCGCGGATGGGCCGTCGCGCCCACGAGAATCAGGAGCAGGAGCGCTGCGACCGAGATGCGGACGGCATTGAAGGCGAGCGGCACCATGTGGCGCGTGGCGTACTTCACGACCGGGAAGTTGAATCCCCAGATGGCGACCATCAGCACCATCAGAAAGTCGGTCGGGACGAACATCGGCGTCGGGCGTGATGGTGCGTCGGCGCGAGGCCGGGCGTCGATGAGCGTCATGCGTAAAGCTAGGCGTTGGCGGCGCGGGGTGACAGCGGGTGGCCGCTGCCATGAGCGCTCCCTAACTTGGGGGATGCATCTTTCGTTCGCTCTCTTCGCCGACGCCGCGAACATCTCCCAGGAAGGGAAGCTCAACATCCTCGGCGTGTTCGACGCGGTGCAGTGCGGCACGCTGCCCACGGTTCACCCGCGTGCACACCTCGTCGTGCGCCTGAAGGGCGGAGCCGAGGATGTCGGTACGCATACCGTGTCACTGCATTGGGTGAATCCGAAGGGGCAGGAACTCTGGTCGTCGAATGGAGAGCTGAACGTCGGTCCGCCGCCGCCGGGCGTCAGCGAGATGGACATGCCGCTCATCGCCGCGATCGACCTGCCGCTCGACGCGTCCGGGGCGTACTCGATGCGCATCGCCCTGGACGGCGAGGCGCATGGTGAGGTAGGGCTGGTAGTGCGGAGCGACACGGCCCCAATGGGCGCGACCCTTCCCCCGAACCGATTGGTGAGTTGATGCACATCCGTGTCCTGGCGCTCGTCGCCATCGCCGCCGCCGCATCCAACGCACTTGGCGCGCAGGCAACGCCACACGCGGTCGACCGCGCGAACATGGACACGACGTGCGCGCCGTGCACGGACTTCTATCGATTCGTGAATGGCAGGTGGCAGGATACCGCGACCATTCCGGCGTCGTACCCGGGCATCGGCGTCGGCCGCGAGGTGTACGACCGCAGCCTCGACGTGCTCCACGCGATTCTCGAGGATGCCGCGCACGACAAGACGGCCGCGCCGAACAGTAACACCCAGAAGCTCGGCGCGTTCTACGGAGCGTGCCTCGATTCCGCGCGCGCGGAGAAGCTCGACGCCGCGCCGATGGTCGCCGAGCTGAAACGCATCGCGTCGATCACGACACCGGCCATGCTGCAGTCGGAGCTCGTCCGACTTCAGGCGAACGGCGTGGACGTCGCCTTCGGCGTCGGCACCGAGCCCGACTTCAAGAACACGAAGTTGACCGTGGCGGCGGTCGCGCAGGGCGGACTTGGCCTCCCCGACCGCGAGTACTACCTGAACGACGACTCCGCATCGGTGAAGCTGCGCGACACGTACCGCGCGCACGTGGCGCGCACACTCGCGCTGCTCGGCGATTCGCCCGCGAAGTCCGCCGACGCGGCCACTCGCGTGCTCGCGCTGGAGACATCTCTCGCCAAGGCGGCGATGCCGCTCGAGATGCAGCGCGACCCGAACAACATCTACCACCCGATGTCGGTCGATTCGCTCGCGAAGATCGCGCCCGGGGTCGACTGGCGCGGCTACTTCACGTCGGCCGGCACGTCACCCAAATCCGTGATCGTCGAGTCGTCGTCGTACATGACGGCGCTGAGCGGACTGCTGACGTCCGTGCCGATCGCCACCTGGCGCGACTATCTGCGCTGGCGCGAGACGGACGCGGGGTCTCCGTACATCAGCTCGCGGTTCGTCAACGAACGGTTTGCGTTCCGGTCGATTCTCACGGGAACGAAGTCTCTGCCGCCGCGCTGGAAGCGCTGCATGACGACGGTGGACAACTCCCTCGGCGAGGCACTCGGCGCCGCGTACGTCGCGCGCGAGTTCCCGCCGGAGGCGAAGGCCCGCGCGCTGACGATGGTGAGCAATCTCGAGGCGGCGTTGCGCGACCGCATCTCGACGCTCGACTGGATGAGCGACGCCACGCGGAAGGAGGCGCTCGCGAAGCTCTCGGCGTTCCGCGTCAAGATCGGCCATCCCGACCGTTTCAGGGATTATTCGGCGCTCAAGATCCCGGCCGGCGCATCGTACTACGAGAGCGCGATGCTCGCGAATCAATTCGAATTTCGCAGGCAGATGGCCAAGGCCGACAAGCCGACCGATCTGAACGAGTGGGGGATGACACCGCAGACTGTCGACGCGTACAACAATGGGCTGAACAACGAGATCGTCTTCCCCGCGGGCATCCTGCAGCCGCCATTCTTCGACGCGAAGGCGGACGACGCGTCGAACTACGGCGCGATGGGCGCAATCATCGGCCACGAGATCACGCATGGCTACGACGATGAGGGCCGTCAGTTCGACGCGAGCGGCACGCTGCGCGACTGGTGGACGAAGGAAGATGCGGCGAAATACGACAACGAGGCGGGGCGCATCCGCGATCAGTACTCGGCGTACATCGTCGCCGATACCTTCCACGTGAACGGCAAGCTCACGCTGGGCGAGAACATCGCGGACTTCGGCGGCCTGAAGATCGCCTACGCCGCGTTCGAGAAGGCGATGACGGGCAAGTCGCGCGCGCCGGTGGATGGCTTTACCCCCGAGCAGCGCTTCTTCATCGCGTACGCGAACGCGTGGCGCACGAAGATTCGCCCCGAGGCGATGATCCTGCAGTCGCGCACTGATCCGCACTCGCCGGGACAGTGGCGCGTGATCGGCGCGATCTCGAACCTGCCCGAGTTCACGCAGGCGTTCGGGTGCAAGGCTGGGGATCCGATGGTGCGGGGCGACGCGGTGCGGGCGACGATCTGGTAGACGCGGAGTTGGAATCGAAACGCTAGATCACGCGCCGCGCGCTCCGCAACCGCCCCATCAGCGCCACCGTATACGGATCCGTCGCGCCCTCGAGGTGCTCCACCGCGAACCCTCCTCGCCCGATCGCCACGTGCATCAGCGTGTCCTTCTGCGCCACGATCGCGACGTGTGTGATTCGCCCGTCGGCTCGATCCGAGAAGAAGAGCAGGTCTCCAGGGCGCCACGCATCGGGCGTGAGCGCGATGGCCGTGCCCAGCTCCGCCTGTTGGTGCGCATCACGCGGGAACGCCACACCGTGCAGGCCGAACACCGTCTGCACCATCCCCGAGCAGTCCGCGCCCCACGGGGTGATTCCGCCCCATTGATACGACGTGCTCCAGAAATATCGCCCGGCCGACGCGCAGACCTCGATGCCAACCGGCGGATAGCGGCGACGAATCTCGGCTTCGTCGAGCACGCCGCCGGCGACGATCTTCGCGTCCTTCGGCACGCGGGCGCCGAGCGGCAGCGTGCGCTCCATGTCGGCGCGGACATCGCGAATCGTGCAGCCGAGCGAATGTCGCGCGGTGGCCAGCCACTCGCGCACCGCATCCGCGCTCAGCGCTCGCGCGTCGAGATACCCCTCGTGCATCCACCCTTCGTACCCGTCCCCCAACCGCACGCGCCGCCAACCCTCGCGCCTCTCGAGCACGACGGCAAGGTGACCCGCGAGCGACTGGCTCACCTGCTCGCTCGACGCCCTCGGCTCCGCGTGCAGAGGCGCGACCGGGGCCGACACGAGCACGGTCGTCTCCGTTGCCACACCCGGCGACGGAAGTCCAAAGTCAGCGTGAACGACGCGCACCGGGAATTGGAATGGAGTTGAAGGCCTTGGTCAGCTCGCGGTCGGTCGCCGCGCCGAGCTGGCGCACGAGATCGTCGCGCTTCCGCGCACGCTTCACCGCACTCGACGCCACGGGAGAGGCCAGCGACCTGTCGAGCGGCACGTACAGGTACCGGCCCCTCCACTCGTCGCTCGCGGCATCGTACCACGGCTCGGCGAGCACGGTGAAGGTCCTGTCGCCCAGAGCGAGCCGTTCCCGAAGCACGACACTGTCGCTCATTACTTCGCGGCCGCGTCCTTCTGCTTCGCCTCACACATCGAGCACAGCGTCACGCCCCTGAACGTGCAGAGGAGGCAGAGGAATGTGCCGCAGTCCGCGCACGGATAGCCCTCGCTCGCGCGTTCCTCGTTTCCGCACGCACGGCAGATCATCCGATCCTGCTCCAAGTTTTCCTCGGGCATCCTGCTCCTGGGTTCGGGACGTTCGCGCGGGGCAGCGCGGCTCCGGATATGAACGATCGACCACCCCGTAACGTCTCACCCGTCCGGCGCGGCGTACGACAGAGCCTGCGGATCGAGCTGGTACTCCCGAATCTTGTTGATCAGCGTTGCACGCGAGATCCCGAGCTCGCGCGCCGCGCGTGTCCGATTTTCGTGGTGCGCGCGCAGCGTGCGCTCGATGTGCGCCCGCTCGACATCGTGCACCGTCCTCGGCACGTGACGCGCCTGCGACACCCCACCGCTGCGGCGCACATCCGGTGGCAGGTGCTCCGCCGTGATCTGACGCGAGCCGCGGCCGACGATCATCGCCCGCTCGAGCACGTTGCGAACCTCTCGAATGTTTCCCGGCCAGGAATGTCGCAGCAGCTGCTCGAGCGCGGCCTCCGAGATCTCGGCTGGCGCGAGCGGCAGCTGTCGCCGCAGCTCACCCGCGATGCGATCGATCAGCGCGATCAGATCCTCGCGCGCCCGCGCGCGCAGCGGCGGCAGCACCACGGGCAGCACGCTCAACCGATAATAGAGATCCTCGCGAAAGCGCCCCGACTGCACCTCCTCGACGAGGTCTCTGCTCGAGGTGACGATCATGCGGATGTCCACCGTGAGGTCCTGGACGCCTCCCACGCGTCGAAACTTCTGCGACTCCAGCAATCGAAGGAGCTTTCCCTGCACCGGAAGTTCGAGCGCCGCAATCTCATCCAGCAGCAGCGCTCCATTGTCCGCCACCTCGGCCAGTCCGAGCCGGCGCACCGGGGCCTCGCGCGTGCCCCCTAACTCGTCGCCGAACAGCTCGGCGTCCAGCGCGCCTTCTGTCGCCCCTGCACATGCGACTTCGACGAATGGCTTATCTGCGCGGTTGCTCATGGCGTGCATCGCGTACGCCATCTGCCCCTTTGCCGTTCCCTGCTCGCCGAGCAGCAGCACCGTCGTGCGATCGCTCGATGTCAGCAACTCGATCTGGTGCGCGAGCTCGCGCATCGCCGGCGACGTGCCCAGAAGCGCGCCGACGCCCTTGATCCCGCGCCGCTCGCGCATGTAGCGGGCGAGCTGCCGAAGCCGCGCCTTCTCCAGCCCGCGCTCCGATGCCACACGCAAATGGTCGAGGTCCACCGGCTTGGTCAGAAAGTTCTCGGCGCCTCTCTGCAGCGCCTGTACCGCCAGCGGGATGTCGCCGTGCCCCGTCACGATGATGACCACTGGCTCATCGCCGCGAATTCGCTCGAGCACATCGAAGCCGCTCATGTCGGGAAGCTGCAGGTCGAGGAGCACGAGGTCGGGGCGCGTGCGCCGATACGCATCGATGCCTTCCTCGCCGCTGTGCACGCGCACGACCTGATGGCCCGCCCGCTCGAAGAAGGCGCCGAGCACGGCGGTGACCTGGGGCGTGTCGTCGATGACGAGAATCGTCGCCATCAGCGCGACGCTGTCTGGGTCAGTAACGCCGCCACGGTGGAGAGTGCGAACGGCTTGCCGACGAACGGACGTCCCGCGCCCTGCAGAAACTCGCGCGCGGGCGGACTCTCGAGATCTCCGGTTGCGAAGATCACGCGCCCCGCATGGTCCGGATCGCGCTCGACGAGCTCCGCGAACAACGACTCTCCGCTCGGTTCGGCCAGGTGCAGATCGAGGAAGATCGCGCCGTACGTGCGCGTGGCGAGCAATGCGAGCGCGGAAGGAGCGTCGCTCACGGCGTCCGCGAAACAGCCCGAACGGCGCAGGTGCAGCTGCAACGCCTGCCGCATCGCGGGCTCGTTGTCGACGATGAGGAACCGTCGCTGACGAGGAATGCCCGCCATCTCCCCCACCCCGGCGAGTCGCGACGCATTACCGGACTCGTTGAGTATGGGCAGATCCATGTCGAACGAGGCTCCCTCGCCAGGAGTGGACTGCGCGCGCAGCACGCCGCTGTGCTGGCGCACGATGCCGTGCGAGATCGCGAGTCCCAGGCCGGAGCCCTCGCCAACGGGCTTCGTCGTGAAAAATGGCTCGAAGATGCGACTCAGCGTCTCCTCGGAGATTCCCGGACCGTTGTCGATCACGCTCGCCACGATGCGATTCCCCCGCCGCCGGGTGCGCAGAATGAGCCTCCGCTTCCCCTTCCGGCCGCGCAGCGCATGCTCGGCGTTGACGAGAAGGTTCAGCAGCACCTGCTGCAGCTGAAACGGATCCGCCCACGTGTGAGGAAGCTCCGGCTCGAGCTCCGTTAACACTTCGATGTGCTCCGTAGCAAGGACGAATCGCCGCAACGCGAGCGTGTCGCTGAGCACCCGATTGAGGTCGACGTTCGATCGCTCGGGCTGGCGCTGCCGGCTGAACAGGAGCAGGCTCGACACGATCTTCGCGGCGCGCTTCGCTTCCATCTGGATCGTCTCCACGGCGTCTCGCTGCTCCGCGTTGAGCGGACCCGCACCGTCGAGCAGTTGTGCGAAGGCGCTGATGCCGGCCAGCGGATTGTTCAGCTCGTGCGCGACACCGCTCACGAGCTGGCCCACCGCCGCGAGCTTTTCGCGCTGCCGAAGCTCATTGGCGAAGCGGCGCTCCTCGGTGATGTCGCGAACGATGCAGAGCGCGCCCGTGACACGACCATCGTGTTCCACGATCGGCGTCGCCGTGATCGACCCGATGCGATCGCGTCCGGCAACATCGCGAAAGGCGACCTCCGACCGCTGTCGCTTTCCGTCCAGGGTGTCCTCGAGAAGGCGATTGGCCACCTTCTGCTCAAGCGTATCGAGAAGCGTGCAGCAATGCGTGCCGATGAGGTCGCCGCGCCGATGCCCCATCGCGCGTTCCATGATGAGGTTGACGGACGTGAAGTGGCCCGTCTCGTCGACGGTGAAAATCGCATCCGCCGCGTGCTCCAGGAGGCGTCCGTACCGCTCGCTCATCGCCTCACCGCATCGGTCGAAGTTGCAACAGCCTCTGTACGAATGTACCGCGGGTCCGGGTCCGGTCAATCGCGCTTGGCGACCAGGAGGCGGGCGGCCAGCGGCTGGACGCGCACCGTATACGGCGTTGTGCCCAGCAGCTCACCATCCGCCTGATACAGCTGGGGCGGGTCGCAGGCGATGCGGAACTCGCGCCCGCTCCGAAAGAGCATGGCATCGTCGCTTCGAAAGTTGCGCCTTAACAGTCGCCACGCGATGCGAATCACGTCCGCCGAGTGCGCGGGAGAGAAGATGCAGAGATCGAGCAGCCCGTCGTCCTGGCTGATGCCGGGACCGAGCATGATCAGCTGGTCGAGCACGGTGCCGAAGTTGGCGACCATGAGCGAGGTCGCCTCGCGCTCGATCTCGACGCCGTCGACTTCGACGCGCACCCGAAACGCGCGCCTGCCGAGCCCGACCTTGAGGCCGGTGTGTATGTACGCACCGATGCCGTATCGACGCTTCGTTTCGGGATGCGTCTCGTCGATCATGCGCGCATCGACTCCCACGCCCGAGCTGAACGCAAAGTAACGCTTGCACTCCGGGATGAAGCCGAGATCCACGGATACAAGCTCGCCATTGAGCAGCGCCGGAACCGCGCGCTCGATCCGCCGCGGCGTCCGAAGTGCGCGCGCGACGAGATTGCCCGTGCCACCGGGCAGCACTCCGACCGGTACCGTCGTATGCGCGAGCGCACCAACGACTTCCATCGCCGTGCCATCGCCACCCAGGGTGAAGACCGCGGCGAAGTCCTTTGCGCGCTCCGTGGCAACGAGCGCCGCGTGCCCCTGATGCGTCGTGACGACGACATCGTGCTCGGCGCCCGCCGCGAGCAGCGCTTCGCGCGCGCGCTGCTCGAGCAGTCGTCCGCGCCGCGCCGCCGGGTTGGTGATCAGCAGAATCGGGCCGATCAGAAGCTCCATTCGCGAAAGAGATCGAAACCGAATTGGCGCGGACGGTTGCCGATCGTAGTGATCCCCGGACGGCACAGCAGCGAGAGCGTCGACGGCTCCGAGCTCGCCTGCAACGAGAAGTGCTGCGCCAGCCGGTATTCGAGCGTGATCCCGATCGTCGACGAGAAGCTGCTCGACGAGGAGCTCGAGAGCCCGCACAGCCCCGCGTTCGCGGTGAGGAACGCGCGCTGCCCGAGCTGCTTGCCCACGCCGATCCGCGAACCGGACAGAAAGTTCGATGCGCTCTGGTCGATCGAAGCCTGATTCGCGGAGTTGGTGCCGCCCGTCTGCACCTGCACCACATCGAAAAATCCGATCTGCGAGTTAATCGCCCGCTCGATCAGCGCTCCCGCACTCGGCAACAGCGCCTGCGCGACCGGCCGCAGCGCGCTGTTGTTCGCTTCGCCGGAGCCCAGAAGCGATGGCTGGCCGAACACCAGGTAGCTCAGAATCTCCGTGTACGAGAGCGCGATGCGCTCGTCGCTCGAGAGATCGAGCTTCGGATCGAGCAGCGTGCCACCGATGTGCGCGATGATGCGAACGTCCTGCGCGAGCTGATTCGCCTGCCGCACCGTGTACGTCGCCCAGATGTTCAGCGTGCCGGCCTGCTGCGGATCGTTGTAGAAGGTGACGGTTCCGCTGTCGACCTGAAACGTCCGCTGCACGAGACCGAGATCGAGTCGATACGTGCCGCGCTCGACGTCGATCGAGCCATCGAAGCGCTGGTTCGCCGCATCCTTTCTCAGCGCGACCTGCCCGCCGAGCTTGATGTTCGCCTCCTGCGATCGCAGCCAGACGTCGTTGCCGATCTGCACCTGGAGGCTCGGCACCTGGAGAAAGCGGATTGCCTGCTGGACGTCACGGCGCTGTTGGCCGAGAAAGGTGCGACGGATCTCGACGAGGTTCGTGTCGACGAGCGTGCCGACGTCGGGATCGATCGTCGGATCGAGACTGAGCGCCCTCTTCTGCGCGAGATCGGGCAGATAGAACGTCGCGCGCTCGATGTCTACGTTGCCGGTGAGTACCATGTGGCTGAACGGTCCGGTGAGGCGCACGTCGTCGCTGAGCTCGAGACGCGCGAGCGATCGCTTGTCGACCACGAGAAAGTTGCGCGCAGACATCGAAAGGTCGACCTGCACGTTGCTGAGATCCTCGGACAGGTCGAGCATGTTCCCGAGCACGAGCGAGCCTCGCACCGAGAGGTTGCTCCCCGCCTCCGCACCGCTCGCCATCGAGAGCGTGTCGATGTGCATGCTGTCCGCACGGAATCCGACGTCGGCCTCGACGTGGCGCAACCGCGTGCCGAGCGCGGGCAGCCCCATCTCGCCATTCCGCACGCGCATGCGCCCGCCGAGAAGCGGATGCTTCCACGTGCCCGAGAGGTCGAGTGACACGCTCGCGGTGCCGGACGGCCGGGCGAATGACGGCGAAAAACTCTCCAGCACGGCGAGATCGAGGCTGTCTCCCGCGAGGTGGCCCTTGAGCGGCGCGTCGAGCATCCGCCGCTGCACCGGAAGGAGCGCGAGGTTCAGCGGCCACGAGCCCGTGAAGGACATGACGGCGGTATCGTGCCGGAACACGATCATCTTCGTGTCGAGGAGCTGCTTGGCGTACGCGCCGTTCAGCGTGAAAAACGGGAACGCGACGGTTCCGAACGACACATCCTGGAACCGCGCCCCCAGCGCGATCACCGGATCGGCGCGCGGGCCGGAAATGACCACGGTTCCAGTCGTCGTACCGCTGATCGGCGTCGTGAGTTGCGCGATGATGCCGAGGTCGGCGAGGGACACGCTGTCGACGCGCAGCGATACGTTCACGGGTCGCGTGTTCGGCAGGTCCGCATGCAGCACCACTACGCCCCCTTCGCCGCCGCGTGCGGCGAGTGAGTCGAGCCGCGTGCCTCCGGTGTCGAACACAACGGTCGCCGGCGATGCGAGACTCCATTGATGCGTATCGATCAACCCGCCGAGGCTGTCGACCACCAGCCGCAATGAATCCAGCGAGCGATCGAAGGCGAGGTGGCTCCCTACGACGAAGCTGCCGGTGTGACGATTGCTCGCTGCCGCGAAGGTGAGGTCGCCGCGCGACTTGCTCGCCAGCGTGAAATCGCCCTGCATGCTGTCGATCGCGACGGTCGCGACCAGGAGCGAGTCCGCGCGCGCGTGGATCGTCCCGCGCGCGTCCGTCGGCAGCCCCGCCACGGCGTAGCTCCCACTCGCGTGCGCCACACGATTGCCCGCGACGAACAGCGAGTCTCCCGCGATGACCCCTCGCGCCTGGAGCGTGTCGATCGACCCAACGAGCTTGCCCTCGGCGTGCGCCGTTCCGTAGAGCGAGTCGCGAATCTGCCGCTGCTCGAGATCGTGCTCCGTCATTCGGACCGAGTCGCGCCGTGCCGAGTTGGAAGCGGCGCGTGGAAGAATCCACGGTCGCAGGCCACCGAGCGAATCGACGAGAACGGTATAGCTGAGCGAGTCGACGATGTTCGGCGCGAGCCCCAGCGTCCCGTTCGCGGAGATGCGGGCCGCGCTGCTCGTAATGCCGAGAGTGTCGACGTGCATGCGCCCAGCGCCGAAGGACAGTGAGGCAGTGGCCGCACTCACATCCACGGGCTCCACGCGCGACTGATCGAGATCGATGTGCAACGAGCCGGCCAGATTCGCAATCGAGTCTCCGTGAATGTCGAACGCCGCTCGCCCCCCGAGACTCGTGGACGGCAGGGTCTTCGACTCCATGAGCGCCTGCACATCGAGATCGGCGACGCTCGCCGTTCCGCGCCCCGCGAGACCGCTCACCGAGTCGAGATCGAAATTCCCGTTCACGGCCATCGACCCCGCGTCTCCGGACAGCGAGGCCGTGACGTCGAGCTCGTCCATCGTGCCGCGGATGCGCAGCGGGCCGGAAAAGTTTCCGCGGAATGCCAGCCCGGGATAGGAACGCGCAAAGGTGGTGAACGACACCGGCTGCGCCTGAAGCGCCACATCGAACGCGGTGAACTTGGGGTTCTGCGTCACGCGTCCATCGCCGGTGAAGTGCGACGTCGGATTATCGCCATCGTGGTGCACGAGATTCGCATCGTGGAAGCGAGTGTCGAGCCACGACGAGTCCAGCCTCGCCGTGCCGGATACCGTTCCGTGCAGCCGCGGAAAGCTCGCGAAGAGGTATTGAATCGTTCGCAGGTCGAGCGTCGCGAGGTCGACGTCGAGCGCGTGAAATTTCGCGTTCGAGGGCACGAGGATGTCGAGCGCCCCGTGCACCGATGCCTTCGACACCGCGCCCGGCACGTGCGCGTCGCGGAACGTCAGCTCCCCATCATCCACGTGCCAGTCGGTGAGCATGCCGCCCGGCCCGCGCACGGAACCGGTGAATGTTCCCTGCCAATCGACCGGAAACGGACCGCCGGCGAGCGTGCGCAGCAGGTCGAAATTCAGCGGCGTGAGCTGCGCATCGACGTTCGTCACCGCGAGCACCGGAAGGCCCACGACGAACGTCATCGCGCCCGTGAGATGTGACTTCGCGGAGCGCATGTCCATCCTGCTCAGCCCGTACTCGAGCACGTGCGCGTCGCGCACGTTGTTCTTGATGGTGAGCTCCAACTTCCCGCTTCCGGTGCGCGGCAGCGTCGGGTACACCCACGCCACGTCGTTCATCGAGACGGAGTCCGCCCACACGTGCACATCGTAGTGCGTCGGCGACGGACCGCCCCACGAGACGTGTCCCTCGGCGTGCCCCGTCGATCCCGGAAGATCGAAGTGGTGCAGCACGAAGAACACGGTGTCCCCGAGAATCTTTACGGGTCCGTTCGCGTTGCTGAGGTCGAAGGGGGGATCGTTTTCCTTGACGCGCATGTCGCCGATCGAGATCAGCTTGCCGACGCTGTCCGGATCCGCGAGACGCACGTACGGCGATCGCAGCTCCCCCTTCGTCCACCGGCGCGTCTGCTTGATCCCCTCGCGCGTGCGCCGCCATTCGTGGTTCTTGTCGTTGAGCGCGACCCGGATCGCGCTGTCTCTCCGCGCACCCTTCAGCGAATCGGGCGGCGACCAGAGGTCGGTGAGTGTGAACTTCGCATCGTGGAGCACCGCGCTGTCGATGACGATGTAGTCGCCCAGCGACCGGCTCCCCGCGAGCCGCTGCTTTTTCTGGCCGTCGGGGAAAACGTGACGGAAACTCCACTGATGATCGGCGCGCCGGCGCAGATACACGTTCGGCCGGTTTACCTCGAGGTACGACAGCAGCAGCCGCTTGTCGAGCACGTCGCGCGGATCGTAGCGGACGATGACCGGCCCGGTCGCGACGACGAGAGAGTCCTCCTCGTCGCGAATCGAGATCGAGTCGAGCTCGACACCCGTGAACAGGCTGCCGGTGATCCGTCCGATGTAAATGGTGCCGCGATTGCCCATCGCGTTCGTCACCTGCGCGTTGATCAGAGAGCGCAGGCGCGCGCGCCCGAGATCCGTCTGCGTGGTCGCGAGGATCGCCCCGATCACGCTCATGCCCAGAAGGAGCAGGATGCCGGCGCTGATGAGCGCAACGAGGCGACGGCGCGACATCCGCTAAAACGCCTGCCCGATGCTGAAGTTGAACGTCAGCTTGCTCAACACACTGGAGCCGGCCGGGGGTCTGTAGGTCGGCTCGCACGTCTCACCCGATGTCACGATCCCAGACGACAGCGTGTTGTCCGGGCTCACGCACCGGAGCACGTTGTCGCTGCCCACGAAGTACGCGGAGCCGGTGGTCGAGGCGTATCCGTTGTACGCGACATCCACGCGGAGCGGCCCGATCGGCGACCGCACGCGTACGCCCATCCCGGGCGTCACACGCAGGTCTGAGATCGAGAAGGTCTGCTGCGGGCGATTCCACACCTGCCCCGCGTCGACGAACGTCGCCAGCTGCACCCGCCCGCCGAGCGACGGCAGACGAATCCGCCATTCGGCGTTGGCGACGATCAACGTGTTTCCACCAGTCGGCGAGTACTGGCGCACGTGCGATGTGTCGGACGCGCGAAAGAGCTGTGCCGGGTTGCCACCGATCGTCGTATCGCTCGTGACGTACGAATCCACGATGTACACGACGGGTCCGAGCAGGTTCTGGTTGTAGCCGCGCACGGAGTTCGGCCCGCCGGCATAGAGCCGCTCCTCCGGCGGCACGTACGCCGTGGCTCCGCGCGTGGTGAAGCCGTCGAGCACCGCGGCCAGCTGCAGTCGCGCCGCGAACGTCGACGACCCCACCGTCTTGTACACCGATCCCTCGACCAGCACCCTGCTGAATCGCGTGCCGCTCGCCGTGTCGAGCGACGTCGTACCGCTGCGCAGCTCGAGGTGGAGCTGATTGCCGTTCGACGGATCGAGCAGCTGATCGGTCCGATCGCGCAGGAGCGACGCGCCGAACACGTGCAAGCTCCCATTTTGCTGAAGTCGCTCGATGTCGGCGAGCGCGCAGCGGTTGAACAGCTGGCAGAACACCGCCGGCGAGGCGGTCGTTCGCCCGTACTCGACGCGGTACGAGAGCGTGAGCGGCAGCCCGGGGCGCAGGTCGCGCGGCTGCAGATCGCGCGACACCTCCGCCGCGCCTCCGATGATCGTCTCGCGCACGTACGCGCGATACTCGGAGGTGCGCTCGCTGAAGATGGTGACCGACGGCAGCGTGCGCGGGCCGATGAGCCCGCGCAGCCGGATCGTTCCCGACGCGTAGTAGTTGAGTCGATTGCTGATCGAGTCATCGCGCACGTTCTGCGGGCAGAGCGCGAGGTGCGAGAGCCGCCCATTGAGCTCGAGGCGCCGGGCGCCCCCCAGGAAGTCGCGGTTGGTGAGCCGCGCCTGTGTACGGATGCAGTCCAGCGTCGCCCATCCGGCGCCAACGCCGAGCGACGTCATCTTCGTCTCGTTGAGCCGCACGAGCACGGTGAGCAGGCTGTCGTTGGGTTGCACGCTGTCCGGTGCCAGCGCGACATCCACGTGGCTGTACGTCTCGAGCTGGTAGAGATCGCGCTCGCTGCGCACGAGATCCTTCGACCGGAACACGTCGCCCACCTTGAACGACATTAGCCGCCGCACGGTGCTCGTGTCGATCTTCGCGGAGTCGCCGCCGGGCGCGACCTCGTACTCGATGCGTCCGACGTGCGCGATCCGCTTGGGGAGGGGCATTGGCTGTCCGCGAAATTGCTCGAAGAACTGATACTCGAGCTGGGCGCGATCGGTGGCGGGATCGACCTCGCTCGATGCGAGCGGCGCCGCCGCGTACGGGTAGCCGCTGTCGTGCAGCTCCTCGCGGACCGTGTCGATCACTGCCTGGAGCTCGATCTTCGTGAAGATGTGGTTGTGCCTGAAGTGATCGAGCTCGCGCAGCAGCCGGTCGCGGTCGGACACGGAGTCGAGGCCGGTGACGGCGAGCGAGTCGATGATGACCGGCGGCCCTTCCGTGATGCCGAATGCCACTTCGACTGCGCCCGTTCCGGCCGGCTGCACCGCGGTCTTGACCGCCGTCTTGTAGTAGCCGCGAAGGCGATAGAACAGCCGGATGCGCACGGCGTCGCGCGAGAGCTCGAGCGTGTCGAGGCACCGTCGCGCGCCGATCGGCAGATGCAGATGGCGGCGCGCAAAGCTCGATGCCGACGTCACGATGACGCTCGCGAGCTCGGCGCTCTCGAAGTGCTGGTTGCCATTGAAGGTGACGGCGCGGACTTCGAGATCACCGGGGTCGCAGGCGATGTCCTGTGCCAGCAGAACTCCGGGAAACGCGACCGGAAGAAGAAGCAGCAGCGCGGCGAGGAAAACCCGTCGCATCACCCGCGTGTTCGCGCGGGCAACGCGGCGCTGTCCGGTGCCTGCTCGGGCGGGTCGATCCCGAGCGGAGAACGCTCGGCCAGGATGCGCGCGATGTAGAAGACGACGAGCCCGGCCCCCACCCCCATGGCGATGGCGGGAAGAAGCGCGCGGCCGCGCAACGGCAGCCGATCATCGTAGCGGACGACCGACTCGTCGCGCGTTCCGTTCGTTACCGTCATTGGCACCCTTGCGTGTACGCCGCGAGCCTGCGTGGTGAACGACAGGCGCTGACCTCTGCTACACTGTTTGCACGAGGATGGTACCAGGCCCCCGCTGCTTCGCGCGCCGCTTCACCTCTGCCGCCAGCGATCCGATGTGCCCCGTGGAGATCCATCTGTCCGGCCCGATCTGCAGCACCGCCGCGGAGAGCCGCGCGATCGGAAAATCGCGCGCGCGCCCTTCCCGGTCGACGCCCGTGAAGTGCCCCCGGCGTACCGCTTCTTCTCCCACCGCGCGCGTCGCCACGTCGACGAATCGCAGCGCGCACTCCCGCGCCACCGACAGCGCGCGCTGCACCGACGTCACCGCGATGAAATCGTCGCCGCCGATGTGCCCAACGAAGTCCGTCGGCGATCCCGTCGTTTCGATCGCTCCTCTGATCGCCTGGCCCATGTCCCTGATCACCATGTCGGCGATAGAGAATCCGAACGTGTCTGCGAACGGCTTGAAGTTGTCGAGATCGATGTAGCAGATCGCGAACGACTCTCCCTTTTCCGCGCGCCGCTCGATCTCTTCCTCGATCGCCTTCCCGCCGGGCAGCCCGCTCGTCGGATTTCGGTCACCCTCACGCCGCACGATTCTGAGTAACGCGACGATGCGCGCCCTGAGCTCACGCGGATCGAACGGCTTCGCGAGATAGTCGTCCGCTCCGGCATCGAACGCCGCAACCTTCGCCGCAATGTCACCCTGCGCCGTGAGCATCAGGATCGGGATGCGCGCGGTGAACGGGTTCAACTTCACGGCGCGACAGACGTCGAGCCCGCTCATGCCGGGCATGACGACATCGAGCACGAGGAGATCCGGCTCGCGCTCCTGGATCGACGCAAGCGCAGACAATCCATCTGCCGCCAGATCAGTCTCGTGCCCCGCCGATTGGAGAACCTCACGCACCATTAGGCGCATGTCCTCGTTATCGTCGACGCACAGGACGTAACTCACGATTGACGCTTCACTTGGGGCCCGATAAGTTCACCCGAATAGTACTGCTGTGTCAACGTCGTAGCCACGTGAAGGCGACGCGCGGGCGCGCTCCAGCACGGGTCCGCAATGCCACCGTCTTGCTCTCGCTTGTCATTTGTTGCGCTCCTGGTGCTCGCCGCCTGTCGCGGCGGCGATGCCACCCATCGCCGCACGCTGATCGATGCGCGCGACCGCTACGATCCCAAATCTCTCGACCCCGCGCTCTCGACTGATGTTCCCACCGGGCGCGCAGTATCCTACCTGTTCGACGGCCTTACCCGCTTCAGCCCCGATGCGAAGGTTGGACCAGCCCTCGCCTCGCGATGGGAGGTGACTCCCGACGGTCGCACCTATCTCTTTCATCTGCGCACCGGCGTCCGCTTCCACGACGGCTCTTTGCTGCACGCGAGCGATGTCGTACACAGCTTTACTCGCGTCCTCGATCCCTCGAACAAGTCCGGCCGACCGTGGCCGCTCTACCCGATCGCAGGCGCGCGCGCTTTCGCGGCAGGCAAGGCCGCAACCGTCACTGGCGTCACGGCGGTGGACGACAGCACCGTCCGCATCGCACTCGACACCGCGCTCGCGATCTTCCCAAAGTTACTCGCAATGCCGGTCGCGTCGGTGGTGCCCGCGAAAATTTCTCCCGATTTCGGCGAGCACCCCGTGGGCACCGGCGCCTGGACGCTCGTCTCCTGGCAGCACGACGACTACGTGCTTCTCGCACGAAATGCCGAGTACTTCGGCGGCGCTCCCAAGCTCGACTCGCTGATGATACGAATCATTCCAGAGCCATCCACGGCGGTCGCCGAATTCGAGAGCGGAAATGTGGACCTCCTCTACGTCCCGGAGGCGGACGCGCAGCGATGGGAGCAGGCGGATGAGAAAAAGGCGCTCCTCACCTCCGCGCCGGCGTTGCGGCTCTGGTACGTGGCGCTCAATACCACGCGCGGGCCGCTGAAGGACGTCCGCGTACGGCAGGCGCTCAATCACGCCGTCGATGTCCGCACGATCCTCGACAAGCTCCTCGGCGGGCGCGGTCGTCTCGCGGCGGGCGTGATCCCGCCGACGCTCGAGGGCGCGGACGACGCGCGCGCACCCTACGCCTACGATACCGTGGCGGCGAGGAAGCTCCTCGCCGCGGCCGGCTACGCGAAGGGCTTCGACGTCGAGCTCTGGATGCCGCAGGATCCGGCGTTCGCGCGCGTGGCCGAATCGATTCAGTCGTACCTGGCGGCGGTAGGCGTGCGCGTGAAGCTCGTGCAGCGCGAGAGTGCCGCGGCCCGCGAGGCCGCGCGCAACGGACAGACGGACATGTTCGTGAAGGACTGGTATGCGGACTATCCGGACGCCGAGAACTTTCTCTATCCGCTGTTGCATGGCGCGAATCGCGGCGTCGGCGGCAACGTGTCCTTCTACGAGAACAAGGAATTCGATCGTATCGTCTCGCAGGCGCGCACCGAACAGGACGCCGCCAAGCGCGTCGCGCTGTACCGCCAGGCCGATTCGCTCGCGTTCGCGGACGCGCCGATGATCTATCTCTTCTTCTACAACGAGCTGTACGCCGTGCAGCCGTGGGTGAAGGGCTTCGTCGCGCCGACAATCTTCAACGGCCAGAAGTTCACGGACGTGACAGTCACGGCGCACTGAGAATGGGCGCGCTGCTGGCTCGCCGTGCCCTCCTCGCCGTCCCGACGCTCGCCGGCGTCGTCGTCGTCGCTTTCCTGCTCCTGTACGTCGCGCCCGGCGACCCGGTGCTCGAGATGGTCGGCGAACGCGCCGACTCCGCGACGATCGCGCGCCTCCGCACGGAGCTGCATCTCGACGAGTCGCTTCCGCGCCAGTTCGCGCACTATACCGGCGGCGTGCTGCGCGGCGATCTCGGTCGCTCGTTCATCACCGGACGCCCGATCGCGCGCGACATCGCCGACCGCTTTCCGAAAACGCTCGAACTCGCGGGAACGGCGATGCTGCTCGCGATCGTTGTCGGCGTGTCGCTGGGCGTGCTGAGCGCGCGGCACCCCGGCGGATGGATCGATCGGGGCGCGCTCGCGATCGCCTACCTCGGCGTGTCCTTCCCCGTGTACTGGGTTGGGCTCCTGCTCATTTTGCTGTTCGCGGTGGTGCTGCGGTGGCTGCCGCCATCGGGCTACGGGCGCCCGGAATTCCTCATTCTTCCCGCGCTGGCCCTCGGCTCGCGCTCGATCGCCTTTCTCGCGCGCATGACGCGGTCCGCGATGCTCGAGGTGCTATCGAGCGACTACGTGCGCACGGCGCGCGCGAAGGGCGTGCGCGAGAAGCTGGTGCTCGTGCACCACGCGCTCAGAAACGCGCTCGTCCCGGTGATCAGCGTGCTCGGCCTTGACTTCGGCTCGTACCTCACCGGCAGCATCCTGACGGAGACGGTGTTCGGCTGGCCGGGGATCGGGCGTTACGTGGTGAACGCGATCGGCCGCCGGGACCTTCCCGCGATCCAGGGAACGGTGTTGTTTTTGAGTGTGGTTTTCGTCGTCGTGAACATGATCACCGATCTCGCGTATGCCGCCGCCGATCCGCGAATCGCGTACGACTGATACCGTCACCGTGCCTCGGTCCGGCGAAACCCGGGCGGGCGCAGATTCGTTGGATATACCATGACGACTCCGTACCAGCCATCGCTCGACCAGGGCTCGGCGGGCCTCCCGCTGGCGCCGGTCGCCTCCCAGATGATCGTGCCGCAGGAGATGGTGCCTGCGGTGCGGGGTGTGACGGCGTTCCTGTCGGTGCAGGTCCGCGCCGGTGATTGGATCCTTCCGCGTCTGTTTCGAGCCGTCTCGGTCATGGGCGACGTCAAGATCGACCTGACGAGTGCCCGCTTCGGCGCGGGGAAGTCGCGCATCGAGCTCATGGTCATCATGGGCAACGTCACCATCCTCGTTCCTCCGGATGTCCGGGTCGAGTGCGACGGCGATGCGATCATAGCGTCCTTCGAGATGCAGGGACAGAAGTGGAGCACGCCGGCGCCGGGCGCCCCCACCATTCACGTCACGGGGACTGCGTTCATGGGGTCCGTCGAGGTAAAGATCGTGAACCCCAACGCGCCGTCGTGGATCAAGATGGTGCGCACGCGCTGGAACGAAGCGCGCGGTCTGAGCGCGGGTCAGCCCTAGAGCTCTGCTATTCGACCTACGCCGTCCTCCGCGAGGCCTCGGCCGGAGCGCTGCGTCGCGCCGCGATCGCCCGTGCGACGCGCTCCGCATCCCTGCCGACCCCGTGGATCATCGTCGACGACATCGCGTACTGAAAGTGCTGGCCCACGAAGTACATCCCCGGTTGCTCCACGACGATCCCGCGCTCGTGTCTCGGCTCGCCGCTCGCATCGAAGATCGGAAGGTCTATCCATGACAATCCGGGACTGTATCCCGTGCACCAGATGATGTTCGCCACGTCGAGTGTGCGCCCGTCCGCAAGCAGCGGCAGACCATCCTGCGCGCCGACCACGCGCGGAACTCGAGTGACGCCCGCCACCGCGAGGTCGCTTTCCTTCGTCCGAATGAGAGGCGTTCCCATCGAGAGCATCTTGCGGCGTGCACTCCGCCCCATCGGCGTGTCGACGGTCAGCACGCGGTGGAAGACGACCCGAAACACGAAGGGCGCGAGACCCAGGCGCGCGGCTCTGCCATCCATCCGAAACGGAACCTGTCCGGTCACGCGACCGGAGACGTATGTCGCGTGTCCGCCGCGCCTGATCTCGACCGCGATCTCCGCGCCCGAGTTTCCAGCACCCACGAGCAAAACTCCCCCCGCACGCAGCTGGGCCAGATTGCGATACTCCCGCGAGTGCAGCTGGACGATCTTCGAATCCAGTGCGGATGCGAATTCCGGCACGCGCGCCGTCTGATAGCTCGCCATCGCGATCACGACGTTCTCGGCCTCGATGAGCGACTCGCCGGCTTGTACCATGAACCGGCCTCCTTCACGCCACACATGATCGACGCGCACGCCGGTGTGCACGGGCATCCCAAAGTGCAGCGCGTAGGCTTCGAGGAAATCGGCCATCTCGTCCTTCGTCGGAAACGAATGCTTCGGCGCGGGGAACGGCATTCCATCCAGCCCATCAAAGCGCGCGGGCGTGAAGAGGCGGAGCGAATCCCAACGCTTTCTCCACGTATCGCCGATTCGCTCGTTGCTCTCGAGAATGACGAAGCGCCGCCCGAGCCGGGCAAGATGGTAGCCGGTTGAAAGGCCCGCCTGCCCAGCGCCGATGATGACTGTGTCGATGCGCTCCGGCAGTGTTGTTCGTGTCACGTCCATTTTGAACCCCGCGCGTTGCTGTGTGCTGATACTGGTGTACGGGCAGAATAGAAGCACGCGCGAGCTGTCGCGTCGGGCATTCGATCCATCTTTTGCTTCGGCAGCTCGTGGGTATTTCTATGTAGAGCCCTGGAGCATGCGACGCTCGTACGCATAGGCGGTCGCCGCCGCGCGACTCGACAGCCCGAGCTTCGTGAAGATGTTGCTCACATGACGCGCGACCGTTTTTTCGCTGATGCCGAGCTTGGCCGCGATCGCGCGATTGGTCTTGCCCGTTGCGACCAGACGCAACACCTCGAGCTCGCGTGCGGTGAGCACACCCGCAATCGAATCGGATTCTGCGCCTCGAGCCGGTGCATCGATTCGCGCGACCTCGTGCGCCGCTCCGAGCTCCGCGAACGTCTTGCGCGCGCACTCCAGCTCCATATCCGCCGAGTCAGCGTCTCCGCGCGCCCGGAACGCTCGCGCGAGGAGTACTCGCGCGCGCGCGGAATCGTACGGAGCCTCGAGCTCTCGCCACAGCGCGAACGCTTCGCGCAATGCCCCAACGGCCTCACGCGCATTCTCCTCGGCGAGCGTCACGGCGCCCATCGCAAATGCCGCTTCCGCGCGCAGCTGCGGCGCGCCGCGCTTGCTCGCCAGCTCCGAGAGCTCCTCCGCCGCCGCCCGCGCCTCTGATATCTCGCTCGCCGCGATCGCGATCTCGACAAACGCGGGGAGCAACCGCGCCCGATGCCGCGGCTCGCGCGCCTCCTGCATCGCGCGCGCGATCGCCGTGCTCGCCGCCGCTGTCTGGCCCTGCGCAAGCCGAAGCAGCGAAAGTCCGGGCTGCGGATCGAACCCCTCCTGGCTCGCCTGGCGATACGACTCCTCCGCCAGGGCGTGCTCCCCGCGCAGGCGATGCAGCT
This sequence comes from Gemmatimonadaceae bacterium, assembly GCA_036564355.1. GTDB lineage: Bacteria > Gemmatimonadota > Gemmatimonadetes > Gemmatimonadales > Gemmatimonadaceae > FEN-1250. The sequence continues at coordinate 8,790 of DATCPC010000174.1, read as the reverse complement.
CGGCGATGCGATAGTGCGCCGAGCCTATCGCGCGATGCCGCGGCGGACGCATGAATCGCTCGCGCGCGCGCTCGGCCTCCTCGGTCGCGCCGGACCAGGCACCATGGAGCTGCATCAGCTCCGCACGGTGCACGAGGCACTGTCCGCGAAAGGGCACCGTCTCCGGCTGGCGCGCGCACCATTCCGCCATCGCGTCCGTCCATTCCTGCGCGCGCCGCAGATCGTACATCTCCTGGCAGGCCTCGAGCACGCTGCAATAGACGCCGCCGATGATGAGCGGCGACACCGTGCCCGCCGTGATCGCCGCCATCACCTCGTCCAGCAGCATCGCGCCGCGCGCGGTCTCGCCGAGTCGAACGAGCGTGCGCCCCTCACCGTGCCGAGCCTGCGCGATGAGATCGGTGTCACCCACGCGATCGCCGATGCGGCACGCCTCGACGAAGGCGGCATGCGCCGCTTCGACATCTCCTTCCCTGACCGAGCGCAGCGCGATGGCGCACAGCAGGTAGCCATGCTCCGCGCATTCGGGGGTCACGTCATCGAGCAGCCGGGTCGTTCGCGCGATCCAGCCCCCCGCCTGCGCCATGTCGCCTCGAAAGAGCATGGGCAGGAGCATCCAGTATGCGCAGCGCGCCGCGCGGAGCTTGTCGTCGCGCTTCAGAAACTCGGTGTGTGCGCGCGCCCACGCGCTTCCGGCAGCCGCATCCGCGCCGAGCATCTGCGCGGCCGTCGCGAGCCGCACGAGATCATCGGGCTCGAGCGCGTGCTCGCGGTCCTCGGCAAGCAGTTGGCCGTGGGCATCCTCCCACGCCTGTCGCTCGAACGATTCACGCGCTCGTGCCAGCGCGCCCGCGGTATTCATTCCCCGAACGCCTCAGCCGTCCTCGCCCGACTCCCCAAAGCGCTTCCGCGTCTCCTCCGTTCCACCTTCGCGCAGCACCCGCTCGAGCAGCGTGTGGTTCACGCGGCTCCACAGCAGCCCGCATGACACGCACGCGCGGGCACCCGGAGGAAAGAATTCATCCGTCGTCTTGTTCGCGCCGATCATTGGCACCGCCGCGCTCAGTGTCCAGAAGCGCAGCCCCGACGGCCGAAAGTAGATCGACGAGATGCCGCCGAGGATTCGCCCCCTCGTGACGCGATCGCTTCCGCACTGCGGACATTTCTCCGTGTCTTCACTCATTTCCAGCTCCTGCCGATTGCTGTTCCCGGCGCAAATCCAGCTCAGTCATCTTTCTGTCCAAATATCGCCATGTTCGATGAGTGTCCGGGGTCCACCTTCTTTTCCGGATAGATCCAGTGCACCGCCTGATTCACCGCTGTCGCCGCCTCGCCGAAGCCCGTCGCGATGAGCTTGAGCTTGCCTGGATACGTGGTGATGTCCCCCGCAGCATAGATTCCCGGTCGTCCCGCCTCCATCGTGCTGGACACGACGATCTCGTCCTTGTCGATCGTCAGCCCCCACTGGGCCAGCGCCCCGATGTCGCTCACGAATCCGAGCATCGGAAGAATCGCATCGACGTCCACATCGTGCGTCGTCTTCGCCTTCACATCCTTCAACGTAGCGCCCGTCACCCGGCCATCCGACCCGTGCACACCGGAGATCTCGTGGAAGGTGAGCACGCGCGCCCGCCCCTCCCTCGCGGCCTCCTTCACGGCCGCCACCGTCGACCCGTGGGCCCGGAAGCGGTCGCTCCGATGGATCAGCGTCACCGACGCCGCGTGGTCCATGAGCTGGTGCGTCCAGTCGAACGCCGAATCACCGCCCCCCACGATCAGCACCTTTTGCCCGGTGAATTCTCTTGGATCGGTCACCCGATCGTGAATTCCCTTGCCGTACCACGGCTCCGCCGAGGGATGCGGCAGCCGGCGTGGCGTGAACGCGCCGATCCCCGCCGCCACGATCACCGCGCGGGACGCGAAGCGGTCGGTTTCGGTGACGAGAGTCAGCACCCCGCCGTCCTCATCCAGAGCCACGATACGCTGGCCCAGCTGCTCATCGGGCTGAAACTGCCGCATCTGTGCCACAAGCTGGGTTACGAGATCCTTGGCGAGAATCTTTGGCAGCCCTGCGACATCGAAGATGTATTTCTCCGGGTAGAGCGCCGTCAGCTGGCCACCGAGCTCCGGGAGTGCGTCCACGATGCGCGCTGTCACGCCGCGCATGCCCGCGTAAAAAGCGGCGAAAAGACCAGTCGGCCCCGCGCCAATGATCGTGATGTCGCGAATATCCAGCGTCATGAAGTGCGTCAGAGGTGAGAACGAACGGCTCCGCAGAGGCAGCGAACGATGAGCTTAGCAAGTATGCACACCGAAGAGCACATTCTGGAATACGCGGGCGCGTTCCGACTCGTGCGGAAGGTCGCGCAGGGCGGCATGGCGACCGTGTACGAAGCAGAGCATCTCGGCCCGGCAGGCTTCACCAAACGCGTCGCGCTCAAGGTCATCCATCCGCACTACGCGAAGGAAAAGACCTGGCTCCAGCTGTTCATCGACGAAGCGAAGCTCTCCGCCAACCTCGTGCACGGAAACATCGTGCAGATCTACCAGTTGGGCGAGGTGGACGGCCAGTACTACATGGCGATGGAGTACATCAAGGGTCCGACGGTGCGCGCGATCATCGAGCGCCATCGCGTCCTCGAGACGCCCGTGCCGCTCGCGATCGCCGCGTACATCGCGAGTCGCGTGTGCCGCGCGCTCGACTTCGCGCACAACTTCGTCAGCCCGCAGGGCGACAGGCTCGACATCGTCCACCGCGACGTGTCGCCGAACAACATCATGGCCACGTGGGACGGGCACGTGAAGCTCACCGACTTCGGGATCGCGAAGGCGACGACGTCGATCGACCCGATGCAGCAGTCGCCGCAGATGCTGATGGGAAAGAAGCATTACATGAGCCCGGAGCAGCTCCTCGCGCTCGCCGTGAGCGGGCGCAGCGATGTGTTCGCTGTGGGCGTGACGCTGTACGAGCTGCTCGCGCTCGAGCCGCTCTTCTACGAAGACGCGACGGAGCTGCTGATCGACGAGGTGACGTGGCGGCCGCTGCCGAACGTGCGCGAGCTCGTCCCCAACATCCCCCGCACGATCGAGGACATCCTCACCTCGTCGCTGGATCGCGATCCGAACCGCCGGCCCACCGCCGCCGCCATGGGACGCGCGCTCGACAAGTGGTGCGAGTCGCAGGCCGTCGTCGCGACGCCCGACCGGCTGCAGGAGCACCTCGCGACGATCTTCACCGAGACCTATCAGCCGCCCACCGCCACGCAGGAGCTCACGCACTTCTCCAACTTCAAGCGCGGGCTCCGGCGCGCCGATGGCCAGCGTTCCACCTGGTGGTCGAGGATGTGGAAGCGGGCCTGATCGCCATTTGGGGATATATTCCTCCCCATGAAGATCTACACGAAGACGGGTGACGCCGGCGACACGGGACTCTTCGGCGGTGGCCGCGTGTCCAAGGATCACCCGCGCGTCCAGGCGTACGGCTCCGTCGACGAGCTGAACGCATCGCTCGGCATGGCGCGCGCGGTCGAGCCCATGCCACGCATCGACGAGCTGCTCGTCGCCGTCCAGCGCGATCTCTTCAGCCTCGGCGCGCTCCTCGCCACCCCGGATCCCGACAAGGTGCGCGAGTACCTCGAGAAGGCGAGCATCGGCGACTCGCGAATCGAAGCGCTCGAGGCTGCGATCGACGATGGTGAGACAGAACTCGAACCGCTCCGCGCATTCATCATTCCCGGCGGAACCGTGAAAGCCGCGACGCTGCATCTCGCGCGCACGATCTGCCGCCGCGCCGAGCGCGACGTGCTCGCGATGTCGCGGAGCGAGGCGCTGCCGCCGATCGTGATCGTGTATCTCAATCGACTTTCCGACCTGCTCTTCGTGCTCGCGCGCGTGGCGGCTCGGAGGGCGGGCGCGGCCGAGGTGACGTGGTGAGCGGCGCAACCGCGCTCGACGACATCTCGGTCCCTGTTGGCTCGTACGACGTACACGTGGGCGCCGGCCTCCTCGACCGCGCCGCCGCGCTCATACGCGCCGTTGCGCCGGCGCACCGCTACGCTATCATCTCCGATGCGAACGTGGCTCCGCTGTATGCCGCGCGCGTGCGCAACGCACTCGGCGCCGCCCAGACGGAGCTCTTCACGATTCCCCCGGGCGAGTCCGAGAAGACACGCGAGCAGTGGTCGCATCTCACGGACGCGCTGCTCTCCGCGGGCTTCGGACGCGACTCCACGATTCTCGCGCTGGGCGGCGGCGTGGTCGGCGACCTCGCGGGCTTCGTCGCTGCGACGTACATGCGCGGCACCCCGTTCGTGCAGATCCCCACGACGCTCCTCGCGATGATCGATGCGTCGATCGGAGGAAAGACGGGGGTCGATACCGCGGCCGGAAAAAACCTGGTGGGCGCATTCCATCGGCCGCGAGCAGTGATCGCCGATCCCTCCGTGCTCGCGACGCTCCCCGCGAATCACTTGCGCGCGGGAATGGCGGAGGCCATCAAGCACGGCGCGATCGCCGACGCGACGTACTATCGAAGGATCGATGTGGCACTGTCTGCGCTCCTCGCCGAGCCGGATCACCATGCGATGCGCGCGCTCATTCTAAACAGCGTTGAGATCAAAGCGAGCATCGTTCTGCAGGACGAGCGCGAGTCCGGCATTCGCCGCATCCTCAATTTTGGACACACCCTCGGCCACGCCATCGAATCGGAAAGCGACTATCGCCTGCTTCACGGCGAAGCGATCGCGATCGGCATGGTGCTCGAAGCGCAGCTGGGCGAGCGCCTCGGCGTCACCCCAGCGGGCACCGCGAAGCAACTCCGCGATACTTTGACACGTGCTGAACTACCCGTCACAATCCCGAAAGATCTCGATGCGCGGCGCATTCTCTCTGCAACTCGCGGCGACAAGAAAGCGCGCGAAGGCGTCACGGAATACGCGCTGATCGCCGAGATCGGGCGAGCGATCGCGGGCGTTCGCGCGCCGGACGAAACGGTGCTACAGGTGCTCACGCAAAGCAGCAACGCACAATGACATATGACGAGCTGAGCGAAGGCATTCTCCTTGCCCCGCAGGCGCCCGTCTCCAACCAACGGATCGACATGTCTTCGTTCACCACGTTTCTGATCGGCTATTTCATTTTTGTCATCGGTGTCTGCATTGCCGCGTATCTATTGCATGCGCCGACTCAATGGATTGGCGTGGGCGCGATCATGCTGGTCGGTCTGGGCATTTTGACCGCCACGCAACGGACCAAGCCACGCGACCCACAAAAATGATCGGCGCAATCGTCCAGCGAGATCGATTTGCGCGACCGCACGACGTGCGCCGAGCCGATTTGCGCTCGTGATTTTCGGCACACTTTGTGGCTGTTGACCTAACCGTCAGCCACAGTTATCCTGCCCGTCGTTGAGGCTTGGCAGCATCGAGCCGCTGCACGGCCGGCTCGTTTCCTCCCCACGCCGCCGTGCCGCTCGTCCACCCTTCCGCAAGAACGGGGCGTGTATGGAGCATGTGACCGAGAGCAGGTCTAAAGGGTTCTTCCGCTCTTCCCCCTCCACCGCTTTCGATCAGTACCTCCACGACATACAAAAGCTTCCGCTCATAAGAGATCCCGCCGAAGAGCGCAGGCTCGCTCGCCTCGCGCAAAAAGGAGACGAAGTCGCCGCCGAGCGCCTCGTCACCGCCAATCTTCGTTTCGTCATCTCGTATGTGAAGAAGTATCAGGGGCACGGTCTTGACCTGAGTGAGCTCGTCGCCATCGGCAACGAAGGTCTGCTCAAAGCCGTGAAAAAGTTCGATCCAGATCAGGGAGTCAAGTTTATCTCGTACGCCGTGTGGTGGGTACGACAGGCCGTGCTCAAGGCGTTGGCCGAGCAGACGCGCTCGGTTCGCATTCCACTCAATCAGAATTCCCAGCTCATCAAGTTGGCGCGTGCGGAAACTGTGCTGGCACAGGTTCTCAAGCGCGACCCTACCGATCACGAGATCGGCCGCCTGATCGAGGAGACGCCGGAGCAGGTGCGCGCGTCTCGCCAGATGTCCGCCACCGAGCTGTCGCTCGATGCGCCGATCGATCGTTCGGATCGGGAAGCATCCACGCTCGGCGAACGCTTCGTCGGAGTGGAAGGCGGGGAGATCGAGGAAAACTGCGACTTCAAGCTGATGCGCGAGTTCATCGATCGCGTCTTCCGGCAGTATCTTACGCCGCGAGAGCGAAAGATCCTCTATCTCTACTACGGTCTCGACGAAGGGGCCGAGGCCATGACGCTCGAGAAGATCGGCGCGCTCATGGGAGTTACGCGCGAACGCATTCGTCAGATTCGCGAGCGCGCCTTCGAGAAACTGCGTGGCTCTCCACACGGAAACGCCCTCGCCAGCTTCTGGACCGCCGCCTGAACACGCGCACGGTCGGCGCGGTGCGCTGATCGACACAGAAAAGCTCGCGGCGCTCCTCGCCGCGATCGTCGGCGAGCGAGGGGTGTTGGCGCGCCCGAGCGAGCTCGCGACGTACAGCTCGGATGGGCTCCCCGGCTACCGGCTGCGCCCCCGCCTCGCGGTCTTTCCGCGCACGAAACAGCAATTGATCGACGTCGTGCGACTCCTCGCCCGCGAGCGGTGTCCGTTCGTCGCGCGCGGCGCGGGCACCGGCCTGTCCGCGGGCGCACTTGCGAGCGGCGATGCGGTGGTCGTCGGCCTCAACCGGCTGAACAGAATACTTTCGATCGATCCCGTGAACAGGCTCGCGGTGGTCGAGCCGGGCGCGGTGAACGTGACGCTCACGCGCGCGGCCGGCACGCACGGCCTCCATTACGCGCCCGATCCCTCGAGCCAAACCGCGTGCACGATCGGCGGCAACGTCGCGGAGAACAGCGGCGGCCCGCATTGCCTCAAGTACGGCGTGACGCTCAACCACGTCGTCGCGCTCGAAGTCATCCTCGCGAGCGGCGAGATCGTGACGCTCGGCAACGCCAATGGTGAGACGGACGGCTACGACCTGCTCGGCGCCTTCATCGGATCGGAGGGTTGCTTCGGCGTCGCGCTCGAGGTCACGGTGAAGCTGACGCCGAATCCGCAGGGCGTGCGCACGCTGCTGGCGGACTTCATGTCGATCGACGCGGGCGCCCGCGCGACATCGGCGATCATCGCAGCGGGGATTCTTCCCGCGGCGCTCGAGATGATGGACGGTCCGACGATCCGCGCGGTCGAGGCATCGATCTACGCGGCCGGATACCCCGCCGATGCGGACGCCGTGCTGCTCATCGAGCTCGACGGCCTCGATGCGGGGCTCGACGCGGACGTGAAGCTCGTCGAGCAGCACTGTCGCGTGGCCGGCGCCCGCACCGTGCGCATCGCGGCGAACGAAGAGGAGCGCGCGCGGCTGTGGCAGGGGCGAAAGAAGGCATTCGGCGCGATGGGCCGCATCGCGCCGGATCTCGTGGTGCAGGACGCCGTCATCCCGCGCACGAAGCTCCCCGACGTGCTGCGCGAGATCGCGGCGATCGCCGCGCGCTGGCAGATCCAGGTGTGCAACGTCTTCCACGCGGGCGATGGCAACCTGCATCCGAACATCGGCTACGATTCGCGCAACGAGGATGAGTCGAAGCGCGTCGGCTTCGCGATGCGCGACATCATGAAGGCGTGCATCGACGCCGGCGGAACGATCACCGGCGAGCACGGCATTGGGCTCGACAAGCTCGAGTACATGCCACAGATCTTCTCGCCGGAGTCGCTCGCGGCGCAGTGCTCGCTGCGCGAGGCGTTCGATCCCGAGCGCCGCGCGAATCCGGGGAAGGTCGTGCCCGTGCACTCGTGTCGCGAGTGGAGAGGCGCGTGAGCACCGCCCTCGTGCAGGATCGCGTGCGCGCGCGGGGTACCGACGGCGCCCCGCTGCGCATCGCGGGCACCGGCAACTGGCTCGACGCAGGTCGCCCGGTGCGCGGCGCGGCAACGCTCTCGCTCGCGGGCGATGACGCGATCGTCGAGTACGTCCCGGGCGATCTCACGCTCACCGCGCGCGCGGGCGCGACGCTCGCCGGCATCTCGCGCGCGACGGGCGCCGAGGGACAGTGGCTCGCGCTCGATCCATTCGGCGCATCCACTGGCACGCTCGGCGCCACCGTCGCGACTGGTTCCGCCGGTCCGCTCGCGCATGCCTTCGGCACGCCGCGCGACACGGTGCTCGGTCTCGAGGTCGTCACGGGCGCAGGCGAGATCGTGCGCGCAGGCGGGCGCGTCGTGAAAAACGTGGCGGGCTTCGACCTCACACGACTCTTCACGGGAGCGTGGGGAACGCTCGCCGTGATCACGGAAGTCACGGTGCGCCTGCGCGCGCGCCCGGAGCGCGACGAGACGATCGCGCTGGCGCTCCCCACGGATGACGCGCTGGACGCGTGGCTCGCGAAGCTGCGTAGTCTTCCCTTCTCGCCGCTCGCGCTCGAGATGGTGAACGGCCCGCTCGCCAAGGCACTCGGCGCCGGCGATCGCGCGCTACTCCTTGCGCGGCTGGGAGGCAATGATGATTCGGTGCGCGCGCAGCGACAGTCAATTGGCGCGCTTGGCGATGCTGCACCCGCGCCGCCGACGATCTGGCGCTCGCTCGCGGAGATCGAGCCGCCGGGGGCCACGGTCGCGCGCGTATCCGCGCCGCCGTCGCGGCTCCACGCCCTCTGGAGCCGGCTCGCGGGCGACGACGGCGTGCTCGTGCACGCGACCGTAGGGCGCGGCATCGTGCGAACCATCCGGCCGTCATCCGGAGCGGCTGCGGCCGCGCCTTGGCTCGAGCGAATAGCGC
>DATCPC010000154.1:0-2321 GCA_036564355.1 Gemmatimonadaceae bacterium | reverse complement strand
GCGCAGCACCCCGTCACGACGGTGCTCGAGGCACGCGGCGAGCGGGTCCACCCGCTGAGTGCCCGGCTCGCCGGGGAGTCGCCGCACATCGAGTCCGAGATGGGTGAAGACCACACGCTGCAGGTCTTCCGCGCGCTACGGAACATGGACGAAATTCTCCTGGCGAACTTCCACGTCTTCCTCGACGCGGCGCGCGCGGGGAATTACGACCTCTGGATCGGCGACGAGGCGTGGGATGTCGACTACTACCTGCACGAGAACCCGGAACTGAAGACGGCTCCCTTCGCGTGGCTGACGGACTTCGTCGGTTATCTGCCCATGGATGCCGCACCGGCCGACCGTGAAATGTCCCTCACCACCGACTATAACGCCGAGATGATCGAGCAGGTGGCGCGCTTCCCTTGGATCCGCGACCGGGCGCTCTTCATCGGCAATCCGGACGACATCGTGCCGGATACCTTCGGCGACGGACTGCCGCGTATCCGCGACTGGGTGGAGGAGCATTACACCTTCACCGGCTACATCCGCTACGACCGTCCCATCGAACAGGGGGACCGGGCGGCGCTGCGTGCGCGATTCGGCTTTCGGCCGGACGAGCGGGTCGCGGTGGCCGCGGTGGGCGGCACAAGCGTGGGCGCCAGTCTTCTGTATCGGATCGTCGAGGCGTTCCCGTGCATGCGCGCCCGCCTCCCCGGGCTGCGCCTCGTCGTCGTGTGCGGGCCGCGGATCGATCCGGCAGCGATGCCGCAGCATCCGGGACTGGAGTATCGCGGCTACGTTCACAACCTCTACGAGATGCTGGCGGCGTGCGATGTCGCGCTCGTGCAGGGCGGGCTTTCGACGACGATGGAACTGGTCGCCGCGCGGCGGCCATTCCTCTATTTCCCGCTCGCCGGCCACTTCGAGCAGAACCGGCACGTCGCCCACCGCCTCGAGAACTACGGCGTGCCGGGTTGGGCGCGCGTGCCCTTCGCGCATGCGAGCGCGGCGACGATCGCCGAGCGGACGGCGCGCGCGCTCGCCACGCCAATTCGTTACCGATCCGTCGAGGCGGACGGCGCGGCGCGCGCGGCGGATCGGATCGCCCCCCTACTTGAGCGCGCGGGCGCTGCGACGCGCTGACACGCGTCCGTATCGGCCCGTCATCGAACGTGCAGAGAGGAGGTTTACAGGAGGATCCCCCGATGCCCTGCCCGGCTCGGGGTGCGGTGGCTGGTGTGCGAACCGGGGGGAATCGACCCCCCGCTGGCGTATGATGGAGGGATAACCCATGGCAGTTGCGACGCATTCGAACCTCGACGATACAGCCGTCCAAGCGCTCGCCGCGGGGATGCGCGGGACGCTCATCCGGCCGGACGACCCGACCTACGACGAGGCGCGCAAGGTCTACAACGCGATGATCGATCGCAGGCCCGCCCTGATCGCCCGCTGCGCGAACGCTGGCGACGTGATCGCTGCGGTCGCCTTCGCCCGCGCGCATAACCTGCTCGTCGCTATCCGGGGTGGCGGGCACAATGGTCCCGGCCTCGGCGTCTGCGACGACGGCTTGGTGATTGACTTGGGCGCGATGAAAGGCGTGCGCGTTGATCCGGCCGCGCGCACGGTGCGCGTCGAGGGCGGCGCCACCTGGGGGGACGTAGACCACGCGACCCACGCCTTCGGTATGGCAACCCCGAGCGGCATCATCTCCACCACCGGGGTGGGCGGCCTCACCCTCGGCGGCGGCATCGGCCACCTGACGCGCAAATGCGGCCTCGCGATCGACAACCTCCTCGAAGTCGATGTTGTGCTCGCCGATGGTCGGTTCGTCACCGCGAATGAGAAGGAGCATGCCGACCTCTTCTGGGCGGTGCGCGGCGGCGGGGGCAACTTCGGCGTCGTCACCTCCTTCCTCTTCCGGTTGCACCCGATCGACACTGTCTACGCGGGGCCGATGCTCTGGCATCCGGAGAAGGCGGAAGCGGTGCTGCGCTGGTACCGGGACTTCCTGCCCAACGCGCCGGACGACCTCAACGGCTTCTTCGCCTTCCTCTCTGTGCCGCCCGGCCCGCCCTTCCCGGAAGAGCTGCACGGCAAGACGATGTGCGGCGTCGTCTGGAACTACACCGGGCCGATGGAGAAGGCGGAGGAGATGTTCGCGCCGATCCGCGCGCGGTTCGGCCCGCCCGCGCTCGACTGGGTGGGGCCGATCCCGCACCCCGCCTTGCAGGGCATGTTCGACCCGATCTACCCGCCGGGCGACCAGTGGTACTGGAAGGCGGACTTCGTCAACGAGATTTCCGACGAGGCGATCGAGCGGCACGTGCAGTACGGCACAGCAC
>DATCPC010000214.1:0-4960 GCA_036564355.1 Gemmatimonadaceae bacterium | reverse complement strand
GGTGGATCCGTCAGGCCATTCTCGCCGCGCTGGCGCGACAAGGGCGGACGGTGCGCGTCCCGCTCAATCGCACAGCCGATCTTTCGCGCGTCATCAAGGCGATCGCGATGCTTCGCGAGAAGCTCACGCGCGAGCCGACGCGCAGTGAGATCGCACACGTGACCGGGATCTCCACGGAGATCGTGGGCGCGCTCGCATCGCTGAACGCCTCCGAGGTCCGTCTCGATGCGACGATCGGAAAGGACTCCGATCGCGCCCTCATCGAGCGCTTTTCGGTGGAGGAAGGGGTAAGTACGGAGGGGCAGATTCTCGATCAGTTCAAGACGCACGAGGTGGAGCGCGCGCTCCTGACGCTTCCAGCCCGCGATGCGAAAATCCTTCGCCTCTACTTCGGGCTCGAGGAAGATCGTGAGCACACCCTCGACGAGATCGGTAAAATGCTCGGCGTGACGCGGGAGCGCGTGCGGCAGCTGCGCGATCGCGCGCTCAAACGACTTCGTCACGGGGCGGTCGGAGATGTATTGAGGGATCTCTCGGCCGCCTGATTTGGCGTGGGCATTGGGGGCAACAAGGCGCTAGCTTTCTCATTAAGATGCCTTCGCGCCCCATCCCCGAGCTCCTCTCACCCGCCGGCTCGCTCGATGCCGCGCGGGCCGCGATCGCCAATGGCGCCGATGCCATCTACCTGGGCGCCGAGCGTTTCAACGCGCGCGACGACGGCGCGCAACTCACGCTCGAGGAGCTCGACCAGGCATGCCGGCTGGCGCACGCTCGCGGCGCGCGCGTCTACCTCACGCTGAATACGCTCATCAAGCCCGCGGAGCTCACCGACGCGCTGGGGCTGCTCGGCGAGTGCATCGATCGTGGCATCGACGCGGTGATCGTGCAGGATCTCGGACTCGTGCGCCTGATCCGCCGCGTGTACCCGGCGATCGAGATTCACGGCTCGACACAGATGACCGTGCACGACGGTGCCGGAGCCGCGGTGCTCGAAAAGCTTGGCGTGCAGCGCGTGGTGCTCGCGCGCGAGAATACACTCGATGACATCCGCACCATCCGCGCGGCGGTACCGGGGTTATCGCTCGAATCGTTCGTACACGGGGCGCTGTGCATCTCCTACTCCGGCCAGTGCTACATGTCCGGCATGATCTCCGAGCGAAGCGCGAACCGAGGCTCGTGCGCACAGTCGTGCCGCAAGGATTACTCGCTCACGAACAGCACCACCGGCGAGATACTCGACACCGGCTTCCTGATCTCCGCGCGCGATCTCGCGGCGCACGAGCACCTCGAGGATCTCGCGGAGGCCGGCATCCGCACGATCAAGGTGGAGGGGCGCAAGAAAAAGCCGGAATACGTCGCGACCGTCACGCGCAGCTATCGCGCATTTCTCGATCAGGTGGCGAAGGGCGAGCACGTGCAGCCACTCGAGCACGCGGGCGACCTCGTCCAGATCTTCAGTCGCGGCTTCACTGGCGGGATGTACGGCGGCCGCGCGGGGCGCGACTACGTCACGCGCGACCAGCCGGACAATCGCGGCGTGGATATCGGTGTCGTGACGGCGTGGGCTCGAGGCGGATTGTTCCTCGAGCTTTCGACGCCGCTCGAGACGGGCGATGGCATTGCCCTCGAGCCTCCGCACGGCGAAGCGGGAACCGTCACGGGGTTCACGATCTCCTCGGTGCGCACCTTGTCCGCGAGCGGCGGCATCACGCGGCAGGTTGTCGACGCGCGCACGCCTGTGCCCAACGGGTGGCGTGTGCTTCGCACCTCGCATGCGGCGCTGCTCGCCCGCGCGCGCCAGAGCTTCGCGTCGCTCGCGGCGCCCGCGCGCGCTTGCAAGACACGCGTCGATGTACGGGCCTTCGGATCCGCGGGCTCGCCACTGAAGCTGCTCTTCTCGGCCGACGGCGAGCAGGTCGAAGTGAGCACGGAGATCTCGCTCGCCCCCGCGAACAAGCGCGCGCTCGATCAGGCGCAGCTCCGCGAGCAGCTCGGACGCATGGGCGAGACGCCCTTCGCTCTGGGCGCGGTCGACGATCGCGCGCTGGCGAACGGCCTGTTCATTCCCGTCAGCGAGATCAACGGGCTACGGCAGCGCGCGATCGAGCAGCTGATGGTTCGGCGCGATTGGGCGCTTCAGGCGGCACATGTCGAGCGCGCGGCCATCATCGAGTCCGCCGTCCAGGCCGACGCTTCCGCGCCGCGCGTTCTCGCGCAGGCTACCGTCGCTCGCGCCGATGCGCCGCCGTTCGTCCTCGCGGCCGATGTCTGCCGCATCGAAGATTCCTACGCTGCGGCCGACGCCGGCGCCACGGAGATCGCCTTCGACCCTTTCCTCCGCCATCCGCTACCGCCGGTCACGCAAGTCGTAGCTCTTGTGCGCGCGATGGCCGCGCGCGCTATCGCCTTCCGCTTGCGGACGCCGACCATCGTGCGCCCCGAGGAGCGTCGCCATCTGGACAAGTGGCTCGCCCTTGGCACGCCGATTCTCACCGGGCACCTCGGGCTTCTCGCCGAGCTCGCGCGAGCGGGCAGTGATGTGGTCGGCGACTACTCGCTGAACTGCTTCAATCAGCACACCGCGGACGAGCTCTTTGCGCTCGGCGCTACACGCCTCGTACTCTCGGTGGAGCTCACGGGCGACGAGATTGCCGACGTCACGCGGCCGCGCCACGGAGTTGGATTCGATACGCTCGTCTACGGTCGCCCCGAGGGGATGACGATCGAGCACTGTGTGCTCTCGGCCGCGTTCGATCGCGAGCCGGGCACCTGCCGTGATCTGTGCGTGCGCGACCATCCGCTCGTGCAGATCACCGATCCGGCGGGCTACACCTTTGCCGTCGCGACGGATTCGGCGTGTCGCAACCGGCTCCTGCATTCGCGTCCGATCGAGGGCTCCGAGTTTCTGCCGCGGCTCTGGTCAACCGGTATTCGCGCCTATCGAATGTTGTTCAACGTACCCGGCGATCCAGTGGCGAACATCACGGCGCGCTACCGCGAGGCGCTCGATGCGCTTGCGGAGCGGCGCACGCCGACTGTCGCGGCCGTGCGCGAGCTCGTCGGCTCATCCTTCACGCGCGGACATTTCGCGCGCGCCGTTTGACGCTTCGCTGCGCGGCTGATCGATGACCATCTCCCGGTCGACAGCCCGCACGATTCGACGATGACGGCAGCGCACACCATCGACGAGGCCCGCGAGATCCTTCGCTCGCGATTCGGATACGCGGCGTTCCGTCCCGGACAGGAGCGCGCAGTCGAAGCCGTGCTCCAGGGGCGCGACACGCTCGTCATTCTCCCCACCGGTGGCGGCAAGTCGCTCTGCTTTCAGGTTCCGGCGCTGATGCTGCCAGGGCTCACCGTCGTGATCTCGCCGCTCATTTCGCTGATGAAGGATCAGGTGGACGCGCTCACCGCGCGCAGCCTTCCGGCGACGTTCATCAACTCATCGCTCTCGGGCGCCGAGGTGTCGAGCAGGCTCACGAGGGCGGAACGGGGCGAGGTGAAGCTGTTGTACGTGGCGCCGGAGCGCTTCGATGCGGGGACCACGGCGGAGCGGCTGCGGGCGATCGGCGTGTCGCTGCTCGCGGTGGACGAAGCGCACTGCATCAGCGAATGGGGGCACGACTTCCGGCCGAGCTACCTGCGCATTCGATCGGTGCGCGAGCGGCTCGGACTTCCACCCACGATCGCCCTCACCGCCACCGCCACCGGCGATGTGCGCACCGACATCATCCGGCAGCTGCAGCTCGACCGTCCGGAGACGATCGTCACGGGATTCGATCGCAAGAATCTCTCGTACTCGGTCGTCCGGACGCGCACCGAGGCGGACAAGGACGCCGCGCTGATCGCCGCGCTGCAGGCGCAGCCCGGCCTCGCCGTCGTGTACGCGTCCACGCGCAAGGCGGTCGAGCGCATTACCCAGGTGCTCGAGCGCGCGCGCATCCCCGCCGTCGCGTACCACGCGGGCCTCGACGACGACCATCGCCGCGACGTCCAGGACGCCTTCATGCGCGACGACGTACGCGCGATCGTCGCCACGAATGCCTTCGGCATGGGAATCGACAAGCCCAACGTGCGACTCGTCATTCATCACGCGATGCCGGGCACGCTCGAGGCGTACTATCAGGAGGCGGGACGCGCGGGGCGCGACGGACTCCCATCTGTGTGCGTTCTGTTACACGCCTTTTCAGATCGCTTCACGCACGAGTTCTTTATCAAGACCGCGCACCCGGACCGTGCGCTCGTGGAGCGGGTATATAATGAGGTCGTGCGCGCCGCCGATGGAATTGGTCTCGCGAAAGTCACTGCGGCCGACATCTCGTCGGCTGCACGCGGACAGCTGAAGGAGCGAGAGGTGGAGTCAGCACTTCGCATCCTCGTGCAGTCGGGCTCCGTGGTCAACGAGCTCGCGAGCGCGACGCAGGTCTTCGTTCGGCTTCTTGCGACGCCGCTCCGCATCAAAGCGGAGCTCGGGGAAGGGTTCGAGGCGGAACGCGATCTTCTGCGCGCTATCTGGCGCGTAGGCGGCGCGAGCTGCTACGACGGAATCACCATGGATCCGAACGGTTTCGCGCCGGGGTTGGGAGGAGCGATGGGAATCACCGCACTGCTGGATTCACTTCAGGACCGGCAGTTCATTGTCTGGGAGCGTAGCGGCGGCGGTGTCCGGGTGCCGGATGTGCGTCGCCCGTTCTCCGCGCTTCGCATCAACTGGGACCAGCTCGATCGCCGGCGCGCGGGAGACATGGGAAAGCTCGACGCCATGCAGAAGTATTCGTACACCACGGGGTGCCGGCGCGGCTTTCTTCTGCGCTACTTCGGCGATCCCGCGGCGAGCAATTCGTGCACCGGTTGCGACATCTGCCTCGGCACGCACGAGCAGGAAGCGCCAGCGGCCAGGCGGGAGTCGCCCCGCAGGCGGCGCGGCGTGGCGGGCGGGGCATCCGCCGCACCCTCGCGC
>DATCPC010000212.1:0-7430 GCA_036564355.1 Gemmatimonadaceae bacterium | reverse complement strand
ACGATCATGGGGCTCATGGCCGCGGGCTACTACGTGAGCATGGGCATTCCGGCGATCACGCCTGGTGAGGCCACGGCGGGCGGGCTCATGCTCGCGCCGGCCGTGTTCGCGTTTGGTCTCGTCGCCTTCGGATTTCTCGGCATGGGTCCCGTCACCATCGCCGTCGACTCGTACGGCCCGGTGACGGACAACGCACAGTCGGTGTTCGAGCTCTCGACGATCGAGCAGCTGCCGAACATCGAGCAGGAGCTCGAGTCGAAGTACGGATTCAAGGTGAACTTCGAGCGCGCGAAGCATCTGCTCGAGGAGAACGACGGCGCGGGCAACACCTTCAAGGCGACGGCGAAGCCGGTGCTCATCGGCACGGCGGTGGTCGGCGCGACGACGATGATCTTCTCGATCATCGTGGCGCTCACGGATGGCCTGAAGCCCGAGCTGATCGGAAACCTGTCGCTGCTGCACCCGCCGTTTCTGCTCGGGCTGATCACGGGCGGATCGATGATCTACTGGTTCTGCGGGGCGTCGATTCAGGCGGTCACCACGGGCGCCTACCGCGCCGTTGAGTACATCAAGGCGAACATCAAGCTCGAGGGCGCGACCAAGGCCTCGGTGGAGGACAGCAAGGCCGTGGTCGAGATCTGCACGAAGTACGCGCAGAAGGGGATGCTCAACATCTTCATCTGCGTGTTCTTCGCGACGCTCGCCTTCGCGTTCGTCGAGCCGTACTTCTTCATCGGATATCTCGTGTCCATCGCGCTCTTCGGGCTGTACCAGGCCGTGTTCATGGCCAATGCCGGCGGCGCGTGGGACAACGCGAAGAAGATCGTCGAGGTCGAGCTCAAGCAGAAGGGAACCGAGCTTCACGCCGCGACGGTCGTCGGCGACACGGTGGGCGATCCGTTCAAGGACACGTCGTCGGTCGCGCTCAACCCGATCATCAAGTTCACGACGCTCTTCGGGCTGCTGGCCGTGGAGCTCGCGGTGTCGCTTACCGCGCAGCGCGGCGCGACCTTCAGCCACGCGCTGGCGCTGGTGTTCTTCGTCATCTCCGCCGTGTTCGTGTACCGGTCGTTCTACGGTATGCGTATCGAGGAAGCGGCATAGTCGTTATCTGCAGGTGCGGCGCGCACACGTGCGCGCCGCGCTTGCGTGTCGCCTCGCGTTCTCTCCACCCCGGGCTCCGCATGGCCTCACTGTTCAGCCGAAAACCGATCGCCGATCTGATGGCGGAGGCCGACAATCCGAATGCGCTCCGGCGCATGCTCGGAGCCGGCGATCTCATCATGCTGGCGATCGGCGCGGTGATCGGTGCCGGCATTTTCGGCGCGATCGGCTCCGCGGCTGCGGGCGAGCTCGATGCGGCCGGACACGTCATTCGAAGCGGCGCCGGTCCGGCGCTGGTGCTCTCGTTCCTCCTGCTCGGCGCCGCGTGTGCGCTCGCGGGGCTGTGCTACGCGGAGCTCGCGGCGATGATCCCGCAGGCCGGCAGCGCGTACGCCTACTCGTACGCGACGCTCGGCGAGTTCGTCGCCTGGATCATCGGCTGGGATCTGATCCTCGAGTACGCGGTGGGCAACGTCGCCGTCGCGATCTCCTGGTCGGACTATTTCAAGACGCTCCTGGCCGGGATGGGGACGGTGATTCCCCGATGGCTGGCGACGGGGTATCGCACCGCGCTGCTCAGCAGCGATCCGGCCGTACACGGCCTGATGAACAGTGCGCCGCGTGTGTTCGGAATTCCGGTACTCATCAACTTGCCGGCGTGCGGGATCGTCCTCGCGATCACATGGCTGCTCGTGCTTGGCGTTCGCGAGAGCGCGCGCGCAAACAACATCATGGTCGCAGTGAAGTTGGTCGCGCTGACGCTCTTCATCGTCGTGGGCGCGCAGCACATCAATCCGGCGAACTACCATCCGTTCGCGCCTAACGGCTTCACGGGGATCCATCACGGCGCGGCGATCGTGTTCTTCGCCTACATCGGCTTCGATGCGATATCGACGGCGGCCGAGGAGACGAAAAATCCGCAGCGTAATCTTCCGATTGGAATATTGGGAGGGTTGGCGATCTGCACGCTGATTTACGTCGTCGTGGGCTTCGTACTGACGGGCATGGTGCCGTACACCACGCTCGGCAGCACCGCCGATCCGCTCTCGTTCGCGTTGACGTCCGTTGGCATGACGAAGGTGGGCTGGCTGGTGGCGCTCGGAGCCGTGTTCTCGATGTCGGCGGTGCTGCTCGTGTTCCAGTACGGGCAACCGCGCATCTTCTTCGCGATGGCGCGCGACGGACTGCTGCCGAAGTTCGCCGCCAAGGTGCACGGCAAGTACCGCACTCCCTACATCACGACGATCATCACGGGTGTGTTCGTCGCCGCCTGGGCGCTCATCGGCGACGCGAACGAGACCTACGATCTCACGAATATCGGAACGCTGTTCGCCTTCATCCTGGTGTGCGGCGGAGTAGTCGTACTGCGCTTCACCGAGCCCGAGCGACCTCGTCCGTTTCGCGTGCCGTTTCTGTATTTCATAGCCCCACTCGGCGCCGCGCTTTGTTTGTTCGTGATGTGGGGGCTGCCGCACAAGGCGTGGGTGCGCTTCGGCTTCTGGCTCGTAATCGGCCTCGCACTCTACTTCGCCTACGGCTATCGACACTCGACGCTGCGGACTGGGAAGCCGCCGGTTTCGAGTGAGTAGCACGGAGGGGCCGGGCAGAGGCGGCGGGGTGTTTCGCCGCCTCTCGCTCACGCACTGGATCTTCCTCTCGATGGTGATCGGCGTCGCCGTCGGCGTCGCGTTTCCCGACGCCGCGCCGGGCCAACCCACGCCGATCTTTCAGGCGGCGTCGCTCAAGGTGCTCTCCACGATTTTTCTGCGCATGATCAAGCTGCTAATCGTGCCGCTGATCTTCTCGACGCTCGTCGTCGGAATCGCCGGGCACGGCGACGACATGAAGCGCGTGGGGAAGCTGGCGCTGCGGTCGATCATCTACTTCGAGATCGTGACGACGCTCGCGCTCATCATCGGGCTCACCGCCGTCAATCTCATCCGCCCCGGCGACGGCGTGAACATCACCGGCGCGTCGGCGGCGGTGGGCAACGATCTCGCGCAGAAGCACGTCACGCTCAGCGGCGTGCTCGAGCACGTCGTGCCGCAGAGCTTCTTCGAGGCGGCGGCGAACAACGAGGTCTTGCAGATCGTGTTCTTTTCCGTGCTCTTCGGCGTCGCGCTCTCGCGAGCGGGGAAGGGCGCGAAGCTCACGATCCTCTCGTTCTGCGAGAGCCTGTCGGAGATCATGTTCAAGCTCACCGACCTCGTGATGCACTTCGCGCCGTTCGGCATCGGCGCGGCGATCGCGGTGACGGTGGGGACGAGCGGCCTCGGAGTGCTGCGGCACCTCGGAGTGCTGATCCTCACGCTCTACGCGGCGCTCATCGTGTTCGTGCTGGCGGTGCTGGTGCCGGTGGCGCTCCTGGCACGCATCCCGATTCGAAAGTTCTGGCGCGCGGTGAAGGAGCCGTGGCTGATCGCGTTTTCGACCGCTTCGTCGGAGGCCGCGCTTCCGCGGGCGTTCGAGGCCATGGAGCAGTTCGGTGTGCCGCGGCGCATCGTCGCGTTCGTGCTGCCCACGGGCTACTCGTTCAATCTCGACGGGAGCACGCTTTATCTTGCCGTCGCGTCGGTGTTCGTCGCCCAGGCGGCGGGCGTGGATATGACGCTCAAGACGCAGCTGCTGATGATGCTGACGCTCATGCTGACGAGCAAAGGCATAGCCGCCGTACCGCGCGCCGGACTCGTGATTCTCTCCGGCGCCCTCGCCCAATTCAATCTGCCACTCGAGGGGGTGGCCGTCATCCTCGGCGTCGACGCGGTGATGGACATGGCCCGCACGTCGATCAATCTCGTGGGGAATTGCCTGGCCACCGCGGTCATGGACCGCTGGGAAACGGTGCGCGGAGAGCGTTAGCCTCGCGCACCGTTTCCGCGAGGCTCAGCTCCAGCCGCCGGCGACGGCGAGCTTCTCGCCGGTGATCCAGCCGGATTCGTTCGAGGCCAGGAAGACCGCGACGCGGGCGATGTCCTCTGGCTGGCCGATTCGCCCGAGGGGAGTTCCCGAGATCAGCTGCGTCTCGAAGTTGCTTCCGATGATGCCGATGCTGCGCGTGCCTTCGGTGTCCACGCCGCCCGGGGCGATCGTGTTGACGCGGATGTTGCGCGCGCCCAACTCCTTCGACAGCACCTTGGTGACCACATCCAGTGCGCCCTTTGTCGCCGCGTAGACGACCGAGTGGGGCGGCGGATTGTCGCTCACGACCGAGCTCACGTTGATCACGTTCCCGCCGCTCGTGCCAAAGTGCTTGAGCGCTTCCTGGATCAGCAGGATCGGACCGAGCACGTTCGTGTTGAACTCGCGGTGGAACTCATGCTCCGTGACCGCCTCGAGCGAGTCGAATTGAAAGACGCCGGCGTTGTTCACGAGGATGTCGAGCTGTCCGAACGCCTTCTTCGTTTCCGCGAAGAGCCTGAGCACATCGGCGATCTTGGCGACGTCGCCCTGCACGGCGATCGCCTTGCCGCCCTTGGCGATGATCTCGTCGACGGCGCGGTCCGCGCCCTTCTTGCTCGACGAGTAGTTCACGACGATCGATGCTCCGGCCGCGCCCAGCGCGGTCGCGATGCTCGCCCCGATGCCCTTGGACGCGCCCGTCACGATCGCCACTTTCCCGGTGAGTACACCCATTGGAATCTCCGCTCAGGTCTCGATAAGAATTAGATAGTTAGACAACTGTCTAATCGTTAATGGCCCGGCTTCACGGAAGGTTCCCACGCTCCATCAGGACAGGCTGGTGTGTCCTTCGGTATGGGCTGCCGGCTCGCCCATCTGCATCGCCCGGCGCACCGCCCCGCGCACCGCGACGATCGGTGCCGCGTGCAGCTTGCCCCCCGGCACCGCCGACTTGAGCCGGTGCTCGACCCGGCGGCGAAGCGCGCTCCCCGGCTCGAGCAGTCCGCCGCCCAGCGCGACCTGCATCGCCGCTCGCTCATCCTCGAACAGGCTCCGCGCGAGCGTGCGCACGTGCAGCACCAGCTCCTCGGCCGCGAGCCCCAGCAGCGCGTTGGCGCGCAGATCGCCAGCTTCCGCGCTCGCCACCACCACCGGCGCCAGCGCCGCGATCTGCGATACCGTCGCACTTGCGGCCCACGGGATGAGCGACTCCACCTCGTCGAGCTCCGCAGCGGTGAGCATCGCGCCGACCAGCGACGTCTCCGGCTCGCGACCGTCCGTCGCCGCGGTGACCACCGACAGCGCGCGCCGTGCGATCCAGTAGCCGCCACCCTCGTCGCCGATGTGCGCGCCCCATCCGCCCACGCGCTCGAGGACGCCTGTGGGACCCCGTCCATGCGCGATCGACCCCGTTCCCGCGATGAGCACGATGCCCGACTCGTCGCCGAACGCATCCGCGAGCGCGATCTCCGCGTCGGTCACCACCAGCACGTCCTCCGCCAGCGATTCGTTCAGAAGCGCCTCGCTCAACGCCCGGCGCTCCTTCTCGCGCCCCACCCCCGCCACTCCGGCGCACAGCGCGCGCGGCGCGCCGAGCGTGGGGTCGAGCGTGGCCAGCGCATCGCGCACGGCCGCGGCGATGATCGCGGCCGATCGCTCGATGTCACCCGGTTTCACGGCGCCACCCTCGCGCTCGGCCGTCGCGACCGTTTCTCCGTTCGCGTGCGCGACTATCACGCGCGTGCGCGAGCCGCCCGCGTCGACGCCGATCACCAGCCCGATCATGCGCCCACCTCAGATGCCGCAGATGCCGCGCTCGATGGCACGGGATGAACGAGCGACGACAGCATTCCCGTCGCCATCGTGATCGTCGTGCCGATCAGCACGTACCAGGGCCACGCGATGCGCGCGAGAGGCGCGAGCGTCGGCGCCATCGACGGAAACGCCGCACCGAGCGGCTTTGCGGATACGACTATTGCCATTGCGAGAATCCCCACGCTCATGCCGATCAGCGCATCGCGCTGCATCGCGCGCCGCCAGAAAATTCCGAGAAAAAATCCACCGAGCAACCCGCCGTACGTAAAGCTCGCGATCGAGAGGGCGACGACAACCACCGGCGTTCCCTGCGCATGAAACATGAGCGCTCCGCCGGTGAGAATCACACCCCACATCACCGCCAAGCCGCGCGAGATCCGGAGCGCGCGCGGATCGTCGGGGGAGACCTTCGCGATCGGGAGATAGATGTCGTTCGTCGCCGCCGCCGCGAGCGAATTGATGGCTCCCGAATGCGTGCTCATCGTCGCCGCCACGATCGCCGCCACGATCAAGCCGAGGAGCCCCGACGGCATGTGCTCGACGATGTACGTCGGAAAGATGACATCGGTCGCGTCGAAGTGTCGGCCATGGTAGAAGGCCCACAACCCCAGCCCGATCACCAGGAAGAGCGCGAACTGCGCGAAGACGGCGAAGCCGCTGCCGATGAGCGCCCGGCGCGCATCGCGCAACGAGCGCGCGCAGAGCAGCCGCTGCACGATGAGCTGATCGGCGCCGTGCGACGCCATGGACAGGAATGCTCCGCCGAGCAGTCCGGCGAAGAGGGTGTACGGCCGGTCGAAGCCCATGTAGGGATCGATCACGCGCAGTTTGCCCGCGCCGCCCGCCGTGCGAAAAATCTCGCTCCATCCGCCGGGCACCGCCTGCCCGAGCAGCACCACCGCGACGATTCCGCCGAACACGTACACGCCGGCCTGCACGAGCTCCGTCCACACCACGGCCTTCATGCCGCCGCGATACGTGTAGATGATCGTCAGCAGGCCGAGCAACAGCACCGCGATGGGCGTGACCAGCGCGGGATTGCGCACTGCCGGCCCGATGATCAGCGCGATCGGAATCGCCGTCGCGAACACCCGCACCGAGTCGGCGAGCGCGCGCGTTGCCATGAACACGATCGAGGTGAAGCGTCGGGTCGCCACCCCGAAACGGCGCTCGAGCAGTGCGTACGCCGTCACGAGCTGTCCGTTGTAGTAGCGAGGCAGCAGCGTGTACGCGATCACCACTCGCCCGATCACGTATCCCGCGACGATCTGCAGGAACGCGAGATCGCCGGAGTGCGGCGCGCTGCCGTAGCTTAGCCCCGGTGTGGAGATGAACGTCAGCGCGCTCGTCTCCGTCGCCACCACCGAGAACAGCACCGCCCACCACGGAATCGATCGCTCGGCCACGAAATAGTCGTTCGAGCTTCGCTGCCGGCGGCCCACCCACAGCCCAAGCGCGGTGGTGCCCCCGAGGTACGCGAGGAGCACCGCGAGGTCGAGGGCGCCGAAGGTGTGCACGGCTATGCGCGCAGAGCGCGTGCGCGTGAGGTTGCGCGCGCGCGGGCTACCGATGCGACGAGGCCCGCGACGGCATCAACCGTCGCGGGCCTCGGG
>DATCPC010000103.1:0-33282 GCA_036564355.1 Gemmatimonadaceae bacterium | reverse complement strand
CCTGTACGTCCAGCTCCACCGTTCCATCCTTTCTCGTGAACTTGAACGCGTTCGACAGCAGGTTGCCGAGCACTTCGTTGATCCGGTCGGGATCCCACATCACCTCGGCCGGCAGTGGACCCGTGCGCACCACGCGGAAGTTGATGCCGCGCTGCAGCGACAGCACGTGGAAGGTGCTTTCGAGGTCGCTCAGGAAGTGTCCAAGCTCCGTTGGCCGAAGATCCAGCTTTCCACCACCGGCCTCGAAGCGGCTGATGTCGAGCAGCTGATGCACGAGGCGAGAGAGGGAGCGCGTTTGCGCATCCACGGTGTGAAGAATCTCCCCCTGCTTTGCGGAGATCGAGCCGTACACCCCTTCATTGAGCAGTTGGAGGTAGCCGAGGATGACGTTGATCGGCGTCTTCAGCTCGTGCGAGGCGACGGAAACGAATTCCGCCTTCAGCCGGTCGAGTTGCGCGAGCTGCGCGGCCATCGATTTGTAGCTCGCGGCGAGTCGGCCGAATTCGTCGTCGCGCTCGGGCGAGACCGACAGCTTATAGTCGAACTGCCCGGTGGCGACGGCTTCCATGCCCGCCTCGAGGTCCTGCACCGGCTTGCTCACCGTGCGCCAGAGTGCGATGGACACGAGCAGCGCGACGCTTGTGGCGACCGCGAGACCGATCCCGGCGATTCTCGTCGAGTTGTCGACGAGCGTCGTCGCGTCCTCGACGAGCGCCTTCGTGCGATCCGCGAGCACGAGCTCCGCATCACGCAGCGCCGTCTCGATCTCGCGCTCGGCCGGGAGATACTGCCGCGTCGAGATCGTATCGGCGATGGCGGGGCTTTTGGCGGCGTGCGACATCTCCACGGGCGCGATGCGGCGCAGCTTCTCGATCTGCGCGTCGATCCGCGCACGCGCTTGTTCGAGATCGTAGCCCTGCAGCGAATCGTTCGTCGCGTGCATCTGCTCGAGCAGCCCGTTCACGTGCTTGAGCGCGGCCGAATCGTGCACGAACAACAGGCGTTCCTCCGACTGGCGGAGCTCGTCGGCGGTGGCGCGCATTCGCCCCACGAGCAGCGACGCGCCGAACGCGTGATCGCGCAGCTGCCGCGTAGTCGTGTGCAGTTGCGCGAGCGAGTAGAGCGCGAACGCGAGCGGCGTGACGAGCATCAGCAGATTCGCGAGCAGTCCGAGCGCGAGCTTTGACCGGATCGTCACGCTGCGTACGCTCCCTGCGACGAGTCGATGCGCGTAGGGCGCGCCGTGGAGGGGCGCGCCGCCGTGCGCCGAACCGGGGGTGTTGACTCAACTCGCAATCCGTTCATGTGCTCCATTATTGCAGCCTTGCCATCGCCCGCGCAAAGTGCTGCCAGCGCTGACGCACGCAATTGACTGGCCATCCGACCGTCACTGAAATTCGACCATAGATACCTCTAGCCGCAACCTCTCGATTTTGTTCCGGCTGTGCGGTCATTTGGGCGCACGGGCACGTTGACACTCGTGTCAGCGGCGGGATAGCTTGCGCTCCCCAAACGTAACCTCAGCCAGGTCAAAGACATTGGCATCCACGCGCATTAGCGGATTGAGCGGCGAAGTCGGACGGGTCGTCACGGTTCGAGGATGGATCACCACCGTCCGCTCCTCCGGGAAGGTGGCCTTCCTCGTGTTGCGTGATGGCACCGGCTTGTTGCAGTGCGTGCTCGTCAAGTCCGCCGTAACGCAGGATGTGTGGGACCGCTTTGCGCAGCTGTCGCTGGAGACCTCGGTGGCCGTCACCGGCGACGTTCGTGCGGACGCGCGCGCGCCGGGCGGGTACGAGCTGGGCGTCACCGATCTCGTAATCGTCGGTCCGAGCCCGCTCGACTATCCGATTCAGCCAAAGGAGCACGGAATCGACTTCCTCCTCGACCATCGCCACCTCTGGCTGCGGTCGCCGCGCCAGCGCGCGATCGCGACGATCCGGAGTGAGATCGAGCAGGGGGTCCACGATTTCTTCTATTCGCGCGATTTCCTCCGCGTCGACACGCCGATTCTCACGGCAGCGATCGGCGAGCGGTCGGGGCTCTTTTCGACCGAGTATTTCGACGAGGGGAGTGCGTATCTCGCGCAGACGGGCCAGCTGTACGGAGAGGCCGCCGCCGCCGCGTGGGGAAAGATTTATACCTTCGGACCGACGTTCCGCGCCGAAAAGTCGAAAACGCGACGGCATCTCACCGAGTTCTGGATGATCGAGCCGGAGGTCGCGTGGAACGACTCGAACGACAACATGAAGCTGCAGGAAGAGTTCGTTGCGTATCTCGTGCACCGCACGCTCGAGCGGCGATCGGCGGAGCTCACGGAGCTCGAGCGCGATCTGTCGAAGCTCGAGGCCATCAAGGCGCCCTTTCCGCGACTCGAGTACAGCGATGCGATCGATCTCCTGCATCGCAAGGGAAGCACGGCCAGCTGGGGCGAAGACCTGGGCGCCGAGGATGAGTCGCTGATCGTCGCGGACTACGATCGGCCGGTGTTCGTGATGAACTATCCGAAGGAAGCGAAGGCGTTCTACATGAAGGAGAACCCGAACGATCCCCGCACGGTTCTTTGCGACGATCTGCTCGCTCCCGAGGGCTACGGCGAGATCATCGGCGGAAGCCAGCGCGAAGATGACTACGACCGGCTGCTGAAGCGGATCGTCGAGGAAGGGCTGGATCCCGCTGCGTACGACTGGTACCTCGACCTTCGGCGCTACGGAACCTTCGTGCACGCGGGCTTCGGGCTCGGTCTCGAGCGCACGATCGCGTGGATCTGCGGGCTCCCGCATCTGCGCGAGGCGATTGCGTTCCCGCGCATGATGCACCGTCTGAAGCCGTGACTCTCACAGCCGCCTCGAGGCCGCCCTACTCGGCGAGCTTGACCTCGTTCCAGAGCGCGTCGAGCGTCGCGATGCCGGCGTCCGCGACCACGATGCCGCGCTCGCGCGCGAGCTCCTCCACAGCTTCGAAGCGCCGCGCAAACTTGTCCGTCGCGCGATCGAGCGCGAGCGCGGGATGCACCCCCGCGCGCCGGCAGAGATTGATGCACGCGAAGAGCAGGTCTCCGAGCTCGTCCTCGAGATGCGCCTGCGCGCGCGCGGCGCCGGCGTGTCCGACCGTTCCCTGCTGCGCGAGCTCGCCCCGCACCTCGGCAAGCTCCTCTTCCACTTTGCGTGCGGGGCCTTCGGTGTCGTCCCAATCGAAGCCGACGCCCGCGGCGCGCTCCTGCAGCCGGAACGCGCGATGGAGCGTCGGCAGTGCGGCAGGGAGGCCGTCCGCGATCGACTCGCGCTTCGCCGCCTTCATCTCTTCCCACGGGCGACGCTCGCCCTCGCCGTAGAGATGCGGATGCCGCTCCCGCATTTTCGTAATCAGCGATTCCGCGACGTCACGCACGTCGAAGGCGCCCTGCTCGTCGGCGATCACCGAGTGGAAGAGCACCTGCAGCAGCACGTCCCCGAGCTCTTCGCGCACGTCCTCGCGATCGCCGCGACGGAGCGCGTCGTCGAGCTCGTGCGCTTCTTCTATCAGATAGGGGCGAAGAGACTCGTGCGTTTGCGCACGGTCCCAGTCACAGCGCGCGCGAAGGTCGCGCATGAGCGCAACAGCATCGTCGAGCGTCGGTTTGTCAGCCATCTCTCCTCCGGGGCGCGAAAGCTATTCCGCATCGGGCTCGCGCGGCAATGCCAACTCATCTGACGCGCGGCTGGATCGAGATCGATCTCGACGCGGTCGTGCGCAACGCACGAGCGATGGCTGTGCGCGCGAACGCGATTCTCCCAATGGTGAAGGCCGACGCGTACGGAGTCGGTGCGGTGCGCGTGGCGCGCGCGCTCGAGCCGCTGTCGCCGTGGGGGTATGGCGTGGCGACGGTGGAGGAGGGACGCGAGCTCCGCGATGCGGGGATCGCGCGGCCGATCATCCTCTTCACTTCTGTCGATCCGGAGGAGCTCGCGGCCGCGCACGGCGCGGGACTCACTCCCGCGCTCGCCTCCGTTTACGCTATCGAGCACTGGCAGCGACTTGGCGGCGGTGCATGGCATCTGCCGATCGACACCGGCATGTCGCGCTCGGGCGTGCGGTGGGCCGACGTTCAATCGCTCTCGCGCGCGCTGCTCGCATGTCCACCCGAGGGCGCCTTCACCCACTTCCACTCCGCTGCGCTCGACGATGGAACGCAGGCCGAGCAGGAGCGGCGGTTCGAGCAGGCGCTCGCCGCGCTCCCCGCTCGCCCGCGCGTCCTGCACGCCGACAATTCGGCGGCGCTCGCGCGGAGAGGACGGCCGAAGTGGGATCTTGGTCGGCCGGGAATTTTTCTCTATGGCGTTGGTGCTGGCGGTGGCGCGACCGTGCGGCCAGAGCCCGTCGTCGCGTTGCGCGCCCGGATCGTGGAGATGCGCACCATCGGCGCCGGCGAGAGCGTGAGCTACGACGCCACCTTCCGAGCCGAGCGCAGGACTCGCATCGCGACGATCCCGGTGGGGTACGCCGACGGCTACCGGCGCGCGCTCGGCAACAGCGCGCACGCGATCATCGCCGGGCGTAGAGCGCCGGTGGTCGGTGTCGTGACGATGGACATGACGATGCTCGATGTCACTGACGTGCCCGCGAGAATCGGTGACATCGCGACGCTCGCCGGCATCGACGGCGACGAGCGAGTCGAGATCGCCGATCTCGCGGAGTGGTCGAACGCGAGCACGTACGAGCTCCTCACGGGGCTGCATGCGCGCCTGCCAAGGCATTACAGCGGCGGCGACGGCGTTTGAGGGACGGCCAAAATGGTGGGATGGCGCATGCCATCCTAGTAGCTTTCCGCGAGTTGCGGCGGCACCGAACTACGACTCCGGTGTTCAATGAGGGTTCGGACACCCCGGCTGGCCGGCACATCGGACATCGACCAGACACTTCCCGAGGACGACCTGCGCTCTCTGACCGCCGAATGACGAATGCGGCCTCAACCGATTCCCTCCGCGCCGCCGCATTTTCGGTGATGGCTCGGGCGTACGCTCCGTACTCCCATTTTCGGGTTGGAGCCGCCCTCGCGACCACGTCCGGCAAGATGTTCGTCGGATGCAATGTGGAAAATGCATCGTACGGAGCAACTATCTGCGCGGAGCGGGCGGCGCTTCTGTCGGCCGTAGCGCAAGGCGAGCGCGACATCACCTCGCTCGTGATCGCCACGGAGGGCGCCTTGCCGGTCGCTCCGTGCGGCATCTGCCGTCAAGTGCTCGCGGAATTCGCGCCATCGCTCGAGATCACGAGCTGCACCACCGCCGGGTCGGAGTCGCACTGGTCGCTCGACCAGCTGCTGCCCGCGCCATTCACTTCGAAATCTCTCCCTCGCTCATGATTGTGCCTCGTGCCCCGCGCCGCCTGCTTCCGTTCCTCGGCATCGCCTTGATCGCGCTCGCTGCGTGCAAGGAGGATCTCGCGGGAGGGTGTGCGAGTCCGTCGCTTTGTCCCGGGCAGCAGCTCGAGGTGCACGACACCGTGCTCGTCGCTACCGAGGTAATCGATTCGGCGGTCGTCGTGAACGGCATGCCACCACTGGGAACCGAGACCGGTCTCCTCGTCGCCCGCTACGGCGACAGCAGAGGTGACAGCGTGGTGTCGGGTGCGGTGCTCCGCTACGATTCGCTGCAGCGATTCTTTCCGCAGGTCGACACGACGAAGCCGGCGCGTCCCATCGTGAGCGTCAGCGCCGCGTCGCTGCAATTCACATCGACGCCGGATACGTCGCTGATCCGTGACTCGGTACGGTTCGAAGTGATCGACGTCGATGCGAACGTGGCCGACCTCGACACCGCCGCGATCCATCAGCTGTTCGTCACCCGCCCCGCACTCGGCACGCTGAACGTGAAGTCGGACTCGCTCACGGTCCAGCACATTGTGCCTCTGGACACAGCGTTCATCCGCCAGCGAGTCACGACGCCCGGCGGTCGAGTGCGTTTGGGGGTGCGCATCTTCAGCTACGGGCACGACACCACCGGCAGCGCGGCGGTCGCGATCACCCCCATCACTTCGACGACGATCGCCACCGGTCAGACCGGATCGACGCTGGTCTACGAGGGGCACACGGCCGTTGCCGACACAGTCGACTCGCTGGCCTTCACGAATTTCTCGGTCTCCAAGTCGTCCGGCGGACCGGAGTTCAGATACCTGGCGAATTATCAGCTCGTGTTGCGGGGATCTCCGCCCCCTCCCGCGGGCGTCCTCCCGGTGGGAGGGCTTCCGTCGAGCCGCCTCTACATGCGCTTCGACCTGCCGTCGGTGTTGATCGACTCGTCGACGACGATCGTGCGCGCGGCGCTCATTCTCCATCAACGCGGCGATTCGGTCTTTGCCGACCCCGATTCCATATCGCTCAACCCGCGCGTGGTGATCGCTTCGCCAATCGTCACCGATGTTTCGAAGGCCGCGCTGCTGCTCGCCGAGGCGACGACCGTCCCGCTGCTTGGCGTGCGCGTCAATCCGGGTGAAACGCGAAGCGATACCATCTCTCTGGTGTCGCGCGCGGCGAGCGTGGTCGCGCTCTGGCGCACGGAAGGACCGCAGCGGATGCAGCGAGCGATCGTGCTCCAGTCATCGAGCGAAGGCCACGACGCGCGACGTTTCCTCATCTATTCCAATACCGCGCTGCCGGACTCGCTCCGTCCGCGAATGCATCTGACCTATATCCCGCGCAGCGGCTTCGGACTCCCGTGATGCGAACGCTCAGCACGCTCGTTCTTCTCGCGACGATTGCGACGTCCGCGGCCGCGCAAGGCACGCTCAGCTCCCAGGGCTTTGGCTACCCTGCCGGCGGACTTTCGACGCACGCCGAGGCGCTTGGAGGCTCGATTGCCGAGAGCGATCCGCTCTCGCCGGTAAACCCTGCGTCGCTTAGCTCGTGGGGACGACCCGGTTTCTATTTGCAGTACGATCCGGAGTATCGCACGGTCCAGGCGGGCGGCCTGTCGAATCACACGCTCACGGCGCGATTCCCGATGCTCGCGGGCGCGCTCAACATTGGGCCGCGCCTCACCTTCGGCATCTCTGCGACCACCTTCCTCGATCGCACGTGGGAAGTGTCGCGCAGCGGCTACGTGTTCTCCGGCGCGGATAGCACGCTCTACGGCGAGAAGTTCACCACCGATGGCGCGATCAACGATCTGCGGGCGGCTCTGGCATTCTCCATCCTGCCCAATTTCAGCGTCGGCATCGCCGGTCACGTGCTCACTGGACAGAATCGCCTCTCGATCACGCGCGAGCTTGCCGATACCGCGACCGCGATCTTTACCGAGCTTTCGACGTTGAGCTACACCGGACATTCAGCGTCGGGCGGCATCGCCTGGCGGCCCTTGCCCGCGCTCTCTTTCGGCGTGTCGGGCGATGCTGGCGGCACGATGCACTCCTTCCGCAACGACACGACCCTCAGCTCGGCGAAGGTGCCGAAGCGCTTCGGATTCGGAGGACTCTTCGGCGGTATCTCGGGGCTCCTGCTCTCCGCGAACGCCGAATGGAACGGCTGGTCGGCGCTGAACGGCCTCGGCGATACGGACGCCCACGCCGTGGACGGCTGGGACTACGGCGTGGGCGCCGAGGTGCGCGCGCCGAGTCTGTTCGGGCAGGAGATTCCGGTGCGCATCGGCTACCGCCACCGCATTCTTCCGTTCGAGGCGTCCGGCGCCGAGGTGCACGAGGCCGATTACAGTTTCGGTATCGGTATTCCAGTGTCCCGGGGCCGGTCGCGCGTCGATTTTTCCCTCACGCGCGCGAACCGCACCGCGGATCTCCCCGATGTGTCGGAGCATGCTTGGATCCTGAGCGCCGGATTCTTCGTTCGTCCCTGAGCGGGCCCCTGCGATGACGCACGTTCCGCTCATCCTCGTGGCAGACGACGTCCCCGCGAACGTCGAGCTTCTCTACGATCAGCTCGCGATGCTCGGCTATCGGGTCATCTCGGCCGTGGATGGGCCGAGCGCGGTGGAGATGTGCTTCGCCCGGAAGCCCGACCTCTGCATCCTCGATGTCGCGATGCCGGCGGGTTCGCTGCGAGTCGACGACCGGTCGACGGGATTCGAGGTGTGTCGCCGGCTCAAGCGCGATCCGCGCACGGAGCGCATTCCCGTCATCTTCGTGACGGCGCTCAACGACACGACGGATCGCGTGAAGGCGATCGAGGCCGGCGGCGACGACTTTCTCACCAAGCCGCACAACCGCCAGATTCTCAGTGCGCGCGTGCGCTCGCTGCTGCGCCTCAAGTTCGCGACCGATGCGCTGGACGACAGCTATCGCAAGCTGCGCGAGCTCGAGAAGGTGCGCGACGATCTCATGAAGATGATCGTGCACGATCTCAAGACGCCGCTCACGTCGGTGCTGGCGTCGCTGGAGATGGCGCTCGACGGTGACTTCGGCGAGGTGAGCGAGATGCAGCGTCGCGTCCTCGGCGACGCCGAGACGAAGGCGGAGGATCTGCTCGGCCTCATCGGCGACCTGCTGGAGGTGGCGCGCATCGAAGAGAACGCGATCGACCTCGACCTCGAGCCGATCGCACCGGGCGCCTTCATCGGCGAGATCGTGCACGAATGGGCCGTGCGCTTCCAGCAGGAGGGTGCGAAGGTGTTCGTCGATGTAGCCGACGATGCGCCGGTGATCGATGCCGACAAGGGACTGCTCAAGCGCGTGTTTGCGAATCTCATCCAGAACGCGCTCACGCACACGGCGAGCGGCGTCGAGATCACGATTCTCGCGCACAAGGATACGGCGACGGGGGGGATTCTCTTCACGGTCGCCGACAACGGGCCGGGAATACCTCCGGAGTATCACGAGCTCATCTTCCGGAAGTTCGAGCGCGCGAAGCAGCCCGAGGTCCCGCGCGTGCGCAGCTCGGGGCTCGGGCTTGCCTTCTGCAAACTGGCGGTGGAAGTGCACGGCGGACGCATCTGGGTGCGCAGCATCGAGGGGAAGGGGAGCCAGTTCCACATCGCGCTTCCGGTGCATCCACCCCCACAGCCGTTGGCGGCGCATCGCGCTTCTTAGTTAGCTTTTGGCATGGCCGACTCCCCGACCGTGTATATCGAGACGTATGGTTGCCAGATGAACGCGAGCGACTCCGAGCTGATGCTCGGGCGGCTCGCGGAATACGGCTATCGTGCGGTGAGCGGGCCGGAGGGGGCGGACGTCATCCTCGTCAACACGTGTGCGATTCGCGACCACGCCGAGCAGCGCGTGCTCGGGCGCATCGGTGAGCTCAAGCGGCACATGAAGCCGGACACCGTGCTCGGCGTGACCGGGTGCATGGCACAGCGGCTCGGGCCTCGGCTGCTCGACCGCGCGAAGCACGTGGACCTCGTGATCGGTCCCGACGGCTATCGCGCGCTCCCGTCGCTGATCGAGAGCGCGCGCAATGGCGAGCGCGTAGCGAAGGTCGACTTCGATCTCGAGGAGCACTACGAGGACTTTCGTGCGCGGCGCCTCGACGGCGTGAGCGCGTGGATTCCCGTGCAGCGCGGCTGCGACTACAAGTGCACGTACTGCATCGTTCCCACCACGCGCGGGCCGGAGCGGAGCCGGGCACTCCACGACGTGGTGCGTGAGGCGCGCGAGACCGTGGCGCAGGGCATCACCGAGATCACGCTGCTCGGCCAGACGGTGAACTCGTATAACGATGGCACGCACGACTTCGCGGACCTGCTTCGTGCCGTTGGCTCCGTGTCCGGAGTGCGGAGGCTCCGGTTCACGAGTCCGCATCCGAATGACTTCTCGGACGCCGTGATCGAGGCCATGGCGACCACCGGCGCCGTGTGCGAGCACGTGCATCTTCCGATGCAATCCGGATCGACGGCGATGCTCAAGCGCATGCTGCGGCGCTATTCGCGGGATGAATATCGCGAGTGTGTGCGTCGCCTGCGTTCAGCGATTCCGGGGCTCGCGCTCACGACGGACATCATCGTCGGCTTTCCCGGCGAGACCGAGGAGGAGTTCGCGGAGACGCTGGAGATGGTGAGTGAGGTCGGCTTCGACGATGCGTTCACCTTCAAGTTCTCGGCTCGCGAAGGAACGCCGGCGACCCGTCTGCCGGAATCGTGGACGATCCCGGATGAGGTCGCGAGCGAGCGTCTTGCGCGACTCATCGCCGCCGTGCGCTCGGGCACGCGCTCGATCAACCTCGGCATGCTGGGCGAGCGTCATGAAGTGCTCGTCGAGAAGCTGTCGCGACGCGGAACGCTGCTGCAGGCGCGCACGCGTCACCATCGCACGGTGCTCATTCCGGGGGACGTGTCGATGATCGGCAAGTATCTGATGACGGAGTTGACGGGCACCACCGGGTCGACGTTCACCGGGGCGGTAGTACCGGCGCGCGCGGCACTGCCGATGGCCGGATGAAGAACCTGCTCGAGGGTGCGGTGCTCGGAATCTACGAGGATCTCATCGCGAAGGATCCGGGTGCGTGCAGCTGCGCGAACTGCCGCGAAGACACGCTCGCCTACGTGCTGAACAAGACTCGCCCGCGATACAGCGGCGGCACGGACACGGGCATGGCGCTCATCGCGCTCGATCTGCAGAAGGATCAAACGCGGGCGCAGCTCGCGGTGATCGTGCTCGACGGGATTCAGCGCGTGGCTGCAAACCCGAGACACCCGCCGCACTAGCGCGGTTGCAACCGCGCCGCGTGGATGCGGCGCGTGGTTTCGCGGGATCGCATGGTGGGCGGTGCCTCTCATCGCATTCGCCGTGCTCGCGTATGCCGCGGGTCTCGTCGCAGGATTTCTCGGGCAGTCTGTGGCCGCGATTCTGGCCGGGGCGGGGTTCGTTGCGCTGGCTGCGCTCAGGCGCCACGGCACGCACGCGGCGCTCGGTGCATTGTTCGTCGCCGGCGCGAGTGTCGCGATGTACGAGGTGGCGCACGACGCGCGCTGTCGCGCCGATGCGCCCCATCGTGGCAGCTGGAGCGCGCAGCTCGAGGATGCCGCGGCTCCGGGCGCGTACGTGCGAGCGCGGGTGCGCTGGCCCGGCTGCGCAATGCCGGCGTCCATGTCCGTGGAGCGCGGTCGCGCGGCGGCGGGCGACCACGTGTCGATCTCGGGGAGCGTTTTCGTCACCGCACGCGGACTCAAGATCGCGCACGCACGAATCTCTGGCGCAGGCGAGCGCGATCCGCTGCTTGTTGCGCGCGCAGCAATCGGCGCGCGCATCGACACGCTCTTTCGCCGCGATGCGCCGCTCGTGCGCGCGCTCCTCATCGCCGACGAGCGCGCGGTCGATCCCGCGGTGCGAGATCGGTTCGCGGTCTCGGGGATCGTGCACATGCTCTCGATCTCGGGGCTGCACGTCGCGATCATCGCGATGGCGGTGGAGCTCGTCTGCCGCATGGCGCGACTGCGGCCGGCCACCGCGAGCATCGCCACACTCGCGATCACCGCGGCCTACATCGCGGTGATCGGTCTGCCCGCGCCGGCGGTGCGCTCCGGCGTGATGCTCGGCGTGCGCTCGCTGTGCAAGCTGCTCCAGCGACCGACCTCGCCATGGGCCGCGCTCGCGCTGGGCGCCGCCGCGCCGCTCGCGGTGCCCGCGACCGTGCTCGACCTCGGCTTCCAGCTGAGCGTGCTCGGCATGGCGGCACTGGTCGCGAGCGGCGCGCTCGGCAAGCGCATCATTCCCGCGGCATGGACGGGTGCGCGCGGATCGCTCGCGCGGACGCTGCTTACGTCGCTGGTCGCGTGCGCCGCGAGCGCGCCGCTCGTTGCGTGGACCTTCGGCCGCATCAGCCTCGTGGCGCCGCTCACGAACATCCTGGCCACGCCCGTCGTCGCGGTGCTGCAGCCGGCGCTCTTCCTCGCCGTCGCGATCTCACCGATTCGCGCGCTCGGAATGCTGCTCGCCGGCGCCTGTCATCCGCTGCTGTACGCGCTCGATACCATCGCCACCGTCGGCGCGAGCGTGCCGTACGCCGCGCTCACCGTCGCGCCCACGCTTCCTACGGCGATTCTCGCGGGCGCCGCGAGCATCGCGCTGCTCGTGGCGTGCGTCAGTCGCGCGCCCGCGCGCGCGACGGCACTCGCGCTCGCGTCGCTCACCATCGCGGCGTGGCAGCCGCTCTGGCCCGCGCGCGCGGGCGGCATGGAGCTGCACGTGATCGACGTCGGGCAGGGGGACGCGATCGCATTGCGCACGCCGGCCGGCCGCTGGCTCCTCTTCGATGCAGGGCGTGACTGGACCGGCGGCGACGCCGGACGCGCGACGGTCATTCCGTATCTTCGCCGCCGCGGCGGGGACGTCGTGCTCTTCGTCCTCTCGCATCCGCACGCGGATCACGTTGGTGGAGGCGCGAGCGTGATCGCGGCGCTGCACCCAACCGCGTACTGGGACGGCGCCTACGCGGGCACGAGTCCGCCGTACCGCGCCTCGCTGATCGCGGCGCGCGACCAGCACGTGGCGTGGCGCCGCGTGCATCCCGGCGATTCGCTCGTGGTGGATGGCGTGAGACTGCACGTGCTCGCCCCCGACTCGGCGTGGATGGTGGGGCTCAAGGATCCGAACGCCGGAAGCGTGGTCGTGCGCGCCGAGTACGGCGCCGTGCGGATGATGCTGATGGGCGATGCCGAGAAGGGGGAAGAGGAGCGACTGGCGGATGCGTACGGCAAGGAGCTGCACGCGGATGTGCTCAAGGTCGGGCACCACGGGAGCAATACGAGCAGCACGCCGGACTTTCTCGCGCTGGTGCGGCCGCGCGTCGCGCTCATTTCGGTGGGCGCCGGGAACATGTACGGGCATCCGAGCGCGAGTGTCCTTCGCGGCTTGACGGCCGTCGGCGCCGCCGTTCTGCGCACCGATCTCGAGGGCTCGATCATCTGCCGCACGGATGGGCGCACGGTGGAGGTGGAGGAGGGCGGGGACCGATGGGTCGTCGGTGCGCCGGCGGAACCGTGAATGGCACGCATTGGCACTTGCAGGATGGATCGCGCAGGCGCCACTTTGCACTTGCTGCGGCCACGCGGCCGCTCTCGACACGAGGTAACCCGTGGTTCAACACACGCCAACGTCCGTCGTCACGATCGACCGCTACATCATCGAGCAGGAGCGCCTGTATCCCGAGGCCACCGGCGAGCTGTCGGGCATCCTGTACGACGTGGCGCTCGCGGCGAAGATGATCGCGAACAAGGTTCGCAGCGCGGGGCTCGCCGACATTCTGGGGTCCAACGAGTCGCAGAACGTGCAGGGCGAAGTCCAGGCCAAGCTCGATGTGCTCTCGAACGAGATCATTATCAAGGCGATGGACCACGGCGGGCGGCTGTGCGCCATGGCGTCCGAGGAGGAGCCGGACATCATCCCGATTCCCGACGGCTTCAAGTGCGGCAAGTACGTGTTGCTGTTCGATCCGCTGGACGGGTCATCGAACATCGACGTCAACGTTCCCGTCGGTACGATCTTCTCCGTGCTTCGCAAGACATCGAGCGGCACCCGCGGCGAGATGTCGGATATGCTGCAGCCGGGTCGCCAGCAGGTCGCGGCCGGCTACGTGATCTATGGCTCGAGCACGATGCTCGTCTACACCACGGGGCAGGGGTCGCACGGCTTCACGCTCGATCCGTCGATCGGCGAGTTTCTTCTTTCGCATCCGAACATCCGCATTCCCGACACCGGCCGCTATCTCTCCGTGAACGACTCGTATGAGCAGCTGTGGGACGAAAACGTGAAGACGCTCATGCGTCGCTATCGCGGTCTCGAGGGAAACAGCAAGGCGCTGAGCGTGCGGTACGTCGGTAGTCTTGTCGCGGACTTTCACCGCAACCTCCTCGGCGGCGGCGTGTTCGCGTATCCCGCGAACACCAAGCGCACGCACGGCAAGCTGCGCCTGCTGTACGAGGCGAATCCGCTCGCGTTCGTGGTGGAGCAGGCGGGCGGGGCGGCGTTCGACGGCGCGCATCGCGTGATGGATGTGCAGCCCACCGAGCTGCATCAGCGCACGCCGTTGTTCATCGGCAGCAAGCGCGAGGTCGACCTCGCCACCGAGCTGCTGAGCGGTGTCGCCGTTCGCGTCGGGGGATGACGCGCAGCCGCTGATGCCCGCGCGCGACGATTCACGCACAACCCCCGCCGGCGTCCCACTCGAACCGTTCTACCGTCCGGAGGATGCTCCGGTCGACTACGCGCGCGACCTGAACGACCCGGGCAGCTTCCCGTTCACGAGGGGCGTCCAGTCGTCGATGTATCGGGGGCGCCTATGGACGATGCGCCAGTACGCGGGATTCGGCACGGCGTCCGAGACCAACGCGCGTTTTCGCGCGCTGCTGGCTGCCGGGCAAACGGGGCTGTCGGTAGCGTTCGACCTTCCGACGCAGATGGGCTTCGACTCCGATTCGCCCCGCGCCGCGGGCGAGGTGGGGCGAGTCGGCGTGGCGATCGACACCGTCGACGACATGCATGCGCTGCTCGCCGAGATCCCGCTCGACAAGGTCTCGACGTCGATGACGATCAACGCGACTGCGGCGACGCTGCTCGCGATGTACATTGTCGTCGCGGAGGAGCGCGGCATCGCGCGCCAGAAACTGTCGGGCACGGTGCAGAACGACATCCTCAAGGAATACATCGCCCGCGGCACCTACATCTATCCGCCGGGGCCCAGTCTCGCGCTGGTGACGGGGATCTTCGCGTTCTGCGCGGCGGAGGTGCCGCAGTGGAATCCGATCTCGATCTCGGGCTACCACATGCGCGAAGCCGGCGCGACGGCGGTGCAGGAGCTCGCGTTCACCTTCGCGAACACGATCGAGTACGTGACGCGCGCGCTCGCGGCCGGGCTCGCGATCGACGTATTCGCGCCGCGGCTGTCGTTCTTCTTCGCCGCGCACAGCGACCTGTTCGAGGAGGTCGCGAAGTTTCGTGCGGCGCGTCGCATCTACGCGCGCTTCATGCGCGAGCGCTTCGGCGCGGCCGATGCATCGTGCCGGCTGCGCTTCCACACGCAGACCGGCGGCGTGACGCTCACCGCGCAGCAGCCGTTGACGAACGTCGTGCGCGTGACGGTGCAGACGCTCGCCGCGGTGCTCGGCGGCACGCAGTCGCTGCACACCAACGGGTACGACGAGGCGCTCGCGCTGCCGACGGTGGATGCAGCGACACTCGCGCTGCGCACGCAGCAGGTCGTGGCGTACGAGTCCGGTGTGGCGGGCACCGCGGATCCGCTCGCCGGGAGCTACTACGTGGAGAAGCTGACGACGGAGCTCGAGGAGCGCGCACTGAAGCTGCTCGCGCGCGTGGAGGAGATCGGCGGCGCCGCCCGCGCGATCGAGGATGGATTCTTTCAGGAGGAGATCGGCCGCTCGGCCTACGAGCATCAGCTGCGGGTGGAGCGCGGCGAGACGATCGTCGTCGGCGTGAACGCGTTTACCGACGAAGAGCCGCCGCTCGCGATTCCGGCGCCGGATTTTCGCGCGTTGGAGCAGGATCAGCTCGCGCGGCTCGCGCGCACGAAGGCGGCGCGAGATCAGGCGGCAGTGTCCGCCTCGCTTGCGGCGCTCGGCACCGCGAGCGCGTCGGACGATGCGGAGACTTCGGCGAAGCTCATGCCGCTCATCATCGACGCCGCGCGCGCGCGCGCGACGCTCGGCGAGATCGCGGACACGCTGGCGACGGCGTGGGGGATGTACCGGCCGGCGCGGTGAATGATTCCGCGGAGCGACACACCGAGATGGCGCGCCGTATCGGCGAATAATTCCATTGTCCGCATCCGCCGATCATCGTAACTTTCTGAGCGATGCCAACTTACGAGTTCACGTGTCCCGATGGGCACGACTTCGAAAAGTTCTTCCGGACGATCAGCGGGGGCGCCTCCGAGCTCCCCTGTCCCGTGTGCGGTCTCACCGCGACTCGCAAAATCTCCGCCGGTGCCGGGCTCATGTTCAAAGGGAGCGGCTTCTACATCACGGATTACGGCAAGGACGGGAAGAAGGATCAGAACCTCCCACGCACGTCATCGAATGGTAAGGGCGCGACTGCCCCGTCAGCGGGATCCGAGAGCGGGGGCGGAGGCGAGTCGAAGTCGGACTCGAAATCCTCGGGCGATTCCGCATCATCGGGCACTACGAAGTCGAGCGACTCGAAGTCGAGCAATGCCAAGTCGTCCGAGTCGAAGGGCTCGTCCGAGTCGAAGGCACCCGACTCGAAGCGCGCCGCGGCGAAAACGGCCGAGTCGAAGCCCAGCGCGCCCAAGAGCAGCAGCTCCTCCGAATGATGCCCGTCGATCTCATTCGTGCGGCGTTGGTTGATGCCGCGCGTGAGCTCGGTGCGCCAAACACGATCGCCCCGGTCCTCGAGCGCCCGCGCGATCCGGCGAACGGCGACTGGAGCACCAACCTCGCGATGATGCTCGCCAAGCCGCTCGGCGAGAAGCCGCGCACGCTCGCGACGCGACTCGTCGAGAAGCTCGATCTCGAAGCGGCGGGTGTGAGCAAGGTCGACATCGCGGGGCCGGGCTTCATCAACTTCTATATCGCGGCCGGCGCGAACGCGAGCGGGCTCGCCGCGATCGTGGCGCAGGGTGATGCCTACGGGCGCGACGGAAGCGGCGCGGGGCGGCGCGTCGTGGTGGAGTTCGTGTCCGCGAATCCCACCGGCCCGTTGCATGTCGGACACGGGCGGCAGGCGGTGCTCGGCGACACGATCAGCTCGCTGCTGGAGTGGACCGGATGGTCGGTCTCGCGCGAGTACTACTACAACGATGCCGGCGTGCAGATCACGAATCTGGCCGCGTCGGTGGTGGTGCGGCTGCGCGAGCTCGCGGGACTCGGCGCGCAGTTCCCGGAAGGGTGGTATCAGGGCGACTACGTCGTGGACGTTGCGCGCGCATACGTGGCCGACCGCGGTGCAAAGGACGCGGCCGCGCTGCTCGAGCGCGAGATGCCCGAAACGCTGCGCCGCTCGTACGACGATGATCCGGCCGCGCTGGCGCCCGCGATTCTCGACTTCGTTCGCACGCATCCCGAGTTCGTGCGCGTCGCCGTCGGCGAGCTCCGCAAGACGCAGGATCGCGATCTCAAGGCCTTCGGCATCACCTTCGACACTTACTTCCTCGAGTCGAGCCTCTACGCGCCGGGCTCCGCGCGCGCCATCGCTCCCATGCTCGGCGGCGAGGAAGGTGAGAGCGCGGTCGACGCCACCGTTCGCAGGCTCGTGGCGAGCGGGCACACGTACGAGGAAGACGGCGCGCTCTGGCTGCGCACCGAGGAATTCGGCGACGACAAGAATCGCGTCATGCGCAAGCGGGACGGCACCTACACGTACTTTCTCCCCGACGTCGCGTACCATGTGTCGAAGTGGGGGCGCGCCTTTCCGCGCGCGATCAACGTGCAGGGCACCGATCATCACGGCACGACCGGCCGCGTGCGCGCGGGCGTGCAGGCACTGTCGCTCGGGATTCCGCAGGGCTATCCGGATTACGTGCTGCACAACCTCGTGAAGCTCCTGCGCAACGGCGAAGAGATGAAGTTCTCCAAGCGCTCGGGCTCCATCGTCACGCTCGAAGAGCTGCTCGCCGACGTCGGACGCGATGCGGTGCGCTACTTCTTCGCGATGCGAAAGGCCGAGTCAGAGCTGGTGTTCGACATCGACCTCGCGCGGGCGCAGTCCGAGGAAAATCCCGTTTACTACATCCAGATGGCGCACGCGCGGCTTTGCGGGATCTTTCGCGTTGGCGCGATCGATCCGGCAACGCTCGATGCCACGACGGTCGACTTCGACGCGCTCGTGGAGCCGGAGGAGCGCGAGCTGATCAAGGCGCTGCTCGACTTTCCGCCCATGCTCGCGGGCGCCGCGGAGGCGCTCGAGCCGCATCGCGTGGCAAGCTACCTGCACGACACCGCGCAGCTGGTGCACACCTGGTATCACAAGCATCATGTGCTCGACGAGCCGCCCGCGATCATGAACGCGCGGCTCTTCCTCGCCCACGCGAGTCGCATCGTGCTGCGCAATGGCCTCGCGGTGCTCGGCATCGGCGCACCCGAGCGGATGTGAGCGCAGTGCCGCGCATGTTCGAACGTCGTCGACCTTCACCCGCCGCCACATGACCGTGCTCGTCGTCGGATCCGTCGCCCTCGATTCCGTCGAGACCCCCTTCGGCAAGGCCGAGAACGTGATCGGGGGCTCGGCGACCTTCTTCGCCGCCTCGGCGAGCCTGCTGACTCCCGTGCAGGTGGTCGGCATCGTCGGCAGCGACTATCCCGTCGAGAAGCTCGAGCGGCTGCGCGCGCGCGGCGTCGACCTCGCGGGACTCGAGCGCGCGGAGGGCGAATCGTTCCGCTGGCGCGGCCGCTACCGCCACGACCTGAATTCCGCCGAAACGCTCGAGACCAAGCTCGGTGTTTTTTCGCACTTTGCGCCAAAGATCCCCGAGCAGTTCCGCGACACGCCCTACGTGTTCCTCGGCAATATCGACCCGCGACTCCAGCTCGAGGTCTTGCGTCAGGTGCGCAAGCCGAGACTAGTGGCGTGCGACACGATGAACTTCTGGATCGA
This sequence comes from Gemmatimonadaceae bacterium, assembly GCA_036564355.1. Lineage (GTDB taxonomy): Bacteria > Gemmatimonadota > Gemmatimonadetes > Gemmatimonadales > Gemmatimonadaceae > FEN-1250. The sequence continues at coordinate 14,796 of DATCPC010000103.1, read as the reverse complement.
GAGCCGCCGCAACGATCTCCTCGCGCTGCTCAAGGAGGTCGACCTGGTGACGCTCAACGATGGCGAGGCGCGCCAGCTCACCGAGGAGACGAATCTCGTCAAGGCCGCCAAGTGGATCATGGCGCGCGGGCCCCGGCACGTCATCATCAAGAAGGGCGAGCATGGCGCCTTCATGTTCAGCGAGAAGGACATCTTCTTCGCGCCGGCCTATCCGCTCGAGAACGTGTTCGATCCCACCGGCGCGGGCGATTCCTTCGCCGGCGGCTTCTTCGGCTATCTGGCGCAGAGCGGCGATCTGAGCGAGGGGAACATGCGCCGAGCCGTCGTGTGCGGATGCGCGATGGGCTCGTTCGCGGTGGAGCGCTTTTCGGTCGATCGGTTCTTCGAGATCACCGAAGCCGATCTCAATGCGCGCATCGATGAGTTTCGCAGGCTCGTCGCGTTCGAGAAGGAAGTCGTCGGGTGACCGCGCCGCTCGACTATCGCTCGGCCGGAGTCGATATCGAGGCGGCCGACGACGCGAAGGATCGCATCAAGGCGCTCGTGGAATCGACGTTCACGGCGGGGACGCGCGGTGTGTTCGGCGGATTCGGCGGCATGTTCCGCATGCCGGAAGGGATGCGCGCCCCGCTGCTCGTGTCCAGCGCGGACGGCGTGGGCACCAAGATCAAGCTCGCGATCGACGCCGGCGTGCACGACACGATCGGACACGATCTCGTGAATCACTGCGTGAACGACATCCTCGTGCAGGGCGCGACGCCGCTGTTCTTTCTCGACTACGTCGCGTTCGGCGCGCTCGTCCCCGAAGTGGTCGAGAGCGTGGTCCGTGGAGTCGCGGCCGGATGCCGTGAGAATGGATGCGCGCTGGTGGGCGGAGAGACCGCCGAGATGCCGGGGGTGTACACACCACCGGACTACGACCTCGCGGGCTTCATCGTCGGCTGCGTCGAGGAGGCCGCTGTGCTGGGCCCCGCACGCGTGCGCGCGGGTGATGTGCTCATCGGCCTCGCGAGCAACGGGCTGCACACGAATGGCTACTCGCTGGCCCGGCGAATCGTGACCGACCGCATGAAGCTCGCACCGCACGACACCTTTCCCGGCTTCGCGGGTACCGTGGCAGAGGTGCTCCTCCGCGTGCACCGCTCGTACCTCGCGGCGCTGCGTCCCGTGCTCGGCACGGTGCACGCGATGGCGCACATCACGGGCGGCGGACTTCCGGGGAATCTCAATCGTGCGCTTCCCGCCGAAATCGACGCGGTGGTGCACACGAACAGTTGGACGATCCCGGATGAGTTTCTGGCGCTCGAGAGGGCCGGTGGTGTGGCGCGCGAGGAAATGTTGCGCGCCTTCAACATGGGTGTCGGAATGGTAGTGCTCGCGGACGCTGCTGCCGCCGACTCGGTGATCGCCCACGCCGCGGCGGCAGGGGTGCCCGCATGGGTCCTCGGTGAGACGCGACGCGGAACCGGGGCCGTCATTTTCGCGTAGCGCCTCTGGAGGCCCGATGGACATTCGACACGGCACGCTCGTTCTCGCGTTCGCGCTCGGCACCGCCGCCACCGCCGCGCTTCCCGCCCAGTCAGTCGATTCACACTGCACCGATCCGGCGATCGTCGGCGTCACGCTTCACGGAGGCGATGCCTGCCAGAAGGTCGCCGATCTGTTCAACTACATGAACATGCAGATCGGCACCTGGGTCGCCGGCGGCAACCCGACCCTGGGACAGGGCGGCACGCTCGGCGGACTCGGACACTTCGCCGTCGGCGTTCGCGCCAACGTGATGAAGGCGAGCATTCCGAAGGTGAACGACATCAGCGTGGCATCGTCGCCGGCCGTGTCGACCCACATCCCGACCTCCGACCAGTGGGTAGCACTGCCGTCCGTCGACGTCGCCGTGGGGCTGTTCAAGGGATTCCCGATTGGCCTCACCAACATCGGCGGGATCGACGCGCTGGTGAACGTGTCGTACCTGCCGAGCTATTCGAAGAACGGCATCAGCGTCGGTGCACAGGACGGCAAGTGGAAGATCGGATTCGGCGGACGCCTCGGCATCCTTCAGGAATCGCTGCTCGTGCCCGGCGTCGGTGTGTCGTACATGGTCCGCGATGTGCCGACCGCGCAATTGAGCGGAGAAGACAATTCCGGAAACACTGTCAGCATCAACGACTACAGCATCCGTACGAGGCAGTGGCGCTTGACCGCGAGCAAGAAGCTTCTGTTCATCGGCATTGCGGCGGGCGTTGGACAGGACAAGTACGACACGAAGGGCTCGCTCACGTACAACGTCGGCGGCGACACTCCGAACGCGCCCATCGCGCTGCACATCGCGCCGACGCGCACGAACTACTTCGCGGATCTCTCGTTCAACTTCCTCCTCGCGCATTTCGTGGTCGAGGTCGGACGCGTGAGCGGTGGCGACATCGCCACCTTCAATACCTTCTCGACTCCCGCGAATGCCGCGCGCACGTACGGCTCACTTGGCATCCGCATTGGGCTCTAATCCGAGCACCGGCGTGAGCGACGCGGCGTTCATGCGCCGCGCGCTTGAGTTGGCGCGGAAGGGCTGGGGGCAGACGGCGCCGAACCCAATGGTCGGCGCCGTCGTCGTTCGCGATGGTGCCGTAGTCGGCGAGGGTTATCACACGCGCTTCGGCTCCCCGCACGCGGAGGTCGAGGCGTTGCGCGCGGCGGACGACCGCGCGGCGGGCGCAACGATCTACGTCACCCTGGAGCCGTGCGCGCATACCGGCAAGACGCCGCCGTGCGCGGATGCACTCGTCGCCGCGCGCGTGGCGCGGACGGTGATCGCCGTGCGCGATCCGAATCCCGTCGCCGCCGGCGGAGTGGAGCGCCTCCGGAACGCGGGCATCGAGGTCACCATTGGAATCGAAGAGAGCGCGGCGCGCGAGCTCAACGCGCCTTACTTCCACTCGTTCGTCGAGCAGCGTCCCTGGATCACGCTCAAGCTCGCGGTCTCCCTCGATGCCGCGCTCGCGGACGCGACCGGCCATTCTCGATGGATCACCGGCGACGACTCGCGCCGCTTGGTGCACGAGATGCGCGCGGGAAGCGATGCGATCGGCGTTGGCATCGGCACCGCGCTGGCGGACGATCCGTCGCTCACCGTTCGCGATGCCCCCGCGCCGCGGGTACCGCCGATGCGCGTGGTGTTCGACCGCGCGGCCCGGCTTCCGCTGCACTCGGTGATCGCGCGCACGGTGCACGAGGCCCCGGCGCTGGTCGTTGCCGCCACGCCGCCCGCCGCCCGCGTGGCCGCGCTCGAGGCAGCAGGCGTGCGCGTCATTCAGGCGGCGTCACTCCGCGTGGCGCTCGACGCGCTCGGCGCAATGGGCGTGCGTTCGCTGCTCGTAGAGGGGGGCGCGCGCCTCGCGGGCGCCCTCATCGGAACCGGAATGGTCGATCGGCTTGTTATCTTTCAAGGGTCGGCGATCTTCGGCGCGGGCGCGCTGGACGCGTTCGCGTTCGTCCCGCCGACGGAAGTCGAGCGCGCGCCAGCCTGGCGCGCGCTCGAGCGGCGCGAGATCGGCGCGGACACGATGACCGTGTACGCGCCGCCCTCGAACGACTGACGCTCATCGAACGATGGGAATGCACGCATGTTCACGGGGCTCGTGGAGGATGTCGGCACGATCGAGCAGGTACGGGTCACGCCCGCCGGGCGTGAGCTGCGCGTGCGTTGTCGCTATGACGATCTGGCAGACGGCGAGAGCGTCGCGCTCGACGGCGCCTGTCTCACCGTCCACGAGCATGGCCCGCACTGGTTCACGGTAGCCGCCGTCTCCACGACGCTCGATCGCACCACCATCGGCGAATGGGAAAGCGGCCGTCGAGTGAATCTCGAGCGCGCGATGATCGCCGGATCACGGTTCGGGGGCCACCTCGTTCTCGGCCACGTCGATGGCGTCGCCACGGTCGCCGAGATCGAGACGCAGGGTGATGCGCGCCTCGTCACGCTCTCGCTGCCCGAGGGACTCGCGGAGCTCATGATCCCGCACGGGTCGCTCACTATCGATGGTGTGAGCCTCACGGTGAACGAGCTTCCCGCGCCCGATGTCGTGCAGCTCTCGCTCATCGAGTACACGCTCTCGCACACGACCCTCGGCGCGCTCCAGGAAGGTCAACGCGTGCACATCGAGGGCGACGTGATCGGCAAGTACGCGAGGCGGATGTTGGCGCCATACCAGGGAGGATTTCAGACGCCTTCCTCTTTACACGGTCAGGACTGAGAATGGCATTTGCGACGGTTGAAGAGGCGATCGAGGCGATCCGCAACGGTGAGATGCTCATCGTGGCGGACGATGAGGATCGCGAGAACGAGGGTGATCTCATTTGCGCCGCCGAGCTGGTGACGCCGGAGATCATCAATTTCATGGCGAAGCGCGCGAGCGGATTGATCTGCCTCGCGCTCACACCGGAGCGCTGCGATCAGCTCGGTCTCGGGCTCATCGGGGAAGGGAACATCGACGCGCTGCGCACGGCATACACGCAGAGCATCGACGCGGCGCCCAAGTACGGAATCACCACCGGCATCAGCGCGCAGGACCGCGCGCAGACGATCCGTGTCGCCGTCGATCCGGCGAGCGGGCCGAACGATCTCCGCTTCGGCGGGCACATCCAGCCGTTGCGCGCGCGCCCGGGTGGCGTGCTGCAGCGCGTCGGGCACACCGAGACATCGATCGATCTCGCGCGGCTGGCGGGGCTCGCGCCGGCGGGCGTCGTCTGCGAGATTCTTCGCGACGATGATGGTGCGCCCGCGCGCCGCCCGCAGCTCGAGGAGTTCGCGGAGCGGTACAACCTCAAGTTCATCACCGTCGCCCAGCTCGTCGCGTACCGGCTCCAGACCGAGCGCCTCGTGCACCGCGTCGCGGAAGCGAGACTGCCGACCGAGTTCGGCGTCTGGCGCATCATCGGCTACCGAAACGATGTCGACGACCGGGAGCACGTCGCTCTCGTGCACGGCGACGTCGATCAGGGCGAGAGCATCCTCGTGCGCATGCACTCCAAGTGCCTCACGGGCGATGTCTTCGGCTCCATGCGCTGCGACTGCGGGTGGCAGCTCCACGCCGCGATGGCGCAGATCGAGAAGGCAGGCAAGGGCGTCGTCGTCTATCTCGACCAGGAGGGGCGGGGCATCGGGCTCCTCAACAAGATCAAGGCGTATGCGTTGCAGGACGGCGGCGCGGATACCGTCGAGGCGAACGCACGCCTCGGCTTCGAGCCCGATCTCCGCAACTACGGCATCGGCGCGCAGATCCTGCTCGACCTCGGCCTTCGCTCGATCCGGCCGATGACGAACAACCCGCGGAAGATGGTCGGACTCGAGGGCTACGGGCTGCACGTCCAGGATCGCGTGCCGATTCATGCGCCCGAGACGGCGGAGAACCGCGATTACCTCATCGCGAAGCACACCAAGCTCGGCCACCTGCTCGCCCACTGATGACGGATTTCGCTGGTACGGCCGATATGACGGACCGCCATGTCGCGATCGTCGTCAGTCGGTTCAACGAGAGCGTGACCCGGCGACTGGTCGACGGAGCCATCGATGCCCTGACTCGCCACGGCGGCGTGCGGGAGAACATCGATGTGGTGTGGGTGCCGGGCGCCTGGGAGCTCCCGGGCGCCACTCGCGTGCTGCTCGCAACCGAGCGCTACGACGCGATCGTTGCCCTGGGCGCCGTGATCCGCGGCGAGACGCCCCACTTCGACTTTGTCGCTGGCGAGGCGTCGCGGGGGTTGTCCGAGGCGGGCGCGGACTTCGACGTGCCGATCGGCTTCGGGCTGCTCACCACCGACACCATGGAACAGGCCGAGGAGCGCGCGGGCGGCACGCACGGTAACAAAGGATGGGATGCGGCGGTCGCCGCGCTCGAGATGGTCGATCTCTTCGAAAGGCTGCGTGCGCGCGAAGGTTGAAACGAGAGCGCGCGCGAGGGCGCTCCAGGCACTCTATGCGTGGGACATGAGGCCAGGTCAGCAGCTCGAGCGAGTCGCCGCGCAGATCTGGGATGATCTCCACGTTCCGCCGGATGAGCGCAAGCGGGCCGCCGTGCTCGTGCGCGCGGTGATCACCGATGGCGTCGAGATCGACCGCGCGCTACGCGAAGTCACTGTGAACTGGCGTCTCGAGCGCATCGGTGCGATCGAGCGCTCAGTGCTCCGGCTCGGCAGCGCCGAGCTCGGGCTCGACGACACGCCTCCTCGCGTGGTGATCCAGGAGGGAGTGAAGCTCGCCGAGCGATATGGCAGCGCGCAGAGCGCGCGCTTCGTGAACGGCGTGCTGGATGCCCTCGCGCGGCAAATGGGCAAGCTCTAGTGCGCGTGCTCGTGGTCAATTGGCAGGACCGCGAAAATCCGCAGGCCGGAGGCGCCGAGATTCATCTGCACGAGATCTTCGGACGGTTGGCGGCGCGGGGGCACGCGGTGACGCTCCTCTGCAGCAGCTGGAAGGGCGCTCCGGCGCGAGCCACGCTGGACGGCATGTCTGTGCACCGCATCGGCACGCGTCGCACCTTTCAGTTCGTGGCGCGACGGTACTACGAGCGCGCGCTGGCCGGCGAAAACGCCGACGTGCTCGTGGAGGACATCAACAAGGTGCCGCTGTGGACGCCGCGATGGGGCGCGAGACGCACCGTCGCGCTCGTTCCGCACCTCTTTGGCGCGACGGCGTTTCAGGAAGTTGCGGCACCGCTCGCGGCGGCCGTGTGGCTGCAGGAGAGACCGATCGGTCTCATCTATGGGGGCGTGCCCTTCGAGGCGATCAGCGAGAGCACCGCGGACGATCTCGCGGCGCGAGGCATCCCGCGCTCGCGCATCGCGGTCATCCACCCCGGCATCGATACCGAGGTCTACACGCCGGTGCCGTCCGAGCGATCATCCGTTCCGCTCGTCGTCTATCTGGGTCGGCTCAAGCGATACAAGCGCGTGGACCTCATCATTCGTGCGTTCGCGGAGATGCGGCATCCCACGGCGCGCCTCGCGATCGCCGGCTCGGGCGATCATCGCGCGGCTCTCGAACGCCTCGCCCAATCGCTTGACCTCGGCGATCGCGTGAAGTTTCTTGGATTCATATCCGAGGCGGAGAAACTCTCGCTGCTTCGGAGCGCGTGGGTGCTCGCCTTCACGTCGCCAAAGGAAGGGTGGGGGATCACGAATCTCGAGGCTGCCGCATGCGCTACGCCGGTCGTTGCATCGAGCTCGCCGGGGCTGAGGGAATCCGTTGTCGATGGCGAGACCGGCTTTCTGGTGCCGCACGGCGATCTCGCCGCGCTCACCGGGGCGTTAAGGCGCGTCGTGAGCGACCCGGCGCTCGTCGCATCGCTCGGCGCGGCGGGGCGCAGCTTCGCGTCGCGCTTCACCTGGGCGAAGGCGGCAGAGCAAACGGAGGCGCATCTCGAGAGCATCGTGGCGGAGCGGGTCGCGTGATGCGGAGCGTGCCGTCATGAGAAAGACGTTCACCGTCGAGCGCGTCCTCGGGCTCATGCGGGAGCCGCTGCAGCTCGAGCTGCTGAGCGACGACGCCGGTCTCGCGCGCGAGATCCTGAGCAGCGAGGTGTCGAGCCCGGGACTCGTGCTCGCGGGATACGTCGATCGTTTCCCAGCGCACCGCGTACTCGTGTTCGGCGAGACGGAGATGACCTATCTCGCGTCGCTCACGCCCACGCGGCGCCGCAAGGTGATGGAGCTCTTCTTCTCCTTCGAGGTTCCGTGCGTCGTGGTGACGAAGGGACAGCACGTGCCGGAGGAGATGATGCAGGCGTCGCGGCATCGCGGCGTCCCGATCCTTCGCAGCTCGCTCAAGACGGCGGAGTTCTTCGCTCGCCTCAAGCCCGCGATCGCGGAGGAGTTCTCGCCCACCACCACGCTCCATGGCTCGCTCGCCGATGTCTACGGCGTCGGGCTTCTCTTCGTGGGGCAGAGCGGCATCGGCAAGTCCGAGTGCGTGCTCGACCTCGTGGAGCGGGGGCACCGCCTGGTCGCCGACGATCTCGTCATCGCAACGCGCCGCGGCCACGACATCATCATCGGCCGCGGGCACGAGCTCCAGCGCCATCACATGGAGATTCGCGGCGTCGGCCTCGTCGATGTGCAGGCGATCTTCGGCATACGCGCCGTTCGACTGCAGAAGCGCATCGAGGTCATCGTCAAGCTCGAGGCGTGGGACAAGGCGGATGCGCTCGACCGGACGGGGCTCGACGAGACGACGACGAACATTCTCGACGTGCAGATTCCGACGGCAGTCATCCCGCTCAATCCAGGCAAGAACATCACGGTCGTCGCGGAGGTCGTCGCGATGACCCACCTGCTTCGCTTCAGCGGCGTCAACACCGCTGAGGCATTCAACGAGCGGCTGATCGGGCGCATGCGCACGGCCGCGAATGTACGCCAGTATCTGGCGGAAGACGATGAGTGATCCCGTATCGATCGTGCTCGCGCACGGAGAGCTCGCAGCCGGGCTGGTCTCCGCGGTCGAGCAAATCACCGGCATGGGCAGCCGCTTCGTGGCCATGTCGAACACCGGCATGAGCGGCGCCGAGCTCGAACAAAAGCTGCGCGCGCTGGTGGAGGAATTGGGCGCCAAGGTGGTGTTCACGGATCTTCCTGCGGGCAGCTGCAATATCGCCGCCTTCAGACTGCTGCGCGACCGCGAGGTTATAGTGGTGAGCGGGGTCAATCTGCCGACGCTCCTTCACTTCGTCACGCATCCGCAGCTGTCGCCGGAGGTGGCGGCGACGGAGGCGGTCGAGCGAGGCGCGCCGACGCTCAGAGTGACGCTCGGGACGCCTCGTGGCAATTGAGCTGTATCGCATCGATGACCGGCTGATCCACGGACAGGTGATCGTCGGCTGGGGCCAGCCAATGGGTCTTGGCTTTCTCGTGCTCGTCGACGACGAAGTCGCACGAAGCGAGTGGGAGCAGGAGCTCTATCGCATGGGCGTGCCGCCGGAGCTCGATGTGTTCTTCGCCTCGGTCGGGGACGCGACGTCGAGGCTCGATGACTGGAACAAGGACAAGCGCCCGGGAATTCTTCTGACGTCGGACATCGACACGATGGTGCGGCTCGTCGCCGCAAAGAAATCCATTCACGCCGTCAATCTCGGCGGGATTCATCATCGTGCGGGCCGCGTGGAGCGGCTGCGTTACCTGTATCTCACGGGCGACGAGGTGCACGCGCTGCTGGAGCTCGAGCGGCGCGGAGTCGAGGTCACGGCGCGCGATGTTCCGGCATCGAGACCGGTGTCCTTGAGCGCCTTGCTGGAAGGGACGGAAAAGGTTGGCGCGCCATGACGATCACGATGATTCTCGCATTCGCGCTGCTCGGTGCTTTTCTCGGCCTCGATGTCGTGAGTTTTCCGCAGGCCATGATCTCTCGACCGATCGTGGCATCGACGCTCGCGGGAACGCTGGGCGGGAGTGCAAGCGATGGACTGCTTGCGGGCGTATTCCTCGAGATGATGGCGCTCGAGACGCTCCCGGTTGGCGCCTCGCGGTATCCGGAATGGGGAACCGCTTCGGTGGTAGGAGGAGCGTTATACGTGTCACGGAGCGGCGATGCGACGAGCGCGCTGCTGTTCGCGATGCTGGGCGCGATGATCACGGCATGGGTCGGAGGGTACAGCATGTATGCATTGCGGCGGTTGAACGGACGGTGGGCGAAGCGTGCGCTGCCGGCGCTCGAGGCCGGCGACGCGAGCGTCGTCACGCGGCTGCAGCTGCGCGGGCTCGGCGCCGACCTGCTGCGCGGCTTCGTGCTCACCGCGCTCGCGCTCGTGCTCCTCGTGCCGCTCACCGCCATTGCCGTCGCGAACGGCCATGGCGACTCGGCCACGATTCGCGCAGTGCTCGTTGCCGTCGCCGCATCCATCGCGGGGAGCGCTGCCTGGAAGCTTTCGCACGGGTCGAAGCACGGTCCGTGGTTCTTCATCGGAGGGCTCGCGATCGGCTGCGCGATGCTGCTGCGCGCCTGATGGAGAACGCCGCGATGCGTCCGCTCCCGCCGCTCACCGCGAGCCTGATGTTCTTTCGCATGCTCGCCGTGCAGGGGTCGTGGAACTACGAGACGATGCTCGGCACGGGCATCGGCTTCTCGGTCGAGCCGGCGCTTCGCGCGCTTCCCGGGGGCCGCGCGGGCGCGCCCTATCACGCGGCGCTCGCTCGCGAGACGCACTACTTCAACGCGCATCCGTATCTTGCCGCGGTTGCGGTCGGCGCGCTCGCTCGCGTCGAGCTCGACGAGAGTCTGCCCCCTGCGCAGATCGAGCGCTTTCGCATCGCCCTCTGCGGACCCCTCGGCAGCGTTGGCGACCGGCTCGTCTGGGCGGGATGGCTACCCTTCACGGTACTCGTCGCCCTGCTGTCGTACGGGCTTGGGGGCGGACCGGCGCTCGTGGTGCCGCTCTTCCTCGTGCTTTACAACGTTGGGCATCTCGGCTTGCGCGCCTGGGGGCTTCGCACCGGCTGGACACACGGCAAGCGCGTCGCAGGCTCGCTCGCGACGCCGGTCCTTCGCCGCGGACCGGAATATCTCGCGCGCGCGGTGATGGGATTGTGCGGACTCGCGCTCCCGCTCGCGGCCGCGCGAATCCTGGGCCGCTCCCAATTGCCGCTCGCGGAGGTCGCGCGAAAGACGCTGCTCGGCACGCACGCGCTCGTCTTTCTCCTCCTCGCGGTGGCGGCGCTCCTGGGCGTGGCCCTCGTGAAGCTGCACGGCCGCATCGATGGCTGGCGTGTCGCTCTGTTGATCGTCGTCGTTCTCGCACTTCACTCGGTCGCCTCATGATGATGGAACGAACGGTGGAAATCGTGAACAAGAACGGGCTGCACGCGCGGCCCGCCGCCGAAATCGTGAAGCTGTCGGCGAAATTCAGAAGCGACATCACGATCGTGCGCGAGGACCTCGAGGTGAACGGCAAGAGCATCATGGGCGTGATGATGCTCGCGGCGGAGTTCGGCTCGAACATAGTTGTGCGTGCGAACGGTCCGGACGCGGAGCAGGCGGTGAATGCCATCGCCGACCTCGTCGCTGCCAAGTTCGGGGAGCGGTAGTGGATCGCCGTCTCGTCGGCATATCCGCTTCGCCCGGCATCGTAGCCGGGCCCGTGTACGTGCTCCTCTGGGAAGTCCCGGAGGTGCCGCAGCGGATCGTGTCCGATGAGGAGATCCCGGGCGAGATCGAGCGCTTCAACCTCACGCTCGGGCGCGCGCGCGACAGGCTGGAGTACGTGCGCCGCCGCGCCGCGCATCACGCGGGCGAAGAGGAGGCAGGCATCTTCGAGGCGCAGATGCTGATCCTGCAGGACACCGACATGATCGGCCGCGTCGATGGGCTCATCAGGCAGAACCTCGCCGCGGAGTCGGCGTTCGAGATCACGATGCTCGACTTGCGGCACCACTTTGCCCGCCACGCGTCACCGATGATGCGCGAGCGCGTGGGCGATCTGGCGGACGTACAGATTCGCGTGCTGTCGCTGCTCCTCGGACTTCCGGATCATGATCCCGTCGACGTTCCCAAGGGGGCGAACGCGATCCTCGTCACGCACGACCTGACGCCGAGCCTCACGGTGCAGCTCGACCGCGAAGCGATCGCGGCGATCGCGACCGATGCGGGCACGCGCGTCTCACACGTCGCCATTCTCGCACGCTCGCTCGGCATCCCTGCCGTCGTCGGCCTGCGCGATGCGACGACTCGCCTGCGCACCGGCGAAATGGCGATTCTCGACGGCGCCGCGGGAACGATCTCGGTCAACCCCACGGCCGAGGAAATTCTGCAATTCAACGAGCGCTCGCAGCGCGAGGCCAGGCTCACGGAGGAGCTCGAGCTGCTGCGCAGCGCGGAATCCGTGACGCTGGACGGCCAGCGTCTCGTGCTGCGCGCGAACGTGGACTTTCCGGAGGAGGCCGACTTCGCGGTGCGCAGCGGCGCGGACGGCATAGGGCTGATGCGCACGGAGTTCCTTGTCGTCGGCAGAACCACGATGCCGGATGAGGAGGAGCAGTTCCGCGCGTACAAGCGTGTGGCGGAGTCGTTCGGCGGCGCGCCCGTCGTCATACGCACGTACGACATCGGCGGCGACAAGCTGCCGGTGGGCGGCCACCCCACCGAGGCCAATCCGTTTCTCGGCTGGCGCGCCATCCGCATGTGCCTCGACGAGCCGGAGATGTTCAAGGTTCAGCTCCGTGCACTTATGCGCGCGGCGTCGTACGGCGATGTGCGCATCATGCTGCCGCTCATCGTCTCACAGGACGAGGTGCGCCAGGCGCGAGTGCTGATCGCCGAGGGCTCGGCCGAGCTCGAGGCGCGTGGCGTCCCGCACCGCAGAGACATCCCGATCGGAGTCATGATCGAGACGCCGGCGGCGGCGGTGTCCGCGGACAGCTTCGTGGGCGACGCCTCCTTCTTTAGCATCGGCACGAACGACCTCACGCAGTACACGCTGGCAGTCGACCGCGGAAACGCGAACCTCGCGCCGCGGTTCACTCCGCTGCATCCGGCGGTGCTGCGCCTGATTCAACGCACGGTGCAGGTAGGCGACGCGAATCACATCGAGGTCACTGTATGTGGCGAGATGGCCTCCCAGCCGCTCACCGCGTTCGCACTCATCGGGCTCGGCGTGCGCAGCATGAGCGTGTCGCCGCGCTCGGTTACGCTGCTCAAGCGGCTCGTGCGCGGCACGACGGCCACGGTCGCCGCCGAGTGCGCGCAAAAAGCCATGGAGTCGCGAACGGCGGCCGCCTCCGAGGCGATCATTTTGCGTGCCTTCAGGGAGACATTCGGCGAGGTCGCCGAGCTGCTCGACGGCTTGCCCCATTCCGTGTGAACGCGGTAAAATGCAATTCGATTGACTCGTTACGAAGGCATCAATCAATGGTTTGCGCCGGTCTGCGCACGTTCCCTCGCCGCTCCCAATGAACAGCTTCGTTTTTACTTCCGAATCGGTGACCGAAGGTCACCCGGACAAGATCGCGGATCAGATCTCCGACGCCGTGCTGGACGCAATCCTTGCGGCGGATCCGGAGGCGCGCGTCGCGTGCGAAACTCTCGTGACCACCGGGCTCGCCTGCGTGGCCGGGGAGATCACCACGAACACGTACGTGTCGATTCCGGACATCGTTCGCGGCACGATCTCGTCGATCGGCTACAACGATGCGAGCTTCGGATTCGATGGAAAGACGTGCGCCGTGTTGAGCACCATCGATCGCCAGTCGCCGGACATCGCGCAGGGCGTGGACACGGGCGGCGCGGGTGACCAGGGGATGATGTTCGGCTACGCGTCGGACGAGACGCCCGAGCTCATGCCGATGCCGATTCAGCTCGCGCATCTCCTCACGCAGACGCTTGCCGAGCGCCGCAAGTCCGGTGCGCTCCCGTGGCTGCGCCCCGACGGCAAGGCGCAGGTGACGGTGCTCTACGAGAACGGACGCCCGCTGCGCGTCGGCACGGTGGTCGTCTCGACGCAGCACGCGGAGACGGTCTCCAACGATGAGCTTCGCGCCTCGATCATCTCCGAAGTGATCGAGCGCGCGATTCCTCCCGAGCTCCTCGCCGGTGATGTGAAGTATCACATCAACCCGACGGGGCGCTTCGTCGTCGGCGGTCCGCAGGGCGACGCCGGCCTCACGGGGCGGAAGATCATCGTCGACACGTACGGCGGCGCCGCTCGGCACGGCGGCGGCGCATTCAGCGGCAAGGATCCCTCCAAGGTCGATCGCTCCGCCGCGTACGCCGCCCGCTGGGTGGCGAAGAACATCGTCGCGGCCGGATTCGCCAAGCGCTGCGAGGTGCAGCTCGCCTACGCGATCGGAGTCGTCGAGCCGGTGAGCATCATGGTCGACACCTTCAATACGTGCACCATTCCCGAAGAGCGCATTCGTCACGCGATTCGCGAGGTGTTCGACCTCAGCCCGCGCGGCATCATCAAGGCGCTCGGCCTGCGTTCGCCTATCTATCGCCGCACCGCATCCGGCGGCCACTTCGGCCGCTCCGCCGTTACCGAGAAGGCCGGTGGAACGTCTCTTTCGTTCTTCACGTGGGAGCGCACAGATCGCCTGGACGACCTGCGCAGCGCCGCTGAAGGCTCCCGCGTCTGACGCGACCTTTCTGACTTCTACCCGGACTTACTGATGGCTACGATCATGAAGGACTCCGTCGACAGAGCCACCTACGACGTCAAGGACCTCGCGCTGGCGGAGCACGGCCGTCGCCGCACCGAATGGGCCGAGCGTTCGATGCAGGTCCTGCGGCAGGTGAAGGAGCGCTTTGCCAAGGAGAAGCCCTTCACCGGCCTCAAGATGTCCGCGTGCCTGCACGTCACGGCCGAGACCGCGAATCTGATGATCACGCTCAAGGCGGGCGGCGCCGATGTCGCGCTCTGCGCCTCGAATCCGCTCTCGACGCAGGATGATGTCGCGGCCCACATGGTCAAGGATCACGGCATCAAGGTGTTCGCGATCAAGGGCGAGGACAACGAGACGTACTACGAGCACATTCGCGCCGCGATCGCGCACGGTCCCGATATCACGATGGACGACGGCGCCGATGTCGTCGGCGCGCTGCACATGATCGCGCTCGGCCGCCTCGACGATCTACCGCCCGCCGTGCGCAACTGGGTGGAAGGGATGGACGCGAGCGCGCGCAAGGCGCTCCTCGACAAGGTCATCGGCAGCACCGAGGAGACGACCACGGGCGTGATCCGGCTCAAGGCGATGGCGAAGGAAGGAATCCTGCGCTTTCCGGTGATCTCGGTGAACGATTCGTTCACCAAGCATCTGTTCGACAAC
>DATCPC010000089.1:0-6167 GCA_036564355.1 Gemmatimonadaceae bacterium | reverse complement strand
CGACGTCACGCTCGTGATCGGAACGCTGTCGTAAAAGCCCTTGTGAACACTCACGAGACGGCCGAATTCCTTCTTCAGGATCAGGTCGAGCGCGAGATTGCCGAACGCCATCGGCACGATGGAGTCGAGTGCATCCGGATCGCCCGAACGAACGAGATAGCCAAGCCGCTGGCTGACGACGTCGATCCGGCGGCCGTTGTTGTACCTGGGTGAGTATTCCTTGAGCGCCGCTGCGACCTTGTCACCGATACCGCCGAGCTTGCGGTGTCCGAACATGTCCGTCTCTTCGCTCTCGAAGCTCATTCCTACTTGCGTCTTGAGGCGTGCTCCCTCCGATACGAGTGCTACCGAGTACTTGCTGGGATTCCTGTTGTGGTCGTAGGTCATCAGCTCGGTCAGTTGCTCTACGTCGGCCGGATACTCGGGAATGAGGCAGCGGTCGGCCGCACCGGCCATCGTCGGCAGGAGCGCCGTGAAGCCGGCGTATCTGCCGAAGACCTCGATGACGAGAAAGCGCTCGTGTGAGCCGGCGGAGGTGCGCAGACGATGCGTGAGCTCGATCGTTCGCGTGACGCACGTACTGAAGCCGATGCAGTAATCGGTGCCGTAGACGTCGTTGTCCATTGTCTTCGGGATGCCAACGACGTGCACCCCTTCGTCGTGCAGGCGCTTTCCGTAGCTGAGCGTGTCGTCCCCTCCGATCGGAATCAGTACGTCGACTCCGATGTGCTCGAGGTTCCGGAGCACGTCCTTCGTGACGTCGTTGATGGGCTCCTCGTAACCGGCGAGCTGCGCCGGCACGCGCGCGCGTGGCAGATGGCTTGGCCGCGTTCGAGAGGTGTGGAGGAAAGTGCCGCCGGTGCGGCCCGCCCGATTGACAATGGCCTCGGACAGCTCCCGCGCGTTTTCGGAGTTATCGGCCCCGCCGTCCCGGTTGTAGTCGACGAGTCCAGCCCAACCGCGTCGAATGCCAATAACACGATAGCCTTCGCGCAGCGCGCGGATCGTGATCGCCCTGATCGCAGGATTGAGTCCGGGAACGTCTCCGCCGCCGGTGAGAATCGCAATTGTTCGGTGGTTTCTCGTCATGCACCCAAAACTATCGCGAAGGAGGGACGTCATCAGGCGACAGCCAGGGACAACAACCCGCGCCTGCAGCGGGCTTATGAGCACGCGGCGAGCTGGTCAGATCCTCGAGTCCGCTTCGCTTTTCTGGCTCACTTTCCGAGGCGCCCCGGCCGGCGTAGGTTGGTCTTTAGCTTTCCCCCTCCAGCAGCTCTCTACCACCTCTCACACGGAGCGCCCTATGGCCGTCGCCAAGGTAACCGAGATTCACAGCTCCTCGACCAAGAGCTTCGATGACGCCATGCGGACCGGCATCGCCCGAGCGGAGAAGACACTTCGGAATCTCACGGGCGCATGGATCAAGAGCGAAAAAATAGTGATCGAGAAGGGCAAGATCACCGAGTACCGGGTCCTGATGAAAGTCACCTTCGTCTTGCAGGACTAGCACGGCAGGGCCGGCTTCGCAGCGGCCTGACCGCGCGACTTCGCCTCGCAAACCCCACGGAGCGCGGGCCCGGGGGGTTCGGCTCCTTCTGCAGCGTGGCGCGATACAAAGCAGTCGCCTCCGCGAGACCGTTGAGCTGCACGAGCATTTCGCCGAGCAGCTCGCACGCCCTGCGCCAGCGACCCTGGTGTCACGGCGCTCGGTCGCGTCCCCCACGTAAGGACGAGATGTCATCCCACCAATCCCCACCTCCGCATCATCTCTCGCTCACGGTGCTCGCCGCGCCGTTCGCACTCTGTCGCCTCGCGCCGACAGAGCCGATTCCCGAGTGGACGACGTTGGCACGTACGTTCCTTACGATCTCTCGCACCCCCACGGAACTGTCCATCGTCGCCGACGAAGCGGCGCTCCCCGCGCATGTCAGCGCCGAACGCGGGTACCGAGCGTTTCGCGTCGACGGCCCGTTGCCATTGGGTTTGATCGGAATCTTTGCCGCCCTCGCGAGCCCGTTGGCAGCCGCCGCGGTGCCGATCTTCCCGATCGCCACGTACGACACGGACTACGTACTGCTTCACCAGGACGTACTCTCCAAAGCAACCGCCGCGCTCGAGGGCGCCGGACATCGAGTCGTCCTCGAGGGACTCCCATGACGCTGAAAGTTTGTGTGGCGGGCGCGACCGGTTGGGCGGGCTCCGAGCTCGCACGCTCGATCGCAGCGGCGCCGGACCTCGAGCTCGTGAGCGCGATCGGGCGCACGCACGCCGGTCGCGTTCTCGGCGAGGTGCTGAACGAGCCGCGCCTCACCGCGCTCATCTATGCCTCGGCCGCCGAGGCGCTCGGCACGCCGTGCGATGTGTTCGTCGAGTACACGAAGCCGGATAGTGCGAAGGCCAACATCATGACCGCGCTCGAGCACGGTGCGCATGTCGTCGTCGGCACCTCCGGCCTCACGGAGAGCGATTTCGCGGAAATAGACACGTTCGCGCGCAAACAGCAGCGTGGGGTGCTCGCCTGCGGCAACTTTGCACTGACCGTCGTCCTGCTGCAGAAGTTCGCCGAGATCGCGGCTCGGGTCATCCCCCAATGGGAGATCATCGACTATGCGCGCGACGACAAACGCGACGCACCGAGTGGCACCGCCCGCGAGCTCGCGTATCGTCTGTCGAGGGTGCGCAATCCGGAGCCCACGGTTCCGATCGCGATGACGGACGGCCCTCTCGAAGCCCGCGGCGCCACGATTACCGGCTCCCAGGTCCACTCCATTCGCTTGCCCGGCTACGTGATCAGCGCCGAAATCATTTTCGGGATGCCCGATCAGAAGCTGCTGATCCGTCACGACTCGGGCAACAGCGCACGTCCGTACGCGGACGGGGCGCTGGTCGCCATTCGGAAGGTTTCTACACTTGTCGGAGTGCATCGCGGCCTGGACTCCGTGCTCGATCTCTGACCTCGCGTGCTTCACCCTCCTCGTCGAATTCTTTTAGATTGCGGACTATCTTGACGCACTGATATCGGGAATACCACTAGTCCAGCACGATTCGAGGTCACCGACAATGGCTCGCTGGGACTTTGCGTTCCCGCTCGAACGCCAGCGCGGCGTTCCGCTCTTCCAGCAAATCGCCCGCGCGATCGAAGCAGACATCCGGCGCGGCCGGCTCCGCCCCGGCGATCCCCTGCCCGGCACCCGCACGCTCGCCCACGCGCTCGGCGTGCAGCGGCTGACGGTCGTCTCCGCATTCGATGATCTGGTGGCCGAGGGATGGCTGGTGAGTCGCCCGGCGCGAGGGACGTTCGTGTCGGCGGACCTCCCCGATCCGAAGCCGCGTAGGTTCGCGCCGCAGCGATCCGCGCCCGGCATGGCTCCGCGCGTCGCCTACGACCTTCTCGCCGCGCCCACGCCCGAGCGTCCGCACGACGTTCCGCGCGGCAGTCTGCTCTTCGCTCCCGCTCGCGCCGACGTGCGTCTCGCACCGGGCGATCTGATCGGTCGCGCGTACCGACGCGCGATTGGAAAGCGTGGCGGCGCGCTACTATCATACGCAAATCCCGAGGGTCATCCGCGGCTTCGCGACGCGCTTGCGACGATGCTCGCGAGCACGCGTGGTCTCGCGGCGACGTCGGCCAACGTCTGCATCACCCGCGGCAGCCAGATGGCGCTCGCGCTTCTCGCCCGCGCGCTGATCCGCCCCGGCGACGTCGTGGCCGTGGAGCAGCTCGGATACGGCCCCGCGTGGGAAGCCTTTCGCCAGGCCGGTGCCAAGATCATCGGCGTGCCCGTCGACCACGACGGTTTACGAACAGACGCCCTCGAGCGCGTCATCGCCGATCATCACGTGCGCGCGATCTATGTCACCCCTCACCACCAATTCCCCACTACCGTCACCCTCTCGGCCGGCCGACGACTGCGGCTGCTCGAGCTCGCGCGAGCGCATCGCATCGCGATCGTCGAGGATGACTACGACTACGATTTCCATTACGATGGTCGGCCCGTGCTTCCCCTCGCGAGCGTGGATCCCGGCGGCGTGGTCGCGTACATCGGCACGTTGTCGAAGGTGCTCGCGCCCGCGTTGCGCATCGGGTACGTCGTCGCGCCCACGCCGCTCATCGAACGGCTCGCGGCGCACCGCTCGTACATCGATACGCAGGGCGATCAGGTGCTCGAGTACGCCATCGCCGAGTTGCTCGAGGATGGTACGATCCAGCGACACATCCACCGCGTGCGAAGGGAGTACAGGGTGCGTCGCGACACTCTCGTCGCCGCGCTGCGCGACCAGCTCGGCGATCAGCTCACCTTCGACGTTCCTGCCGGCGGCATCGCGCTGTGGGTGAAGGCGCGAAAGGGGCTCGATGTCGACGCGTGGGCGCGCGCCGCGCGAGACAAGGGTGCGGTGATCGTGACGGCCGCCGCCTACACACTCGACGGACGTCCGCAGCCGTTCGTGCGTCTCGGCTTCGCCTCGCTGAACGGCAAGGAGCTGCAGGAGGGGGTTCGCCGGATGGCCGCGGCGCTCCCTCGTGCACGCGCTACCGCTTCACGCGGGTGAAGGTCTGGATTAGGTTCGGCTCCCACGATTTTCCGCCGTCGGCCGAATACGATGACTCCGTTCGAAACGACGTCGGCGTGATGTCGGAGTAGACCAGCCGGACGAGTATCGGAGTACCCTGATATGTGTCGTGGACGAAGAACTCGCCGCGTCCATTGTCGAAGTGGCCAACGAGCGGAGCGTCGAGGGCTCCGGTCTTGCTGCTCCCCCAGTAGATGCTCCACTGACGCGACTGCGGATCGTACAGCCGCAGCATCAGTCCGTCGAAGTGCCGTGAGGGCAGATCGTTCTCGAGCTCCGCCAGGCTCGCGCGGCCATCCCAGACCTTGCGTACGATGTGCGAATAGCCCTTTGGGCTCGCCCACTCGGTAGACCCGGACAACGGATGCAGCAGGCGCTTGATGTGAATCGTCCAGGTGCCGAGCTCGAAATCGAAGTCGCGCTGCCCGTCGTGCGCGGTAGCTGCTGAATCCTGCGTGGAGGCGGCGGCGCTCTGATCGCGCTTTGCTGTTGGTGGCAGAATGCCATTGAGCCGCAGATAGATTGCCTGCTGACTGTAGTGATCCGCCCAATCGTCCACCAATCCGACGAGCGCCTGCACGCGCTGCCCGGGCCGATCATAGTAGGTGACGCGATCGGCGAGCTTGGCATCGGTGACCTGCGCCAGAGCGGAATCACAGAACGCGAGGTTTTTCTGAAGGGCGCCGATCAGCGTTTCCTTCGAGTCACTCACGTCTAGCTTTTCTTCCGGCCCCGGCGTCACGCCAGCGATCGCACTGCACGTGATCCGACTGTCGCTCACGATGTGGATGACGAGCTGGCCGAACGTCCGCTGAGCGGGCGTAGGGCTGAAACCGTATTTCTCGGCCGGCATCGCCCGAGCAGCGGCGAGGATGGCCACGCCGTGCGGAGTGGCGGCCTCGCGAAGAGAGCTGGACACAGGATTGTCCTGCGCGCGGGCGTTGGGCGCGAGAACGGCGGCGAAGATGAGCCAGGCTGGAAGAAACGTCGGCATGCGGAGTGTTGGAGGAGGGAGCGAAGCGTCCTCCAATACTGTTCGCGGGCAGGAGCTCCGCGAAGCGCCAGAATCGGTAAAGCGACTAGTCCAGTTTACCGATCGCCGCGAGCGCGTGCCGCCGACCCGGCTCCTTCGCCAGCGTCGCGCGATACTCCGCACTCGCCTCCGCGGGTCGCTTGAGCACCACGAGCATGTCGCCGAGCAGCTCCCTCGCCGGCGCGAGCGGCCCCGGCGTCACCGCGCTCTTCTCGGTCGCATCCTCACGCGCCGCGGCCTCGCGCATGTGCGCGAGCGCATCGCTCTCCCGATGCTCGGCCAGATCCACCCACGCCTGCGCGGCGAGATGCTGGATCGCCACCTGCTCCGCCCAATATCCCTCGCCCTTCGCGCTCAACCGCTGCTGAATCGACGCCAGCGAATCCGTGGATGCGTGCGCCCTCGCGAGATCGCCCGTGTGTGACGCGCCGAGTGCGCGCGCGAAGTACGTCATCGCCTCGGTGTAGGGAAAGGCGCTCGCCGTCGGCTCGAGCGCGGCGGCCTCCACCCACGCGCCGCGTTCGAGCGTCCAGCGCGCCGGAATCGCCGCGAGCGCAAA
>DATCPC010000066.1:0-7500 GCA_036564355.1 Gemmatimonadaceae bacterium | reverse complement strand
CGCGCGCCGCGGGCGATGTGCGCGGGAAACGCGCGCTCGATCTCGGCACCGACAACGGCGTGATCGGATGGCTCTTTCGCCAGCGCGAGGGCGAGTGGAGCAGCGCCGATCTCACGTCGCACGCCGTGCACGCCATCCAGCGTGTGCTCGGCGAGCCGGTGCGCGAGCTCACCGGCTCGCACCTGCCCTATGCCGACGCCACCTTCGACCTGATCGTGGTCGCGGACATGCTCGAGCACGTGTCCGATGATCGAGCGCTCCTCGCGGAGATCGCGCGCTGCCTGAAGGTCGGGGGCCGCGCGGTGCTGAACGTGCCGCGGCTCAAGCCGAGGGGAGTGCTGCATCCCGTGCGACGCGCGCTCGGGCTGACGGATGAGTGGCACGGGCATCTCCATGCGGGCTACGATGCGCATACGCTGCGCGCGCTCCTGCCCGCAACTCTCCAACTCCGCAAGACGCGCGACTACGTTCGCTTTTTCTCATTCGCGCTCGACACCGTGCTCAACGTCGCTGGCGGTCGCGCGAATTCGGCCACGGCGCTCCGCACCGCGAAGGGGACGATCCAGGCGGGTGCGCGCGAGGACAAGCCCGTGAGCGCCGTGGTGAAGATGATGTATCCCGTCATGCGCGCCTTCGCCGGGCTCGACGCGCTGCTGCCATTCACGAGCGGCTACATGCTCGTCGCGACGCTGGAGCGAACGTCGGGCGCGATCGACGCGTAGGCGGCGAGCAGCTTCCGGCGAAAGGCCTCGCGCGAGTAGTCGCTGGCCACACGCGCGCGCGCCGCGGCGCCGATTGGAGCGAAGCGCGCGCGGTCGGCGAGCACGTCGAGAATTCCGCTCGCCAATCCGTCCGCCGTGGCCGGCCGAAGCACGGCGGTGCCGGCATCGAGCACCTGCGTGTGCGTCGGCAAATCGGTGGCGACGATGGGGACCGCGGACCACATGTATGAGTACAGCTTGAGCGGTGTATTCCCTCCGTGCAGTCGCGGCGATACGAGCACGTCGCCGAGCGCCATCCACTCGGGCATCTCGCTGGCGGGACGCTGACCCGTGAGTACCACGCGCTCGCCGACGCCGAGTGTCATCGCGCGGGCACGCACGGAAGCCATCTGGGCGGGCGATCCTCCCACGAGCACGAGAACCGCATCGTCGCGCGCGCGCGCGACGAGCACGAACGCGTCGAGCAGAAGATCGATCCCCTGATAGCCCTCGAGATTGCCCGTGTAGACGATCGCGCGGCTGAGCCCCAGCGAATGACTCGCGCGGAGACCCGCAACACGCGCCGGATCGGGCGCGCGAAGCGCCTCGTCGAGCGGAGAGTCCTCGATCTGTGCGACCAGAAGGCTCGGCTCCATCGCGTGCACCGCCTCCGACAGCGAGGCGCTGACCGTGATCGCGAGCCGGCAGCGGCGCAGTGCCGCGCGCTCCATGCGGCGCAGTAGGCTCAGGAGCGCGCCATTCTTCACGCGACCGCCGTACGCCAGCTGGTCGGAGAGCCACGAGTCGAGATCGTAGATCACCGGAATACGCCGCATTCGCGCGGCGGGAAGCGCGAAGAACACGGACTCCTCGACCGCGTGCACGACGTCGAAGCGACTGGTCCCGATGAGCCGCCACACCGTGAGTGCAAGCGACAGATCTAGCGCTATTTTCCGCCACGAGAATCCGATAGGCACGTCACGCACGCCCGGGATCGCCGCCGCGCGATGGATATGCAGCCCCGGCACGACCACTGGATCACCCATCGGATAGGTCGCCAGATGCACGTCGTGTCCCGCCTCACAGAGCACCTGCACCATCTGACGCACATTGATCGGCGTACCACGCTGCGCGAAGAATGGCTGCGGTGCGATCAGCAGAATGCGCATCGGCGGGGTGGAGGCGAGACGTTCGAGAGCGGGCGATCGGCTTTCGCCAGCGACGAGGCCGGAGGAGTTCATGAAGGCGGTTGAAGGTGGGTGGGACGCACGTGGAAACGCTCGTATCTGTTGGCGGGCAAAGGACATGCCCCGCGTGCGCAGCCTCTCCACGGATAGACGGTCAATGTGGCGGTGAGGGTACACACTCGTCTCACATCAGTCCTGCACGAACCACACTTTTCCCTGCATGATCCCATCAAACGTGCCAGCCCTCTCTGTCGTGGTGCCGATGTACAACGAGGAGGAAAGCGTTGGGCCGCTCGTGGAGGCGGTTCGCGCCGCACTCGCCGGGCACCCGTCGTGGGAGCTCGTGCTCGTGGATGACGGAAGCAGGGACACCACGGCTCGGGTTGCCGAGTCGCTCGCGGCGGAAGACCCGCGCATCGTGGTCCTCCGGCTTGCCCGCAACTACGGACAGACGCAGGCGATGCAGGCGGGATTCGACCGCGCGCGTGGCGGGATCGTCGTCAGCATGGACGGCGATCTGCAAAACGATCCGCGCGACATCCCGCTTCTCGTGGCGAAGCTCGAGGAAGGGTACGACCTCGTCGCCGGCTACCGAATGAATCGCCAGGATAAGGTCGTCACGCGCAAAATCCCCTCGTGGGTCGCGAACCGGATCATCATCCGCCTCACCGGCGTGCACATCCGCGACAATGGCTGCTCGCTCAAGGCATATCGGCGGGAGCTGCTCGACAAGCTCCATCTCTATTCCGACATGCATCGCTTTCTTCCCGCCCTCGCGGCCGCGACCGCGAATGCGCGCATCGCCGAAGTGCCCGTCCGTCATCACGCACGCAAATTCGGCGTGAGCAAGTACGGACTTTCGCGCATCGCGAAGCTTCTCGCCGATCTGCTCACCATCCGCATGATCGCCACCTTCCGTGAGAATCCGCTCGTGATGTTCGGACTCGGCGCACTGTCCTCTGGCGTGATCGCTACGGGCTTCTTCGCCGCGTGGCTGCTGGCGGTCGTACAGCGCACAGCCTCGACCGACGCGACTCCGATGCACGACTACGTGCTTCCGGGAAGCGCGCTGCTCTGCATCGCGCTCGCGGCATTTCTGATGATGCTCGGTCTCATCGCCGAGGGCGCGTTGCAAAAGGTCCGGGCCGAGGAACAGCTCGAGCGACTCGAGGCGCGCGCGGTGTACGGATGACAGTGATGGCGACCCGGGAGCGCGCCGGTGCGATTCACCCACGCGCGGAAACACAATCCGACGTGTCCGTGATCGTGACCGTCGTCGAGCGGCCGGAGCCGCTCGACGCGCTATATCGCGAGTATGCATCGGCGCTCGACGCGTGCGGCCGCAGCTACGAATTCATTTTTGTGGCGCACCCATTCTTCCACGAGATGCTCGAGCCGCTGCACGCGCTGCAGCGCGAGGGCGCGCGGGTGCGAGTGATCGAGTCGCCGCGCAGCATCGGCGAAACCGCATTGCTCCGCAGGGGCCTCGCCGAAGCGCGCGGTGATCTCGTCGTGACGGTGCCGGCGTACCGGCAGGTGCAGCCGTCGGCGGTGTGCGAGCTCCTTGCGGCGGTCGAGGGCGGAGCCGACCTCGCGGTTGCGCGGCGCTGGCCGCGGCTCGACTCGAAGGTCAATCGCCTCCAACATCTCGCGCTGCATCTCACCGCGGGCCGGCTTGCGAATGGCACGCTGCACGATATCGCGTGCGGCGTACGCGCGGCGCGGCGCACCGTGCTCCAGGACATCCCGCTCTACGGCGACTTCGCGCGCTTTCTTCCGTTGCTCGCCATCTACAACGGCTACAACGTAGCGGAGGTCGCGAGCCCGCAGCATGCGATCGATCTTCCGCGGCGCGTTTATCGGCCCGGAGTGTACGTTCGGCGGCTGATCGACATCCTCGGCCTGTACTTCCTCCTTCGCTTCACCGAGAAGCCGCTGCGGTTCTTCGGCCTCATCGGTGCCGTGCTCGCCGGCACCGGCGGGATCGCGCTCGCCGTGATGTTCGTTCAACGCCTCTTCGGCGATCCGCTCGGCGATCGCCCGCTGCTGCTGCTCGCGGTGCTGCTCACGGTGCTGGGCGTGCAGGCGATCGCGCTCGGACTGGTGGGCGAGATGATCGTGCACTTCAACGCATCGCGGCGGCGGAGCTACCGGCTGCGCGAATCGAGTGTGCCAGACGCCGCGAGCCCGGAGTCGCCGCAGGCTAGCCGCTAACCGGCGCGGCCGGCGCGAGCGCGGCGGCGGCGGCAGCATGCGAGCGCGCGGTGGCGCGCGCGGTCGACCCGAGCTCCGTGCGGCGATTGATCAGATCCTCCACGGTTACCGCCATCTCGCCGCGCACCGCACGCGAGAGCTGAGCCGCGATCACGGGTGAGTCTTCCTCGACGCGCGCCCCGAGCGCGGGGTTGTCGCGCACCATCCGGATCAGCGAGTCGAACTCCGCGCCATAGCTTCGCACGAGGTGGGTCACCACTTCGGGGGGCAGCCCCGCGCGGTCGCCTGCCAGCGCTCGCTCGATCGCGATCGCCACATCGTCCGCAGGCGCGGACGCGAGCATTCGCGTCGCCGTCTCGCATGGTTTCGTCGCGCGCCCGATTCGCTCGCACACGATGTCAGCCAGCTGTTCGGCGATCGCGCGGGACGTCGTGAGCTTGGGCCCGATCGCGGTGAGCAACTGCGGCACGCCGTCGCGCGAGTGATCGACGATCAGATGCTCCGGAGGGCCGTGCGCCTTCGTCCCCGGCGCACCGTGCGGCAGCGGCTGCATGCCCGCGTGCACGAGCAGCACGCTCTCCCGGGTGATCCGTCGCGCGGGCCACGCCGCGGCAATCTCGCGCACGAATCGCGCGACGAATGGCTCGAGCTCCGCATCCGATGCGGGCGCACGCTCGCATGCGTAGTGCGCGGTGCCCACCAGTGTGCGCTTGCGCCACGGCACGACGAAGAGTCGCCGCATCCCTCCCTCTTCGCTCGTCCCGAGCGCGAACGCCGTCGAGATGCCCTCGTCGCCCGCCAGCATGAGGTTGAGCGCGATCCCGCTCATCGGCTTCACGCTCCCGACTCGCCCCATCAGATTGTCGGCGACGGCCGCCGCACCGGCGCCGGCCGCATTCACGATCATCGCGGCGCGCACATCGAAGCGCTCGCCGCCGAGATGATCGGCGGCCGAGACCCCAGCCAGCGTGGCTCCGTCGCGCAACGCCGCCGTCGCCTCGACATAGTTGGCGATGGTCGTTCCAGCGCGCACTGCGTCCTCCAGCACCGCGACCACCAGCCGCTCGGCCGAATACAGCTGAGCGTCGTGGAAGAGCGCGCCTCCGGAGTACGCCTCAAATACGCCGGGCACGAGCGATCGCATCTCGCTCGTCGATAGGGCGCGGCCCCCCGGCAGCAGGCGCGAGGGGGAGATCCCGCCGTTTCGATCGCTCGACACCACATCGTTCAATGCGAGTCCTGCGCGCAAGAGCAGCGCCGATTCCCGCCCGAAGCCGCGCGTCGGCACCACGAATGACAGCGGCTCGACCAGATGCGGAGCGATCGTGAGCCATGCGCGCCGCTCGCGCACGAATTCGCGCGCCTGACGAATGTCGAGCCCCTGTAGCGACCGCAGCCCTCCGTGGACGATCTTCAAACTGTTCCACGAGATCCCGCCGCCGAAGTCGCCGCGATCGATCAAGGCCACGGAGAGTCCGCGCAGCGCCGCGTCGCGGGCGACGCACGCACCGACGATCCCTCCGCCAATCACGAGGACGTCGAATCTGGACCGAGCGAGCGTCGGGAGGTCGCGTTGCACGCCCCAAACTACCATCAGCCGCTACCGTGGGAACCGGCCGCAGCCACGGCCCGCGCCTTGCCTCTAGCTTTGAGCATGCACACTCCGTTCTCCTCTCTCGGCCTGCCGGGGCAAGGGTAGCGAGCCATGGCGTACGGTCCTCCCTCGTGGCGCAACCTCGCGGGCGGCATCGTTGCGCTCGTCATCATCATCGGTGGCGCGTTGTCGATCATCGCCTTTGCCCGTGTCGGCTCGCTCAGGGGCGATACGTATACCGCGTACATTCTCGCGGACCAGGCGAGCGGCATCTTCAAGGGCACCGACGTCTGGCTGCAGGGACAGAAGGTGGGCGTCGTGAAGGCCGTGGGCTTTCGCCCGGGTTCCGCGGTGCAGACGGTGCTCGAGGTGGAGGTGCTAAGCCCATACAAGCAGTTCATCAGGAAGGACTCGCGCGTCGAGTTCAAACCGGGCGGCACCTTCGTTGGCGCGCAGGTCGTCGCCCTGCGCGTCGGATCGTCGACGGCGCCAGTGCTCGAGGCCGGAGACACGCTCACGCGCGTCTCGGTCATCGATCCCGATTTCCGCTCCAACGAGCTCACTGCCGCCGGACAGGATTTGCCGGAAATCGTGACCAGCCTGCGCTCGATCGGCAGCGATCTCTCCAAGACGCAATCGCAGTTCAATTCGCTCGCCGAGCACCGGTCGGGGCTCCAGCTCGTGATCAAGCACATGGCGCAATTCACGCTGCGCAAGAAGGGGACGCTCACGCTGCTCGCCCGCGACCGCACCCTCAACGAGCGCGCGAGGCTCGCGCTCGAGCGCGCCGACTCGCTTCTCGATTTCGCGCGCGAGCCCGGAACGCTCAGCCGCATCAAGTCCGATTCGGGGCTCCGCAAAGCGCTTGCGGGCGCGCGCACCGAGCTCGATTCGGTGCGCATCCGCATCGCACGCGAAGACGGAGCGGCCGGTCGCTTTCTCTCGGACGCGCAGTTGCAGCGCGATCTCGAGGCGCTCTCGAACGAGATTGCGCACACGCTGGCGGACTTCACCAAGCGTCCGGAGCGCTACGCGCCCTTCTAGTCGCGTTGGCGCTACGAAGGGACGTAGATGGCCAGCGGCGTGAACGTCATCAGTAGTAGTGCGATCGCCAGCCACGCGAGTACGCGCCGCTTCGCATCCAGCGGGCGCTCGGGCGCGATCAGCATCGGATGACCGAGCCGTCCGCGGCCGATCACGAGCGCGAGCACGGCCCAGAGCCACCATCCCTGCCAGAGTCGCCCCAGCGGTATGAGCAGGAGCCAGAAAAAGCGCGCGACCCACGACTGCGCGCTTCCGAACAGCGCGAAGGTGATGTGACCGCCATCGAGCTGCGCAAGCGGAAGCAGATTGAGGCAGGTGATGAACATCCCCGTCCATCCCGCGATCGCGAGCGGCGTGAGCGCGATGGTCCCGTGCGCTCCGACGATCGCTCGGCACAGCGCGAGGAGGAGCGAGTCGCCAAGCAGCAGATGAAAGTCCTCCACCACGATGACCTGGTGCGCGAACGGCACGCTTGGAAGCATCACCGTCGCGCTCTGCGCGAGACCAACGAGCAGAACCGGAATGGCGACGACGATTCCCGCGAACGGACCGGCGGCGCCGATGTCGAACAGGGTGCGACGGTCGTACAGCGGGGAGCGGAGGCGAATGAACGCGCCCATCGTTCCGAGCAGTCCGAGCTGCGGCGGAAAGGGGATGAAGTACGGCGGGCTCGCGTTTACCCGGTAGCGCCGAGCCGCGAGATAGTGTCCGGATTCGTGCGCCGCGAGAATGGCCGCGAGCGGAATCGAGAACGTCAGTC
>DATCPC010000028.1:0-5431 GCA_036564355.1 Gemmatimonadaceae bacterium | reverse complement strand
CTCCGCGGCCGCCACGTGCGAAGCGCTCGGCCCGAGCAGCCGGTGGCCGCTCGTTTACGTGCCCGAGCCGCGTCGAGGGATACCGTTCGCGCGGAACGCGGCGGTGAATCGGGCGCGGGAGCTCGGCGCGGAGCTGCTCGCGTTCATCGACGACGATGAGGTTCCGGAGCCGAACTGGCTCGATGAGTTGATCGTCGTCATGAGCGAGACGGGCGCAGCGGTCGTCACCGGCCCCGTGCTTCCGGCATTCGAAGAGCAGGTGCCGCCCTGGATCGCGCGTGGCCGATTTTTCGACCGTGAGCGACATCGCACCGGCTCGTTTCAGGATCGTGCGGTGACGGGGAATGTGCTGTTGCGCCTCGACCTGCTCGCCGGCGCGCCCACGCCGTTCGATGAGCGAAGGCCGCTGTCGGGAGGAACCGACACGCACCTGTTCCGTCGCATTGTCAGCGAGGGCCACAAGATCGCGTGGGCGGACGATGCGATCGTGCACGAATGGAATCCGGCGAGTCGATTGACTGCGCGGTGGCTGGTGCTGCGAGCCTTTCGCGTGAGCAGCAACTGGAGCAGCACCGAGCTCGAGCTGCAACCGGAGCTGCGGGTGCGCGCGGCACGGGTCGCGAAGGCGATGGCTCGAATCGCGCAGGGGCTGGTGCTGTTGCCTGTGGGAGTGCTCGCGGGGCGGCACGTGCTCGTGCGGGCGGGGCAGCTGGTCGCCACCGGCGCCGGGTTCATCGCTGGAATGACTGGCCACGAGCTCGACGAGTATCGTGTCACGCATGGGAGTTGAGTGGATCGGGTGGAGATCGTTCTTGACGCCGAGTGAACAGAAATGACACCAGGATTTCTCGACGGACAGTCGCGCTCGAGGGTACCCGGTCGTCATGTGGGATGCGCCCTGAATGAGTGTCGTGTGACGCCGGGAAGCTAACCGAGCGTTTGCTCCATCCCGTTGGGCATCGCATATTCGCCGTACTCACATCCGATTGGTGTCGTGGAGCTTCCCGAGCAGCTGCAGCAGGCCTTGGTTGGCAAATATGAGATCGTGCGCACCTTGGGCGCGGGCGGAATGGCCACGGTCTATCTCGCCCGTGACCTCCGCCACGGGCGCGATGTCGCGCTCAAGGTTTTGCATCCCGACCTGGGGAGCGCCTTGGGCCCCGAGAGGTTCCAGCGCGAAATCCGGCTCGCCGCGCGGCTGCAGCACCCGCACATCCTCACCGTGCTCGATTCCGGTGAAGATCTTGGGCGTCTCTGGTTCACGATGCCATTCGTGGAAGGGGAGTCGCTCCGCGACAGGCTCACGCGCGAGCGGCAGCTGCCGGTGGCGGACGCGGTGCGCATCGCGACGCAGGCCGCGCAGGCGCTCCGGTACGCGCATCAGCACGGCGTGATTCACCGCGACATCAAGCCCGAGAATCTGCTCCTCACGGAAGATGGAAACACGCTCGTGGCGGACTTCGGGATCGCGCGCTCGCTCTCGCTCGGCGGATCGAAGCTGACGGAGACCGGCGTGACGTTGGGCACGCCGGCGTACATGAGTCCCGAGCAGGCGTCGGGTGAATCCGACGTGAGTGCGCTCAGCGACATCTACTCGCTCGGCACAGTATTGTACGAGATGCTCGCGGGCGAGCCGCCGTTCACGGGCCCGACGGCGCAGGCGGTGATCGCGAAGCGCTTCACGAGCACGGCGCCCGATGTACGGTTGGCGCGGCCCGCAGTGCCCGAGCCGGTAGCGCTCGCGGTGGCGCAGGCGCTGGCGCCCGTACCAGCGGATCGGTTCGCGAACGCAGCAGACTTCGCGCGCGCTCTCGGATCCGCGACAGCGACGGCAGCCGCGACCGCGACGACGAGTGCAGTGAAGGGGCCTGCGCCGAGCGTCACGGCATCGGCGGCGGATCAGGCGGTGTCGAAGGGAGAGCCGGGTGGCCGCGTGCCTCTACTCTCACGCCGTCCCCTCTTTGCGGCGCTCGTACTCGGTGTCGCAATCGGCCTGGGATTGTTGTTCGGATGGAGTCGCACGCACAACACGGTCCGATCGAACGGAACGCGCCTCATAGCCGTGCTGCCATTCGAAAACGTCGGCGACACGAGCGACGCGTACTTCGCGGACGGCATCACGGATGCCGTGCGCGGCAAGCTCACGGCGCTTTCAGGGTTGCGGGTGACCGCCGCCAACAGCTCCGGCGAATATCGAAAGTCGCAGAAGAGTCTGCGCGAAATCGCGTCGGAGCTGGGCGTCGATTATCTGCTCGTTGGGAAGGTGCGCTGGGCAAAGGCAGCGGATGGCACGAACCGTGTGCAGGTGAGTCCGCAGCTGATCCAGGCATCCAGCGAGGACGCGAAGTGGCAGCAGTCCTTCGATGCTCCGCTCACCGATGTGTTCCAGGTGCAGGCGGACATCGCGGGCAGAGTGGCCTCGGCGCTCAACGTTGCGTTGGCGGACAGCGCACAACGCCAGCTCGCGGAACGACCCACGGCCAATCTCGCGGCATACGACGCGTTTCTCCGGGGCGATGCGATTTCGGAAAAGCTGTCTGGCGCCGACCCACTCGCGTTACGCCGAGCCAGCGAATACTACGGTCAGGCCACCGCGATCGACCCAGGGTTCCATCTCGCTTGGTCGCGGCTGGCGCGAGCCTACGCGATTCTCTACTTCACCGGTTCGACCTCGAATGAAATCGGAGAGCTCTCGCGCAAAGCTGCGGAGCACGCGCTCGAGCTTGCTCCGGATCACGCGGACGGACACCTCGCATTTGGCGACTACTACTCCCTTGTGGCGGGCGACCTTCAACGCGCCCGAGGCGAGTACGACGAAGGACTTCGTCTGTCCCCCTCGGACGCCGACCTGCTCACCGGCGCGGCACTCAATCAACAGAGTCTTGGACAGTGGGACGCCGCGCTCGTCTCCCTGCGTCGCGCTGCCATTCTGGACCCACGCTCGTTAACTACCGGCCGGCGTCTCGCCTTCACATTGCTCGGACTTCGCAGGTATGCGGAAGCTCAGGAAGTGGCCGACCGCACTCTCGCGCTCGCGCCCGACAACATTCCGGTTCTCGAGGTGCGGGCGATGATCGATCTCGGCAAGGGCGACGACGCAGCCGCTCGCGCACTCGTTGCTACTTCCGGGGCACGGATCGATCCGACCGCGTTGGTCTCACACTTCGCCATTTACTGGGACTTGTACTGGCTGCTCGACGACGCGCAGCAGCAGCTTCTGTTGCGGCTCTCTCCCGCCGCATTCGCCGACGAGGGGAATCGGAGTATTGTTCTGGCGCAAACATACCAGCTGCGAGGTGATTCGCTCAAGATGCGTGCATATGCCGATACGGCCCGCGTCGCGTTCGAGCGCACGATGTCCTCGGTACCGCTCGACGCACAGCGCCGGGCGTTTCACGGCCTGTCGCTTGCCTATCTTGGTCGCCGCGCCGAAGCCATTCGAGAGGGGGAGAAGGCCGTCGAGTTGCAGCCCCCATCGAAGGACGGATATTCCGGACCGTACAATCAGCATATGCTCGTCCGCATCTACCTTCTAACGGGGGAGAAGCAGAAGGCGCTCGACGCTCTCGAGCCGCTTCTCAAGATTCCGTATTTTCTCTCTCCTGGTTGGCTCAAGGTCGATCCGACATTCGCGCCTCTGCGAGCGGAGCCGCGCTTTCAGAAGCTGGTGGCAGGGGGCGGCTGAGCTCGCGCGGCGCGCTCTGGCACCGTTGCGTGAGATTCGCGCGTCGCGGATGTTACGTGCATGACACCAGGATTTGGTGAGCGTCTTCGATCCGCACTGGGAATTCCGCAGCAGCCGCGGCGTGTGCGGCGCGTCGTGCGCGGCATCGAGGTGATGCTGGAGAACACACGCCCCGACATCTCCGACGAGGATGTGTTTGCGCGCATGGAGGAGGTGCTCGCGCTGATCGAGCGCTACGCGCCGGCGAGCCTGCGGCGGCTGCGCAAGGACATCGCCGGGATCGATGTGAAGCGCTTCGCGTGCCGCGGCGCGTTCTTCGGCGAGACGCGTCGCATCCTCACGGAACTGACGTTCATCGTGAATCGCGATTTCACGCTCGCGGAGATCGCGTCGTCGCTGCTGCACGAGGGCGTGCACGCGCGGGTGCATGCGGCCGGCGTGTTTCGAACGCCGGCGTCGCTCGCGAAGGAGGAGCGGCTGTGCCGCGCGACGGAGCTTTGGTGGGGGCGCACGGTTCCGGGCGGCGAGCGCGTCGTCGAGCGGGCGCTCGCCACGCTCTCGCTGGAAGATCAGGAGGTCGCGCCCATCGTCGACTGGGCCGAGGCGGCACGCAGGGTGAGCGAGGTGGATCGGCAGTCGCGAGCGGACTAGCGGCAGGCAGCGCGGCCGTGCTCTACCCTATTTCGAGGCGACCAGCCGCTCGAACCTCGGATTCCCCTTGAGCTGCGCAAAATTGGGATCGATGCGCAGCCAAGCGGGCGAAAGAAAGTAGTGCGATTTGAGTAATGGCTCGAGCTGATCCATCGCCTTGTCCTGATCTCCAGCAAACGTGTAGACACGGGCGAGTTGGTGCTGGACATACGAGCCAACGTAATTATCCCGTGAGGCGGGCAGCAGTGACGCCGCACGCTCGCCGGCGGCTTCCGCTTCGGCCTTCCGTCCAAGCATCGCCAACGACAGCGCGCGAAACACGAGGCGCTGCGCATCGTCCGGAGACGTGGCGAGCGTCTGATCGTATCCGATCCGCGCCGAGTCTGCGTAGACTTTCGCGCGTGCGCGGTCGCCTCGCAAATAATACGTCTGCGCGAGAACTGCGCCCCACGTTCCGCGATCCCCGTCGAACGCGCTGGGCGTGAGACGAAGCAGCAACTGCTGCTGGGAATCATCGAGCACCCACATGAGATCCCAGTAGTTCCCCAGATACGCCACGAGACCCGTGGGTTCGATCGTACCGGGTGCGGAACGGATCACGCCGCGCGCGGAAGCCAGATCGCCCTGGGCGAGGTAGAGCATCACTTTGGTCTCGATGAGATCGAGATTGGCGGGTGCAATCTTCATCGCGCGGTCGATCTCCGCCATTCCATCACTGTAGCGGTGCAAGCGAAGGAGCGTCTGTCCCAACCGGCGCGAGTTCGTGGCAGACCGTGGATCGATGGTGCGGCCGCGCTCGAGATGCTTTTCGGCTTCATCCCACCGGCCCAAACTCTGCTCGGCCAACGAAGCAGCGGTCAGCAAATCCGAATTGTCCGGAGCGGGACGGAGGCCTTCCTCGTAGGAGGCGAGCGCCGCCGGCAAGTCCTTCGCGACGAACTCCTGGTACTCGCCGCGGGCGAGGCGAGTTTCCGGTTTCCCGGGCGCCAGCGCACTCGCGAGCTCCAACGCTCGCTTTGCTTCCGCGGCGGACGCCGGGTTGGGAGCCACATTGAAGTAAAACGCCGAGTGGGCCCGTGAGAGTTGCGTCCACGC
>DATCPC010000019.1:0-4004 GCA_036564355.1 Gemmatimonadaceae bacterium | reverse complement strand
GATCGCAGCAGTGCGCTGCTGCCCGGCGGAGCCGAAGAGGCGGAGATCTCTCCCATCCAGCGTCAGCTCCAGATCGTCGCGGTGCGGACCGACGTGAGTGATGCCCCGACGCATGTCGAGCGGGCGCTTCTCTTCTAATGCGGCGAGCAGCACATCATGGCGAGCTTCCGATTCGGCAAACGGGCTTATGTAGCGCATTCGCGCCCGTCCCTTTTCGCCGATCTCTTCCGAGCTTCGCGCGAACTCGCGCGCCGAGTCGTTCACCCATTTCGCACGCGACTCTATGAGCACCGACCCATGCTCGGCCAACGCCGGCTCCCAGACGGACACCTCTGAATCATTCGCGCCATGTCTCGTTGCATTGCGCAGCGCTGCGTTGCGCCGGGCGAGATTGGCGCGGTAGTGCTGTAGCGCGTGCAGGTACTTCCTGTCGGTCAGCGCCAGCAGCAGATCGAGATATCTCCGCCTCTCGCTGGGCGCTCCGCTAACGAGCTCGAGATCGCGGGGCGAGAACATCACCGACGGAAGCTTGCCGAGCGCGTCGCTCAGTCTGCGTGGCACGAGGCCATCGATCGTGACCTTCTTTTTCTTGGACGCGCGCTCGAAGCCGACGGCGATCTCGTGCGCGGCGGGGCAATGAACTTTGGCGGCGATGTGAAATCCGGCGGCATCGAAGCGGGTGAGGTCCTGATCCCGCGCGTCGCGGATGGAGCGCAGGATCTGTAGATAGTAGATTGCCTCGAGGAGATTCGTCTTGCCGTGTCCGTTGTCGCCAATGAGCGCGACACCTTCGGCGGGAAAATTCAAATTGACCCGCTCGAGGTTGCGGAAATCCTGAATCGCAATGCTATCGAGCCGGATGCGACCGGGGGCCCGGGGTGGGGGGACCGCCAATCTCGCGCTCGATGGGCGCGTGGATGACTCGACGGGCGCGATGCTCACTTTCTCTTGAACGCGGGCGCGCGCTTCTCGACGAAGGCGCGGGTTCCCTCGCGCATGTCGTCGGTCGCGGCGAGCAGTCCGAAGGCATTCGCTTCGAGAATAAATCCTTCTTCGAGCGACATCTCGAGCCCCCGGTCAATCGCCTCGATGCACAGCGCGACGGCGAGAGGGCCATTCGCCAGGATCGCCTTCATCGTGTTGCGCACTTCATTCATCAGGTGATCCGCGGGAACGACCCTGTTGACGAGACCGATCCGCAATGCTTCCGCGGCGTCGATCATCTCGCCGGTGAGGAGGAGCTGGATCGCGCGCCCCTTTCCGATGAGGCGGGGAAGACGCTGGGTGCCCCCGTATCCGGGGAGAAGTCCGAGCTTGCTCTCCGGCTGGCCGAACTTGGCCGCTTCGGATGCAATTCGGATATGACACGCCATCGCCAGCTCGCACCCGCCGCCCAGCGCGAAGCCGTTGACCGCCGCTATGACGGGCTTGGGGCAGGTCTCGAATCTGCGGAACACATCCTGCCCCGCACGAGCGCGTGCCTTGGCGAGAACTGGAGTCTGGCTCGATAGCTCGGAGATGTCGGCGCCGGCGACGAACGCGCGTCCGGCCCCAGTGAGAATCAGGCCTCCGATCGAATCGTCAACGCGAATCTGGTCGATGGCCTGTTCCAGCTCGGCGATGGTCGCATCGTTCAGCGCATTGAGCTTTTCGGGCCGGTTAACCGTCAGAGTGGCGACGCGGTCCGCGACCTCCAGCGTGAGGAATTTGAAGGGCATGGAGATGTGTTTGTTGATAGATTTGCGGCTGCCGGTGGCGTTGGACCCGGTGCCCGCGAGGGCAGCAACGGCTGCTCAAATCTACCCAGAAAGTTCGATCTTGGGCGACGGATAAATGGCGCGAAAATGGATCGTTCGTGAAGGCTCGAAGACCAGGGGATTTCGTTACGTTGGGCCCAACGGCCGCGCTGTCGGCGACAAGGCGCAGCTGGAGCGGATAGACAAGCTCCGGATTCCGCCGGCGTGGCGCGACGTGCACGTTTCGACCGATCCGCGGGCGGCGATTCAGGTGTGGGGGTTCGACGCGCGCGGACGCAAGCAGTACAAGTATCATCCGCGCGCGGTGGAGAAGGGCGAGCTCCGCAAATACTACCGGGTGCGGCAGATGGCGCGCGACCTCCCGACTCTGCGCTCTCGTATCATGCGCGACTTCCGCCGCAAGGGCCTTTCCAAGGAGAAAGTGTGCGCCGGGATCGTGCGGCTCATCTCGCAAGGATTCTTCCGCGTGGGCAGCGAGCGGTACCAGAAGGAGAACAACACGTTCGGCATCACTACGATGCGGAAGTCCCACGCTCTCGTCCTCGACGACAACACCGTGGAATTCGAGTACCTCGGCAAGAGATCGATCACGCAGCGGAACGTCGTGGATGGTAAGGACCTCGCGCGATTCATCTCCCAGCTGCTCGAGACGCCGGGGCCGAGGCTGTTCAGGTATTTGGAAGACGGAAAGTGGGAGAACGTGGATTCGGGCGACGTCAACGACTACATAGAGCGAATCGCGCAGTTCCCGTACACGGCGAAGGATTTCAGGACCTGGGGCGGGACGCTGCGGGCGGCGACGGTGCTGGCGGAGCTGGGGAAGGGAAAGAGCCAGACGGAGCGGAAGAAGAACGTCGTTACCGCGGTGCGTCTCGTTGCGGCCGAGCTTGGGAACACCCCTACTATATGTAGGAAGTCCTACGTGCATCCGGCGATCGTGATGCGGTATCTGCGGAGCGGGACTACCATCACGCTGCCGAGTCGCACGAGCTCATCGGATAACGGGATCCGGCATGCGCCGGAGGAGAGTGCATTGATCGAGTTTCTGGACGAGTATTTCCCCGAGCGGCGAAAAGAGCCGAGGACGGAATGAAGCACGTCCTCGCGATCGATCAGGGTACCACGGGCACGACCGCGCTGGTGATCGGCGCCGACGGAAAAGTCGCCGGCCGCGGTTACCAGGAGATCACGCAACACTTTCCGCAGCCGGGTTGGGTCGAGCACGATGCCGACGAGATTTTCGAGCGCACTCTGGTCGCGGCACGCGAAGCGATCTCGTCGAGTGGCGTCACGCCTGATGTCATCGGCATCGCCAATCAGCGCGAGACGGTGGTCGTGTGGCATCGCGATACCGGAAAGCCTTTGGCGCGGGCAATCGTCTGGCAGGATCGACGCACCACCGAGCGGTGCGCGGAGCTGAAGAATCGCACGAGCATGATCGCTGAGCGCACAGGACTTCGTCCCGATCCCTACTTCTCGGCGACCAAGCTCGAGTGGCTCCTCAAAAAGCCGGAGATCGCGTTCGTCGCGCGTAATGGAAGGCTGCTCGCGGGCACCATCGACACCTGGCTGATATGGAAGCTCACCGGCGGACGCGTCCACGCGACCGATCCCACGAATGCGTCACGCACTCTTCTCTTCGACATCGAGCGGCTGCGGTGGAGCAAGGAGCTGTGCGATCTCTTTCACGTACCGATCGAGATTCTTCCCGAAGTTCGGCCGTCAGCGGGTGACTTTGGCAGGACAGTGACCTCATTCTTCGGAAAGTCGGTGCCGATTACCGGAGTCGCTGGAGATCAGCAGGCCGCGCTGTTCGGGCAGGGCTGCTGCGGAGAGGGAACCGCGAAGAACACCTATGGCACCGGTGCGTTCCTTCTGCTCAACACGGGAAAGACAATTCCAAAGCCAAGCGAGGGATTGTTGGCGACGGTCGCCTGTGATGAGAAGGGCGGGGCCGCCTACGCGCTGGAAGCATCGATCTTCGTCGCCGGCGCGGCAATCCAGTGGCTGCGCGATGGATTGGGAATTCTGTACAACCCCGCCGAGAGCGAGCGTCTGGCGCGCGCCCTCGACTCGAACGACGGCGTTTACTTCGTCCCGGCGCTAGTCGGACTGGGCGCTCCCAACTGGGAGCCGAAAGCGCGCGGAACTATCGTAGGTCTGACGAGAGGAACGGGGAGAGCGCACTTCGCCAGGGCGGCGCTCGAGGCGATGACATATGGAACGGCGGAGATGCTCACGGTGATG
>DATCPC010000253.1:0-4764 GCA_036564355.1 Gemmatimonadaceae bacterium | reverse complement strand
ACTTCCGCGTGGTGCGCACGGGTCCACTGCCGGCCGAGGTGATGTGGGATCCCGACCGGATCAACGAAGTGCTCGGCAACCTGCTGTCGAACGCGTTCAAGTTCACGAGAAAGGATGGAACGGTGGAGCTGGACGTACAGGTCGACGGCGGACAGATTCGTGTGACTGTCAGCGACACTGGTGCGGGCATTCCGCCAGAGCAGCTGCCGCACATCTTCCGGAAGTTCTTTCAAGCGGACAACCAGCACTCGGCGGCGCACGATGGCACTGGACTCGGACTCGCGATCGCGAAGCAGATCGTCGACGCGCACGGCGGGAAGCTGACGGTGGAGAGCCGCGTCGGCGAAGGAACGAAATTCAGCATCACGCTTCCGGTGCGCACCGGGCCGCGCCCGCGCAGGCGCTCGACGATGTCGACGTCCGTGGACGCAAGCGCGTGAGGCTTGGGCGGTTCCTGGTCATTGGCGCCACGCTCACGGTCGCATGCGCGCATCCCCATGCGGGCACGCCATCCCCGGCTGACGCCACGTGGGCTGTGACGTTGGACTCTGCGCAGCGACTTGCGGCGGACTCGCAGTATGATTCCGCCGACTCGCTGCTCGCAGCGTTCGCCCGCAACGAGCCGGGAAGCACCGGTGCGCACGAGGCGATATTCTGGCACGGCGTGATTCTGCTCGAGTCGGCGAACTCGCGCGCCAGACTGCTCGACGCCGCAACGGCCTTCGACGGCTACCTGGCATCCTCGGACTCGCTGCCCCATCGCGCGGAGGCGCAGGTGCTTCGTCGAACGACGCACCTCTTGGATTCGCTGTCGCAATCGCGGTCGATCGACAGCGTCCCGTCGGTGCACCTGGTCGTGTCCGACGACTCGTCGAAGACCACCGTTCGCGGGCAGGAGATGGCCAGAACGATCAAGATGCTTCAGGATTCGCTAAACAACGCGACGGCGGAGCTGGAACGGATCAAGAAACGGCTGTCGACTGGAAAGCCGTAGCCGGACCTACCCCACGCGGAAGAGCGCGAGAGCGCGCGGATAGCGCTCCGACAGCGCCGTCCGCACCGCCGCATGCTCGCGCTTTTCGAGTGCGGGATCGTCGCGCAACAGCTCTTCCGCGCTCGCCATCGCCAGCAGGTTGAGCGCCTCGTCACGAAGCGGATCGGCGTAGCGGAAGGTTTTCTCGCCGCTCTGCTGCGCGCCGAACAGGTCGCCCATCCCGCGCAGCCGCAGATCGGCGCGCGCGATCTCGAAGCCGTCATCGGTGCCCGCGAAGAGCTGGAGCCGCTCGCTCGCCTCCGGGCTCACGTCGCCGAGCAGGATGCAGTAGCTCTCCTCCGCCCCGCGTCCCACGCGGCCACGAAGCTGGTGCAGCTGCGACAGCCCGAAGCGCTCGGGATGCTCCACGAGCATCACCGTAGCGTTGGCGACATCGATGCCGACTTCGATGATCGTCGTCGCGACGAGGATGTCGATCGCGCCATCGCGAAAGCGGCGCATGATGTCATCGCGTTCGTCACTCGGCACGCGGCCGTGCAGCAGCGCCATCCGGCGATGCGCGAACGCGCCCGCGGAAAGCGATGCGAACATCGCGGTCGCGCCCCTGAGGTCCGTCTTCTCCGATTCCTCGATCACCGGGTACACGACGTAGGCCTGCCGCCCCTTCTCCACCTCGCGATCGATGAAGGCGAGCACGCGCTCGCGCGCCGAGCCGGGACGGAGCGCCGTCGTGACGGGCTGTCTCCCGGGCGGGCGCTCATCGAGCACGCTCACGTCGAGATCCCCGTACAGCGTGAGGGCCAGCGAGCGCGGGATCGGCGTCGCGCTCAACAGCAGCACGTCCGGTCGCGCGCCCTTGGCGCCGAGCGCGGCGCGCTGCTCCACGCCAAAGCGATGCTGCTCGTCGATCACCGCGAGCCCGAGCCGCGCGAACTTCGTGTCGCCCTGCACCAGCGCATGCGTTCCGACGATCGCGATCGGCTCTCCGGATTCCATGCGCGCGGCCGCGGCGCGTCGCTCCGCCGCGGATACGCTCCCGGTGACGAGCAGCGCGGGTACGCCCAGCGGCGCGAGCAGCGTCTCGAACGTGCGCGCATGCTGCTCGGCGAGCAGTTCCGTGGGCGCCATCAGCGCGGCCTGGTACCCGTTCTCGATCGCGAGCAGCATCGCGAAGAGCGCGATGATCGTCTTCCCGCTGCCCACGTCGCCCTGCAGCAGGCGATGCATGCGACGGTCGCTGCACATGTCCCGCACGATCTCGCGGATTGCGTGCACCTGCGCATTCGTGAGGTCGTAGGGGAGCGAGGCCTTGAGCCGCGACGTGAGGTCGCGCTTGTTGACGAAGGTGATTCCCTCGCGCGTCTCGCGTGCGATTTCCCGCGCACGGCGATGCAGAATGTGGACGAAGAGCAGCTCCTCGAAGGCCAGGCGCGACATACCGCGCATCGCGTCGGCGATCGAGCGCGGGCGATGCACGAGACGCAGCGCTTCGGGGAGCGGGGGAACGCCGGCGCGCGCGAGCGTCTTCGCCGGCAGGTACTCGCTCACCAGCGGCAGCAGCGTGTCGATGTGCGCGTCGACGAGCGCGCGGATGACCTTGAACGACAGCCCCTCGGTTGCAGGATACACGGACAGCACACGGCCCTCCGTAATTCCCTCGGCGTCGGGGCCGAGATTCACCATCTCGCGAGGCTGCAGCTGGCGGCCGTGGAAGAAGCGCACGGCCCCCGTGAGCAGGAGCTTGTCGTCCTTTTTGACGACGCGGTCGAGGTACGGCTGCCCGGGCCACGAGACCTCGATCATCGCGCTCTCGTCCCGGATGACCGCCTGGAAAATGCGGAGCCCTTTGCGCGTTGGGATCACGCCCTTCGAGATGACGGTGCCGAGCACCGTGACGTCCATTCCGGGCTCCGCGCTCGCGATCGGCGCGATCGTGCTCGCGTCTTCGTAGCGATGGGGAACGTGAAAGAGCAGATCGCGCGCGACGATGATGCCGAGCTTCCGCAGCAGGTCCGCGCGATAGGGACCGACGCCCTTGAGAAAGCCGACGCCGGTGCTCAGCCCGATTGGCGTACCCGCGCTGCGCGTGCTCACTCCGCGCCCAGCAGCTCCGCGGAGAACGATGCGGGGTCGAACGACACGAGATCGTCGGCCTGCTCGCCCACGCCGACGAACTTGACGGGGACGTCGAGCGCCTCGTGCACCGCGACCACGATCCCTCCTCGCGCCGTGCCGTCGAGCTTCGTGACGACGAGCCCCGTCAGCGGCACCGCGGCGCTGAACGCGCGCGCCTGCGCGATCGCGTTTTGCCCGATCGTGCCGTCGAGCACGAGCAATGTCTCGTGCGGGGCGCCGGGGATGCGCTTGGCGATCACACGCCCAACCTTCTGGAGCTCCGTCATCAGACCGTCCTGCGTGTGGAGCCGGCCCGCGGTATCGATGATGACGACGTCGATGCGACGCGCCACCGCGGCGTCGATCGCCGCGAACGCGACCGACGCGGGATCGGCGCCGGCGGTGCTTCCGACGAACTGGGCGCCGGCGCGCGTCGCCCACACGCGGAGCTGATCGATCGCGCCGGCGCGGTACGTGTCGCCGGCGGCGACCATCACCGATTTCCCCTCGCGGGAGAGTCGCGTCGCCAGCTTGCCGATGAACGTCGTCTTCCCGGCACCGTTCACGCCCACCACGAGAATGACCGTGGGGGCAGCGGCCGCGTAGACCAGCGACGGATCGCTGTGCCCCGCGCGCAACGCCGTCTCGACGCCGGCGCGGAGCGCCTCGTGAAGTTCATCCTCGGTTTTCGCGAGCCCCTTCGACGCACGCCCCTCA
The DNA here is from genome assembly GCA_036564355.1 of Gemmatimonadaceae bacterium. Lineage (GTDB taxonomy): Bacteria > Gemmatimonadota > Gemmatimonadetes > Gemmatimonadales > Gemmatimonadaceae > FEN-1250. Next base: position 938 of record DATCPC010000253.1, on the reverse strand, counting down.
ACCTCGGCGACGAGGCGCAGCGTCACGGACACGCCGAAGTCCGCCTCGAGCAGTAGCTCCTCGAGCCGCTCGAGCGAGCCCGCGTTGACACCGCCGCGCACGAGGACGCCCACGTCGAGCAGCGCGACATCCTTGATCTTCTGCCAGAGCGAGCGCTTCGAGACATCTCCCTCGCGCCGCATGATCCTCGCCATTCATTCTCCTCACGCCGCGGCTTTCGCCGCGCGCGTCATCGCAGTCCCATGTGTCGTCGCAGCAGCCATTCCGCGCACAGCGCGCCGAGCAGCAGCAGATAGATCCAGTGAAAGTCGCGCAGCCGCGGCTGATCGCCGAATGGAGCGGCGCCGCCGACGGCGCCGGTGCGCACATTTGCCCGTCGTGGCAGCAGCTCCCGTGTTGCGTTGACGATGAGCAGCGATGTGCCACCGCTCACGCGCGTCTCGTACACTCCGGCGTCGAGCGGCGCGCTCTCCGCCAGCGCACCTGCCCCACCGAAGCGCAGCGCCAGCGTGTCGACCCGAGCCTCGCCGCGACGATGCATCTCGACGCGCACGAGCGTGTCGCTGCTCGTGCCTCGCCGCCATCGAATGCGATCTCCCGCGCGAACGATGGCATCCGCCGGCAGCGCGGCGCGTGGGTCCGGCCGCTCGGCTGTCAGCCAATCAAATATACCGCCCCAGAGTGTCGCGTACGCATCGCCGCTGACGCCGCCGCGGAAGGCCCAGCGCCAGAGTCCCGATGCGCCGACGATCACCGTGCGGCGACCGCTTTCGCTCCCCGCGATCGCCACGCGACGGTCGGTGCTGCGCGCCGGCGCCGCGACCAATCCGGTCCAGTCGCCATGCACTCCGGGCGAGACGGTGAGCGGCGCGAGACTGTCCCACGGCACGCCCGAGAGCACCGAGGAGATCGGCGACGCGGGCGCCGCCGCTGGATAC
>DATCPC010000252.1:0-5976 GCA_036564355.1 Gemmatimonadaceae bacterium | reverse complement strand
CGATGCGATTCAGCTCGGCTCTCGCGCGATCGATGCCGACGCCCGGCAGCATGCGCGCGACCGCGCGCAGGTGATGTCCCCACTCCCGGCTCTGCGTGCCGAAGACCTGCTCGTACTGCAGCGGCGCCCACACGTCCGCCGTGGGCGCGAGGACATTCTCGAAGTCGCGCGCCATCACGCCGATGACGAGGTACTCATCGTCGTCGAGCCGGATGCTTCGCCCGATGATCGCGCGATCGCCGGCAAACCGATGTTGCCAGAGCGCATTGCTGAGAATGACGACGTGCGGGCCGTGCGCGCGATCGTCGCTCTCCTGAAAGTCGCGACCAACCAACGGGGAAAGACCGAGCGCGCGGAAAAAGTTTGCGCCCACGCGCTGCCCCGTGAGCCGCTCCGGCTTCGCGTCACCGTCGATCGCCGGCTGCCACCCGTTGATGGGGGCCATGAACTCGAACGAGTGGCTGCGCCTGGCCAGCTCGAGGTAGCTACCGAACGTGAGATCGAGCGGTTCGCCGCTTGCGGTCACATCCGAGATCATCGCGAGACGGCTGGCCTGAGGATAGGGCAGGGACTCGAGCAGAATCGGCTTGACCGCGCTGAAGATCGCTGTGCTCGCACCGATGCCGAGCGCAAGTGTGAGGACGGCGGTGATCGCGAAACCCGGATTGCGGCGCAGCCCGCGCAGCGCGTACTGCAGGTCGCTCATCAGCGTCACGACGACGTTCTCCCAGCCGTACGATCGCAGCTGTTCGCAGGCGACGGTCAAGTTTCCGACCTCGAGGAGCGCGGCGCGCTTCGCTGCGCTCCAGGAGCCGCCGCGGGCAACCCGTTCAGCCGCGGACTGCTCCACATAGTGATGGACCTCGTCGGCCAGCTCGCGATCCGCCGCGCTCCGGTTCGCGAGCACATGAAGGCCGCGCGTGATCTGACGCCAGAGCGACATGCGTCAGCCCTCGGCCTTGAGAAGCCGGGCCACGGCCGCCGCGCGTCGCGTCCAATCCTCGGTCTTAACCCCCAGCTCCTTCCGCCCCGAGCGGGTGAGACTGTAGAACCTCGCGCGCCGTGAGTTTTCGGTCTGCCGCCACTCCGCATCGAGCCATCCGGCGCGCTCGAGCCGCTGCAGCGCCGTGAGGAGCGAGCCCGGATTCACCTTGAACACGCCACGTGAGATCTGCTCCACGCGCCGTCCGATCCCGAAGGCATGCAGTGGCTCGAGGCTGAGCGTTCGCAGGATCAGCATGTCCAGCGTGCCCTGGATGACATCGGTGTTCGGCTCGGCCATGGCCATGTCCATTGTTGACGGTGCGGCCGAGGATACGCCTTCACCACTTGATTGTCAAGAGGTGAGCGTCAAGAGGGAGCGCGAGCGGCGGCGCGCCCGACTCTCGCCTACGCGTACATCAGCGACCCCGGCGTCGTCAGCTTCTCGCCCGTCTCCAGCAGCGTCTTGAGCCCCGACAACACCATCGGGTGTCCGCCGTAGAGCTCCGCCGGCGCGTCTTCGCGCAGCTGATCGTGCGTCAGCGTGAGCTTGCACGAATCCGCGATCTGCTGAATCTCCCACGTGATGCGCGACGTTCCCTGCGCCTTCGCGCTCTCGCTCCAGAGCGCGTTGAAGCTCTGCACGAGTTTGCGCGGCGGATCGACCTCGAGATTCTCTCCGCCGAAGATCGGCATCGGCGCCTTCGGGCTGCGCCCCTCGTACTTCGAGCCGGCGGTCCAGTCTGAGATCACGCGCACGCCGAACGCGTACTTGCTCCGCATCTCCGCATTGGTGATCGCCTCCCAGAGTCTTTCCGGCGTCGTCTTGATGTAGATCTCGAACACCTTTTCCATGGTCCGCTCCTCTTCCAACTGGTGTTTGAGCTCGCTGAGCGCTGCCGCCCAGGGCTCCGCGTATTTGCTCACCCACCGGTCGTGGACGAGCCGGATAGGGACGGCATTCAGAAAGTGCAGCTTCTCGCGCCCGCGTTTTTTCGTCACGACGAGCCCCGCCTCCTCGAGCACGCGCAGGTGCTTCATCACGCCGAATCGCGTCATGGGCAGGCGGTGCTCGAGCTCACTCAGCGACTGGCCATCCTTCTTGAATAGCCTGTCGAGGAGCTTGCGGCGGGTGGGGTCGGCGAGTGCTCTGAAGACGTCGTCCATGCGAGGCAATATAGGTGACCATTTGGTCACCTGTCAAGTGCTGCGCCGCGCGATAAAATTCGGCGCACCCGTGCGCAGCTCGCCGCGGCATTCCGGCGCGCGCGCGACCTCCGCGATCGATTACCTCGAGACGACATCAGTGACCCTCGGCCTCCAGTTCGATTCAACGAAAGCAGTGCTCGCCAAAGCCGGCTTCCTGGCACTCATCATCCTGCCGCTTGCGCGGCGTGAGGAGGCGCAGCATCCAGCGCACATCGGCCGCGGCGACGAAGTGAAGCGTGCCGCGCATGGGCCACGTGCGCACGATCGTTCGTTCCGCGATCGCGCGCTCGACCTGCGCGACCGTCGATCCCGGAAGCCGAAGTCCGATCGACCAGAGCGCGCCGCGATAATCCTGCGCCTGCACCGCGGTGAGGTGGCCGACGACTTCCGAGGACGTGGTGCACGCGGACAATTCGATCTGTTGATTCGCCATGCGCGTGCTGGCGATCTGGCGCGCGTTCATGCGCCAAAGCTAGCGGGCGCGGAAATGCGAAGCGCGCGGCTCCGCGCGGCTCGCACGCAGTTCCCGCGCAGCTCCCGCGCGGCTACGCGCTTCGCGACAGTGCGCGCTCGATCTCGCTCGCGCACGTCGTGAGCGGCGCCGTGGTCTGCGTCGCCTTGGCGAGCCCCATCGCACCGGAGAAGAGCGCGACGACGAACGTCGCGAAATCCTCCGCGTCGAGGTGCGCGAGCGCGCCATTCGCCTGATCGGCCCGCACGCTGTCGGCGATCGCCGATCGCCAGCTCTCGAATACCATTTGCACCGCTTCGCGAAACTCGGGATCCGCGAGACTGAGCTCGAGCGCGAGATTGGTGAGCGGACATCCCTTCACGGCGCCGCGCTCATCGAGATTCGCGATCACTGCGTCGAACACCCCGCGAAGCGCCGCCCCGGTGGGCGCGTGCGCGCGCAGAGGCTCGCTCCACGTGTCGTCGATCTCCCTGGACACGCGCTCGCGAATCACCGCGAGGCCGAGGGCTTTCTTCGTGGGGAAATGGTGGTAGAGCGCGCCGCCCGAGAGCGCGGTGAGACGCATGATGTCGTGCATGCTCGTGGAGTGGTATCCACCCGACTGGAACGCGGCGGCCGCGGCGTCGAGGATGCGCCGGCGGAGGAGTTGCGGGTCGTGGCTGCGCTTCGGCTGGGGGATCGCTCGCGTGGTCATCGGCCTCTCCGCGGTGAGGCACTGAATGGCTGCATGCTGGCGCGACTGAGTGGATATTGTCAAACCGGACAACCGGTCTGACGTTGACGGTAGCGTTTTATTCGACGTTGCGCCACTCGGAACGGCATCAAGCCAGGAATCGATGGGTCAAACCCAGGTTGACGAGACTCCACCGACACACCGTGACTGCTGTTCCATTGTAGAGCTCAGGCAGTACGCTCTTCATCCCGGCGCGCGCGATCGACTCATCGACCTCTTCGAGCGCGAGCTCATCGAAACGCAGGAAGCCGATGGCATCTCCGTGAGCGGCCACTTTCGCGATCTCGCCGATCCCAATCGCTTCGTCTGGCTGCGCGGATTTCCCGACATGTCGTCGCGCAAGACATCTCTCGAGGCGTTCTACCACGGCCCGGACTGGAAGTCGCACCGCGACTCGGCCAACGCGACCATCATCGACAACGACAACGTGCTCTTGCTGCATCCCGCGCGGGCCGGGAGCGGTCTGGCGCTCGCCGTGCGCGCAAGACCCGCGATCGGCGCGGCACCACGAGAGGAAGTGCTCGTCGCGACCCTCTACTATTTCGATGCTCCCGTCGATCCCTCCTTCGTCGACTTCTTCGAGCGAAGCGTTCAACCCGCGCTGACCACCGCGAATGCACGCGTGCTCGCGTCACTCACGACGGAATACGGCGCGAACACCTTCCCGTCGCTCCCGGTTCGCGAGGGACAGCACGCGTTCGTGTGGCTCGCATCCTTCCGAAATGCGGAGGGGTACGAAGCGCACCGCGCGATGCTCGCCCGCTCCGAGGCGTGGGCCGAGGTGTCGCGGCAACTCGCGCTCCATCTGAAATACAGGGCGCCGGAAGTGTTGGTGCTGGCGCCGTCCCCGCGATCGCTGCTCCCCGATTGACCTTCACGGACGCGCGCGCACGACTTCGACTTTTCTCCACGGCCACCGGCGGGCAAGCGTGGGAGACAGGCTGGATCATGCCCTTCACGCTCATCACGCCATGAGGAGAGGCTCCCAATGATGAACTTCTATTCGACTTCGCGAGCTTGTGTGCTCGCGAGTCTCATCTCGATCGCGATTCGGCCAATGCCGGCGCCCGCGCAGCACAGGCACGGGGGCGCGACGACCACTTCCGCGAGCGCGCCCGCCGCCCGCGATGGCCAGCACGATTTCGACTTCGATATCGGTAACTGGAAGACCCACCTGTCACGCCGCCTGCACCCGTTGACCGGTTCCTCGAGCTGGGTGGAGCTCAACGGAACAACGTCGGTGCGAAAAGTGTGGAACGGTCGAGGAAATCTCGCGGAGCTCGAGGCCGATGGGCCGTCCGGTCACCTCGAAGTGCTGTCGCTCAGGCTGTACAATCCCCAGGGCAGGCAGTGGAGCCTCAATACCGCCAACAGCAGCGGTGGCACGCTCAGCGTGCCCACGGTGGGTGAGTTCAAGAACGGCCGTGGGGAGTTTTTCGATCAGGAGATGTTCAACGGGAGGATGATCCTTGTTCGAAACGTGTGGTCGGAGATTACTCCGACCTCGTGCCTCTTCGAACAGGCATTTTCGGACGACGGTGGCAGGACCTGGGAAGTGAACTGGATCGCAAGGGATTCTCGCTTGACGGATGAGAGTGGAAGATCGCACTGAGCCTCAGGGGAAATTGGCCACACGAATGCACGACAGTCCAGGAGCTCGCCGAACGCTTCTGCTCCTGTGCTGCGCTATCGGCCTGTCGTACCCGCTCGGCGCGCGCGCGCAGCAGGCGGCCGACACCACGGTCACGTCGCACGCATCGGCCGTCCCGCGCCAGTCGACCGACGACGCCTGGTGGACGGGCTCGATGCTGGCCGCCTCGCCCAACACGCTGCCGCGCGGTCATTTTCTCGTCGAGCCATACATCTTCGACGTGCGCTCGCCGCATTCTGACGGCTTCGGCTCCCTGACGTACGTGAACTACGGTCTCGCCGATAGGTTCACCGTCGGGCTCATCCCCACGTTCGGCTTCAACATGGTGAGCGAAGGTACGAGCAGCTCCGGCATCGGAGTCGGCGACCTCTCGCTGCTGGCGCAGTACCGGCTCACGCAGTTTCACGCGGGGAACTGGGTGCCGACAACCGCCATCGTCGTGCAGGAGGCGCTGCCGACGGGGAGGTTCGACAAGCTCGGCAACCGGCCGAGTGATGGACTCGGAGGCGGCGCGTATGCCACCACGCTCGCCCTCTACTCGCAGACGTATCTCTGGATGCCGAACGGCCGCATACTGCGCACGCGACTCGATGTATCGGGCACGTTCTCCAACAGCGTACGCGTCGAGGACGTGAGCGTCTACGGAACGGCGTTCGGCTTCCGCGGGCGCGCCGATCCCGGGAGCTCGCTCTTCATCGATCTGGCGGGCGAATACAGCGTGACGCAACGCTGGGTGCTCGGGCTCGATCTCACCTTCCGACATGGCGCCAACACCCGTGTCGCTGGCTATGACATCCTCGATCCGCAGAGTGTTCAAGATCCGCCGAGCATCGTCTTCAACTCTGGCTCGAGCGACGCCTTCGGCTTCGCGCCCGCGATCGAGTACAACTGGACGCCCAAGCTCGGCGTGCTGCTGGGCACGCGCGTGAT
>DATCPC010000246.1:0-13748 GCA_036564355.1 Gemmatimonadaceae bacterium | reverse complement strand
GGAGGTGTACACCGCGCGCCGCCGTACGACGAATCGGCAGACCTCGCCGAGCTCGCGCGAACGCCCATCATCGTCGTGTGCTCCGGAGCGAAGGCGATCCTCGATCTGCGCGCCACCGCCGAGCGCCTCGACACGCTGGGCGTATCGGTGATTGGCTATCGCACGGGCGAGCTTCCTGCATTCTATGGCCCCGAGAGCGGGATCGCGGTTCCGCGGGCGGAAGACGTGTCCGAGATTGTCGCTGTTTACAGGGCGCAGCGCGCGCTCGGCCGAAGCTCCGCACTGCTCGTGGTGCAGCCGCCGCCGGCGCCGTTCGCGTTGCCAGCATCGGTCGTCGAGCGTGCTGTTGTTGAGGGGGTGCGCGAGAGCACTCGCGCGGGTATTCAGGGATCGGCGGTCACACCATTTCTGCTCGCACATGTCGACAAGGCGACATCGGGACGAGCGCGCGAGGTGAATCTGGCTCTGCTGGAACAGAACGCGGCGCTCGCGTCCTCAATTGCAGTGGCTCTTGCGCGGACGAAGTGACCTCGTAGTTATGCCATTGATATCTGCAGTAACGAGCTACTAAAATAGGCAAGACCTTTCGACGTCGGAGGATGCTCGCCCCATGGCAACGCCCTTCTTGAGTTCCGAGGAGTACGACGAGCGGGCGCACGAGCTCTACAACGAGGGGCAGTACGATGAGGCGCTGGACGTTCTGCGGGAGGGTTTGAACCTCTACCCCGAGTCCGTCGAGTTGCACATCGGAGCCGGATTCGCGCGACTTGCGCGCGAAGAATACGCGTGGGCGCGAAGGAGCTTCGATCTCGCGCTCGTGCTCGACGCGCTGCACGAGGAGGCGCTCGCGGGACTCGGCGAGACGCTGCTCAAGTTCGGCCTGCGCGACGAGGCGATGAAGACCTTCCGGAAGATTCTCGACCTCGGCTACGACGATGACCTCGATCTCGTCCTGCAGGTCGGACGCGCGCTCTTTCGCGAGGAGATGATGGATGAGGCGCGCGAGTTCTTCGAGGTCGCCGCGCGCGAGTCGAAGGATCTTCCCGAAGCGTCGGCGTGCCTGGGCTACGTGAATCACCGCCTCGGGAACGACGATGCGGCCCTGATGCACCTGCGCCGGGCGCTCCAGCTCGACGAGGAGCACACGGAGGCGCGCATCTATCTCGCCAACATCCTGTACGATCGCGGCGAGTACGAGCCGGCGCTCACCCAGCTCGACCAGACGACGCCGGACGATCACTGGGACGAGCTCGGAATCTGGCGCTTCATCGAGCTCAAGAAATCGATCTACAAGCTGAAGGACGGCGATGGCGAGCTGCGTCCATGGGAGACCCGGCTCGGCGAGCTTTCGGGCGAGCCCGACGACATCGATGAGATGTTGGCGGACGTCGAACAGCGCGTGCTCGAGCAGGAGGAGGCGCGCGACAAGGGACAGCTCGAGCTATTCGGCGCGCTGCTCTCCGATCTCGTCCAGCGCAGGAAGGAAGACGCGGTAGAGCACAGCATTCGCATGACGGACGGCGCCGAGTACATCGGAAGCTGGGAGCACATCGTGCGCGAGATGCGCGACGCGAGCCGCCATCTTGCCGGTCGCTCGCTGCAGGAGTACATGTCGAACGAGGCCCGTCGCGGATACTCGCTCACGGGCGTGAAGATTCCGACGAGCGACGCCGAAAGCTTCATTCGGGGCAGCGCGAACGCGGGGCTGCTTCGAATCGTGCGTTGAACGCAACTGGTACTCGCGCGGCGCCGCCAGCAGTGGGCGCCGCGCGTGCATCCGGAGCCCTGCTCGATCCCGCATCGGTGCGGCGCGTCGTACTCGCCAACGGACTCACCGTGCTCCTGCGGCGCGACGACACCGCGCCGGTGGTTGCGATCGTCACCCACGTGAAGGCCGGCTACTTCGATGAGAGCGACGACGTCGTCGGCATCGCGCACGTGCTCGAGCACATGTTCTTCAAGGGAACGACGGCGCGCCCCGTCGGCGCCATCTCGAAGGAGACGAAGGCGGCGGGCGGATATCTGAACGCCGGCACCATCTACGATCACACGAGCTACTACACGGTTCTTCCCGCAGCGAGTTTCGCGCGCGGGCTCGACATCCAGCGCGATGCGTACGCGGATTCGGTGATCGAAGCGGCGGAGCTCGCGAAGGAGCTCGAGGTGATCATCCAGGAGGCGAAGCGGAAGGCGGACAACCCGCAGGCCGTCGCCAGCGAGACGCTGTTCGAGCTGCTGCACGACGTGCATCGCGTGCGGCGCTGGCGCATCGGTCGCGAGCCCGGGCTGCGAGAGCTGACTCGCGATGATCTCGTGCGCTTCTACCGGAATTTCTATCGGCCGCGATCGACGATACTGAGCATCGTCGGCGCGATCGACCTGGACGACGCGCAGCGCGAGGTCGAGAGACTGTACGGACCACTCGCCGATGTACCTGTGCTGCCGAACACCGGACCGCGCGAGCCTTCGCACACGGAGTTTCGCTATCGCGAGCTCGAGGGCGACATCACGCAGACGCAGCTCTCCTTCGGCTGGCGCACGCCGGGCACACTGCATCCGGATACGCCGCTGCTCGAGCTCGCGGGAACGATGCTCGGCAGCGGCCGCGGGTCGCGGCTCTATCGCGCGGTGCGCGAGCGAAAGTTGGCGACATCGGTTTCGGCGTACGACTACACGCCAACCGAGCTTGGGGTCTTCGTGATCCACGCGGAAGGGCCGCCGGAGCATACCGTGAACGCCGCGCGCAACGTGTGGGCGCAGCTTGCGGACGTACGCGCGCATGGCTTCACCCGCGACGAGCTCAATCGGGCGCGGCAGCTGCTGGAGGCGCGCTTCATCCGCCGTTTCGAGACGATGGAGGGACAGGCGAACTTCCTCGCCGAGTGGGAGGCGCTCGGCGATTGGCAAATGGGCGAGCGCGAGCTCGCTCGCCTGATGACCGCGACGGCGGACGAGGTGAGCGACGCCGTGCGTCGTCGCCTCACGGAAGAATCCGCGGGCGTGATCGTGTACCGGCCGGGCGGTGCGGCGGCGATCGCGAGTGATGCGCCGGCGATGCGCGCGCTTTTAAGTGACGCGGGTGCGACGCCGCTCGCTCCAGTGCCCGCGCCAACGCCAGTCGCTCCCGCGGGGGTTGGCCGGGCGCGGCTCGAGCGCGAGGAGGGGCGTGTGCGCGTCTATCGCACGGCGTCGAACGTTCCCATCCTCGTCATGCGGCGCCCGGGCGCGCCGCTCGTGCAGCTGGGCGTGCATGTCGCCGGCGGCGCAACGGAGGAGTCGGCGTCGCGCGCGGGACTGACGTCTCTGCTCACGCGCACGTCCGTGAAGGGAACGCGCACGCGGTCCGCGGCGCAGATCGCCGAGGATGGCGAGTTGCTCGGCGGATCGGTGAGTGGCGGCACGAGCGCGGAGAGCTTCAGCTGGGCGATCTCGGTGCCCACGCGGCACGGCGATGCGGCGCTCGAGCTGCTCTCCGATGTCGTGCAGCAGGCGACGTTCGAGCCGGGGGCGCTCGAGACGGAGCGCGCGCTCGCGATCGCCGATCTCGAGATGCTGCGCGACGACATGTACCGTTATCCGCTCCGGCTGCTCAAGGCGGCGGCTTTTCCGGAACATCCGTACGGCGTGCCGGCGTCGGGAACGGAGGAAACGCTCGCGTCGATCGGCGCGGGCGAGGTGCGCGAATGGCATCGCGCGCGCGTGCTCGAGGGCTCGAGCGTGATCGCGATCGTCGGCGATGTCGAGCCCGACGAGATCGCCGGGCTCGCTGCCGCCCGATTCGGCGAGATGCAGTGGCGCGAGAGCGCGCCGCTCGCAAGCCCCCAGTGGCCGGCAGCGCCCGCGATCACCGTCGAGTCGCGCGACAAGGCGCAGAGCGCGCTCGCGCTTGCGTTCCCGTCGCCGGCCCGCGGCGACGATGCGCGCATCGCCGCGGAGCTGCTCGCCGGCGTGGCGAGCGGGCTTGGGGGCCGCTTCTTCGATCAACTGCGCGACCGTCAATCGCTTGCGTACACGGTGAGCGCCTTCACCGCCGAATGGCGGAACGCGGGGATGTTCATCTCGTACATCGCGACGGGTCCGGAGAAGGAGGAGATCGCGCGCGCGGGTTTGCTCGCCGAGTTTACGAAGCTGCGCGAGGCGCCGGTGACGAGTGCGGAGCTCGAGCAGGCGAAGGAGTACGCGATCGGCACGCATGCCATCCGGTCGCAGAGCGGCGGCTCGCTGCTCGGGGAGCTGATCGACGCCTGGCTGTTCGGGCGCGGACTGAGCGAGATCGACGAGCACGACGCGCGCATCCGCCGCGTGACTGCGAGCGATATGCAGGAGGTTGCGAATCGCTATTTCGCCGAGATTGCGCTGGTGCAGTCGGTGATTCGAGGGCGCGCGCGGAGCGTGTAGGCGGTCGATCCGCCTCTGCTACGGCGCCCCGTTCTCCGAGAGCGCGCGGATTGCCCGCGCCACCGTTGCCGCCGCGGGGCGCACTCGCCCGCCGGGCGCACGAAGCCCGATCGGCGTGCCGTAGTCGCCCGCCTCGAGCACGATCACTCCCTTCACCGCACGGCGGCTCGTTGCCCACGCGAGCGCGCCCCAGATCGCGCTCGCCTGGCTCTCCTCGCCGTGCACCATCGGCAGCCCGCCCGCCTCGAGCACCCAGTGCTCCTTCGGCTCGGGATAGCTGTTGAGCCAACTGTCGGCCGTGCGCATGCGCTGGTCGAGCGTTGCCGCGCCGCCGAGCCACGGGAAGAGTGTGAAGCCAATCGCGTCGACGGGCGAGGCTGGCGCGGCGGCCCAGGCGTAGAGGGCGCTGTCCCGTGCGCCGAATCCGCCAACGTGCGCGAGCACGCGCACCGCCGGCGTCGCCTGGTGCGCGATGAGCGCGGCGTGGCGGAAATATGAGATCCAGATCGCGATCGGGATGCGGCCCAGCGCGCGCGAGGTGGCGCCGTTGGGATCGATGGCGGGGATGATGAAGTCGGGGTGCAGGGCTCGCACGATGCGCGCGAGGTCCGCTGCCCGCTCCTCGAAGTACGCGGTCTGTTGCGCGGCCGCCGGCTCGTGCTCGTTCGAGAGATCGAGCGCGACGAAGAGCTGGCGATCCCCGCGTTGGTCGGCGAGCGAGCGCGCGAGTGAATCGAGGGCCGCGTTCGTCGTGCCCGAGGGCGCGATGTAGACGGACAGCGCCTGCGCGCCGACGGTGTCGGCGAGGTCGAGATCACCCTCGAGCGCGAGCGGCGGCGGCCCGCTCTCGAGTGTCGGAAAGATCTTGAGGCCGATCGCGAAGTCGCTGTCCGCACGCTCGGTGAGGCGCTCGCTCGCGTAGCCGGCATAGCTGCGCACCGCGCTCGTCGCTCCGGGCACGTCGAGTATGATGATCGTGACCCAGATCGCCGCGAGCACCGCGACCGCGGTGCGGAGCACGGTGCCGGCGCCGCGGCGGCCGGGCGTCGGTGGCGCGACGATCGGGATGTGCAGAAAGTACGGGAGAAAAAGCGCGAGCGGAGTCGCGCTGTAGGCGAGCGAGCTCGCGTCGGCTGCCGACAGCACGATGATCGGCGACGGCACGTCGTAGCCACGGTAAATCGCATAGCGCGCGATGGCCACGACCGCGAGCACCACGTCGTAGGCGACGATCGGGGCGCCGATGGGCGGCGCAACCGAGCGCTGCGAGAGAGCGTACGCTGCCTGAATCGCGATCACGACCGTCGTCGCGGGCCACACCCACGCCAGCGTGTAGAGCGCGCGCCCGGTGAGCACGGAGGTCGAGACGAGCAAGACTGTCAGTGCGGGCAGCAGCAGCAGTCCGCAGAGCGCGCAGAGAAACGCCATCGTGCGCTGCGTGGATTGCAGGCGCGCCGCTCGGCCGGCGATCGTGAGATTCCAGATGAGCACGAGCGCGGTGAGCACGAGATGCGCCGTGGCGAGCTGCGCCGGCGCGAGGAGGGTGCTCATCCGCGGCCGCGAACCTCGCTGCGCATCTCCTTCGGCGCGAGACGGCGAGTGAAGACGTCGAGTGCCTTCTGCGCGTCGCGCGTTGCGGGTGCAAGAATGTCGAGCAGAAGCGTTCCGCACTCGGGGAGCGTACGCAGCGTGATGTGGCACGCGTCGAGAAAGAGCACTGCCGCGACTGCGCCATCGGGAAGCTGACGGACGACCGGCGCGCCGATGGCCGAGAAGCCAGCGGCGCCGGCGGCCGCGATGAGAAGACCGGTCAACGCGGTCGCATCACGCAGCGCGGGCGCCGCGACTCCGGTGAGGTCGGCGATGATGTGGGTGAACGCCGATCCGCTGGCCTTCGCTGCCGCGCTCACTTCCAGAACATCGATAGTGCGAGGAGCGACTTCGGCGCGGTGCACGCCGGAATCGAACGGAGGAGATCGAGTGTGGCGGTCATTGACGGTGGCTTGGGATACGGTTCTGCGTCGGGAGGTGCGCAATTTCCATCTACGTGCGTCGCGAAACGCTGGCAAGCGCTCACGGCGCCTACTTAACTTGGGGCGTGCGCCGTCTACCGATGCTCACCCTACCGAATTTGCTGTCGGCCTCGCGATTCCCGCTCGCCGCCGCATTTCTCGCAACGGAGGCCACGGCAGTGCGAGTGGCGCTGATTGGCGCCGCATCCCTCACCGATGTACTCGACGGTTGGCTCGCCCGTCGGCAACAGGCCACCCGTCTCGGAGCCCTCCTCGACCCCATTGCCGACAAGACCTTCGTACTCGTTGCGATCTCCGCCTTCTTGATCGCGGGGGAGCTCTCGACGCTCGAGTATTTCGTCATTCTTCTGCGCGACTTCGCCACCGCGGTCGGATTCATCGTCGCGTACATGCTCTCGGGGCTCGACCCCAAGAACTTCAAGGCGCGGATGTCGGGGAAGGTGGTAACGGTGCTGCAGCTCGCCACCGTGCTCGCGCTCGTGCTGCATGCTGCGATTCTTCGGCCGCTCATCTGGGCGGTTGGCGCCGCCTCCGTGTGGGCGATCGTCGACTACACACTGTTCCTCCGCCGGCAACGTTCCAGGGCGTGACACACGGTAAACGCACGATGGCTGTCGCGGCCCTGCTCGTCGTCACCGCATCACAGGCCTGCGCGCAGGCACCGCGCGTAGCGCCCGAGGCACGCCTCGACGCCATCATCGCGACCCGTGGAGCCCTCCAGGGCGCACTCGGCGCGGACGTCGCGATCTCGCCGGAGATGCACCTGGAGCTTGCGGCCGGGATAGGGCCATCGTTCTCGAGCGACGCCGGCTCGAACGTCAGTGCGCGTGCCGACGCGATCGTGCACTTCCTGATCGACCCAAGCCACGTCATGCGCTGGTCTCCCTACGCCGGCGGCGGCATCGGCGCGCGCTACGACCGCGGCCCGGAGTGGCGTGCCGTCGCGATCGTGGTCGTCGGAGTCAACGCACCGAGATGGAAACATGCGATCCCATTCATCGAGGCGGGCTTTGGCGGAGGCGTCAGAATCGGCGCGGGACTTCGTCGCGCTCGATAGCCCTATGCCCTCTACGCCAGGCGGCACCGCAGCCCAGGGATGAACGAAGCCCCTACGCCAAAGCGCAGGGGCGGTGCATCAAGCTACAGGCAGTTCGGAGATCAGGCTGCGGTCGCGGCGTCGACGGGCTCGCTCTCGATTCGCGACTTCGGCGGCTGCGAGAAACGAAGGCCCAGCGTGCGGAGCTCGGACAGCTCCTCCTTCGTCAGCTCGTGATAGCGATCCCCAAGGTACGCCATCGTTTCGGTAAACCACTCATCCTGGTGCTCTGGAGTCGCCTGAGGCACTCCGCAACGGATCACCTGCTGAAACATCTCATCTCGTGCTTGCTCGAACGGCGTAGGAACGCTCACTTCTTTGCGTCGGGTTCTAATGTTGTTGGCCATGCATCCTGTTTGGTGTGGAAGTCCTGCAAATATAAGCGTTTTCGCTCGGTCAATCCAGCAAAACGAGTGATTTGCGAGAGTAGAAGGCCCGTAGCGTTGGGTGCCAAGTTCAAACCGACCGTCGAACGAGCTCGTCAATCAATTGTGTGAGCGTTTCGGGTGACTCCTCCGGGACGAGCCGGCCGACACCAGGCAACTTGACGAGCACGCTTCCCGGGATCGCGCCCTGAAGACGCTCCCCCATGCCGCTATCGAGCCACTGATCGGCCTCTCCCCATACTATCGTCGTCGGAACGCCGATCGTCTTGAGCGCCAGATCGGACACGTCCTCGGCCCGCAGGGCTCGCGCGACGGCCAGGAGGTGGGAAACCCCCTCTGAGCCCACGTACGGCGCCAGGTAGCGCGCGACGAGTCGCGCCGGCATGCGCTCCCGGTCGGCGACGCTCCCCTCGAGCAGGCGCCGAAGCAACGGCGCCGCTCCGAGCATCCCTTGCGTCAGCCGGAAGGCGAAGCGCGCCGTCTCCCGCTGCACGAGCTTCACATCGCGCGCCGGGCACTCATCGAAGCCCACGCTGTTGATCAGCATCAGCGCGCCCACTCGCGTCGCCCGCGTGACCGCGAGCCGCTGCGCGACGCCGCCGCCCGCGTCGATGCCGACCACCGTCGCTCGCGGGATGCGCAACGCCGTCATCACGCGATCGATGTGCTCGGCCTGCGCGGCGATCGAGTAGTCGCCCTCGAGCGGACGATCGGACTCGCCGTAGCCCAGCAGATCGATCGCGAGCGCGGTGTGCCCCGACTCGGCGAGGCGCGGCGCAATGGAGCGCCAGAGAAAGCTCGACGTCGGGAAGCCGTGGATGAGCAGCACGGGCTGCCCGCCGTGTCCGAAGCGCTCGACGTGCAGGGCACCGCCGCCGGCCGGAATTCGGAGGATATCGGCTTGGATGTGGAGCTCCGAAAGGGTCGGGGAACGAGAAAACTACAGCATCCGCGAGTTGCTTGCGCAACATCGGACTCCCGGTAGCTTTCGGGAATTCGAGAGAGACGCGCGGAGCGGCCGTAAGTGCGGGCCGTGCACCACACGAGGCAGCAGCATGTCGGAATCCGAGGAAACGTACGACGACAAACGAGCGCGCATGCTCGAGGCACTGTTGCGCGAGTTGGCCGCGCGCATCGGCGAGCTCGATGGGCGGGGCGAGCTGCTGCGCTATGCCGGTGAGCTGACCAAGCGCATTGGAGACATTCGAAGCGAGCTCTTTCATTACGAAGTGCGCGCTACATACGACACGCCCGATATCGCCGAAAATCGCCGAATCGTGGACGACGCCCAAAAGAGAAGCGAGAGCCAATGGCAGACAAAGGAGTGGACGGCGGACGAGGACGACGACCCGGCGTGGTGAGCAAACGGCGCGGCAACTCCGCGCAGCGCTTCTACATGGTGCTCGCGCTCGTGGTGGTGGCGGGCGGGCTGCTGATCGTTCGAGCCGCCCGCGCCCCTCGTGTGCGCGCGAATGTCACGACCGCGCCGATCACGCCCGCGCAGGCAGAGGGTTACCTGCTCGGCAACGCGAATGCTCCGGTGCAGATCCTGGAGTTCGCCGACTTCGAGTGTCCGGCGTGCGGGAACTTCTCCGTCATCACCGAGCCGGACGTGCGAGCGCGGATCATCAACACGGGCCTCGCGAGCTATCGCTTCTTCGATTTTCCGCTGCCGATGCACAAGAACACGATCGCGGCCTCAAACGCCGCTGCCTGCGCCGCGGACCAGGGGAAGTTCTGGGAGATGCACGACGAACTATTCCGCAACCAGCCTGAATGGAACGGCGAGGCGACCGACAATCCGAAAAAGATCTTCCTCGGATATGTGAAGACGCTGGGCATCAACAGCGACAGCTGGGAGAAGTGCTTCGACGCGCAGACGCACCAGCCGCGCATCCTGGCGAACCAGGCGGAGGGCGCGCGCCGAAATGTGCAGTCGACGCCCACATTCGTCATCGGCACCCGCGTGATTCCGGGCGGAATGAGCTACGATGTGTTCAAGGCGTACGTCGACAGCGCCACGAAGGAAGTGCCCGTAGCCGCGAAGGCCGACACCACCGCAGTGAAGAGCAAGACGAAGTGAGCCGGCGGCAGACGCTCGTTCTGCTCGCCGTCGTCGGAATCGGCATCGCGCTCTACCTCACGCTCTACAAGGTTGGCGTGATCGGTGTGCTGAGCTGCTCCATCGGCTCCTGCGAAACGGTGAACACGAGCAAGTGGTCGATGCTCATGGGCATTCCGATCGCGGCGTGGGGGCTTGCGGCATACGCGGCGCTGCTCGTGCTCGCGATCGCGGGGAGCAGCGAGGCGCGTGAGGCGAGTGTGCCCATCGCGCGCATGCTCGTGGCGCTCGCAGCGTGGAGCGTGCTCTTCTCCGCGTGGCTCACGTACCTCGAGCTGTTCGTCATCCACGCGATCTGCATCTGGTGCGTAACGTCGGCGCTGCTCTGGGTGGTGATTCTCGCCGTGAGCGTGGCCGACCTGCGCTCGGTGAGCCGCTCCGCTACCGCGTCATAACCGGTACCGTCACCCCATCACGAGCACGACCTTGTCCGTGCTCCCAGCGTCGATCGCGCGATAGACGGCCGGCCCTTCCTCGAGCGACACCTCCTTCACGGCATTCGGCGGCGGGATGACGCCCTTGTCGAACGCCTCGGCGATTGGCTCGAGCATCTCAGCGCACGCCTCCACGTCATAGAGCAGCGAGTTGACGCCCACGAGCACTCCGCCAGTGCGATAAAGGTCGAGCAGCGGAAGATTCACGTGTCCGCCCTTCGGCGCGGCGATCGTCGCGATTCGTCCGAACTCCGCGATCGCGCCGACTGCGGCGTCCACCCACTGGCCCGTCGTGTCCAACACGAGATCGGCGCCGCGCACGAAGTGGTTGTTGATGTCCGTCGCAAACGACTTCGCGTCGCTCAGCAGAACGATTGGAATGCCGGAGGCGCGAAGCGAATCCGTCACGTCCGCCTCGCGAACTGCGGCGACGATTTGCGTGGTGCCGAGCACGCGCGCGAGTGCGATCGCCGCGCTGCCGACCGCGCCCACGCCGATCACGACGAGCCTGCGATCCTCCACTACGAGCCCGCCGCGACGGAGCGCGTTCCAGGCCGTCGTGTACGGCACACCGCAGCTCGCCGCGAGCGCGAACGACAGCGAGACGGGCTTCAGCGCCAGTGCGATCGTCGGAATCACGAGATACTCGGCGTGCGTGCCGTCGTGAGAGAAGCCGAGCTCCGAACCCGTTCCCCACACCTCGCGTCCAATCCACTCTTTGGGGCCCTTCTCCACGACGCCCGCAAAGTCTCGACCCGGCGTTCGCGGGAGCGTCGTCTCGTGGAATAGTCCGAGCACGTTCTTCACGTCGCTCGGATTCACTCCGGCGGCGACGACCCGCACCAGTGCTTCACTTTCGGCGGGAACCGGCGTGTCCATCTCCACCAACTGCAGCGCGTCGAGGCTGCCGAATCGATCAAAGCGTAGCGCTTTCACAGCACCCTGTATCAGTAGAGTTGTTCGGATTGACCGAAGTATCGAACAAATAGTTGCATCGCGGCGTTTGTATGCCAGCTGACACTTTGCTGCTCGGCCCTTCGTATGGACGGTACCTGCGTTGAATGATACAATTGGTGCCGGTTGGAGCGCTTCAATCGTTTGATTAGAAGGAAAGTCGGCGATGGTACGCGCCATGCTTCCTGAGTACGGCAGTCGCAGGTCGCTGCACGCACGAACTTTTACATCGGAGCTCGGCATGTTGGCACAGCTGTTTCCTGAGCGAATATTTTCGAGAAAGCTCAATCCGTCGGCCGACAAACGCTTGCGTCTCGCGCAGGCTCGCGCGGAAGAGTCGATCGTGCAGTCGCATGTCGAGAACGCGCTGATGTTCGTAGACAACCTGGCCGAGGATCTTCCCTTCGATCGCGCGATCGAGACGTACGTGCGCGTGATGGGAATTCCCGAGCCGCTCGCCAGCACGGTGGTAACGCGCACCCTCGTCGTACTCGGCGAGGATCTCGTTCCGTATCATCGTCGCAACACGGAGAGCGCTCGCCCCGAGGAAACGGGACGTCCGTCGCTTCGCCTCGACGACGCATCCGACGCGCGCGTCCGCACCATTCGCCGCGCCTGATTCTTCGGTAACGTGTCGGACATGGAGATCAAACTTCTGAGCGCCTCGTCGAACATCAGCGAGGCGCTCTGCACGATGTTGACGGAGGTCGTGGCGAACGGAGGATCGGTTGGCTTCATGCACCCGGTGGAGCCGGAACGGGCGAAAGCGTTCTGGGATGGCGCGCTCGCGGCGGCCGACAGGAAGCAGCGGCTCGTACTCGGCGCGTGGGACGGGGAGCTCCTCATCGGGACGGTGACGCTGCTGCTCGATTCTCCGCCCAACCAGCCGCACCGCGCCGAGATCGCGAAGATGATGACGCGCCCCAGCCACCGGGGCCGCGGCGTCGCCTCCACCCTGATGCGAACCGCCGAAGATCTCGCCCGGCAGCACGGTCGCACACTTCTGGTGCTCGACACTGCCGCCGACGAGGGCGCGTCGCGGCTCTACGAACGACTCGGGTTCACGCTGGCCGGAGAGATCCCCGACTATGCGCTCAAGCCGCACGGCGGACTCACCGCGACCAGGATCTACTGGAAGAAGATCGGCGCCTAACCCTCCAGCGACTCGTACTGAACCTTCAGCGCCGCCACCACGGCCGGATCCGCCAGCGTCGTCGTGTCGCCGAGCGCGCGCCCTTCCGCGATGTCGCGCAGCAGGCGCCGCATGATCTTTCCGGATCTCGTCTTCGGGAGATCCGCGCTGAAGATGATGTCGTCCGGCTTCGCGATCGCGCCAATCTTCGTCGCCACGTGCTCGCGCAGCTCCGCGTTCAGCTCGGGGGTAGGCTTCGTGCCTTCGCGCAGCGTCACGAAGGCCGCGATCGCCTGTCCCTTCAGGTCGTGCGCCTTTCCGACCACGGCCGCTTCGGCGACCGCCGGATGATCGACGAGCGCCGATTCCACTTCCATGGTCCCGATGCGATGGCCGGCGACATTGAGCACATCGTCGACGCGGCCGAGGATCCAGAAGTTGCCGTCGGCGTCGCGCTTGGCGCCGTCGCCGGGAAAGTAGAGATCGGGGCGGCCGGGCCACTTCGAGAAATAGGTGTTCACGTAGCGCTCGTCGTCGCCCCAGATCGTGCGCAGCATTCCTGGCCACGGCTTCGTGATCGCGAGCAGGCCGCCGCCAACTCCGATCGGCTTTGCTCCGTCGTCGAGCAGCTCGGCGAAGATGCCTGGGAACGCGACGGTCGCGCTTCCCGGCGTGGTCTCCGTGATGCCGGGGAGCGGCGAGATCATGATCGCACCCGTCTCCGTCTGCCACCACGTGTCGACGATTGGGCATCGATTCCGTCCGATGTGCTCGCGATACCACATCCACGCCTCGGGATTGATCGGCTCGCCCACCGATCCGAGCAGCCGCAGCTTCGACAGATCGTGCTTCACGGGGTGCTGCGCGCCCCACTTCATGAAGGCGCGAATCGCTGTAGGCGCGGTATAGAAGATCGTGACCCCGTACTTCTCGCACAGTGCCCAGAAGCGGTCCTTCGCCGGCCAGTCGGGCGCGCCCTCGTACATCATGCACGTCGCGCCATTCGCGAGCGGACCGTACACGATGTACGAATGTCCGGTCACCCAACCGACGTCGGCGGTGCACCAGTAGACGTCGCTCTCCTTCAGGTCGAAGATCATCCGCATGGTGACGGCGCACTGCGTGAGATAGCCGCCGGTGGTGTGGACGATCCCCTTCGGCTTCCCCGTCGTGCCCGATGTGTAGAGCGTGAA
>DATCPC010000245.1:0-3180 GCA_036564355.1 Gemmatimonadaceae bacterium | reverse complement strand
CCGCGGCGAATGCAACGGCGAATCTCGTCGTCGCGTCGAAGCGTGTGTTGCCGCCGATGGCGGGCGCCACCCCCGACCTCGGGCAGATGCAGCGCCGCTTCGAAGGAATGCTACGGCGACGCGAGCACTCGTTGGTTTCCGCGGCGCGCGCCAGTGGCTCCGCAAACGGGCCGCTGGCGAATCGCGTGCTTGAATCCGTGACGCCGCCCGCGGTCGGCAGCACGCGAACCTTCAAGGTGCGCAACTCACTCACCGGCAACGGCACGGCAACGGACACCGCGATTCTCAAGTACGCGGGAACGCATCTGCTCATCTATCAGTCGAAGAACGCGCCCCCACCACCCAACGGATTCACGGACACACAGATCGCCGCCTTCGGCAATACCTTCGATCTCGACCTCTACACGATCGATGTGGCGACGTTCGGGGCGCCCACCGATATTGACGGAAACGGCCGCGTCATCGTCCTGATGTCGCCGCTCATCAACAAGTTGACCAACGCGAGCGTCTGTACCACCCAGGGCTATATCGCCGGCTTCTTCGACGCGACCGATTTGCTCCCCGCCAGCTTCCCCGCCTCCTCGAATTCCGCGGAGCTTTTCTACGCGCTCGTGCCGGATCCCCTCGCGACGTTCAGCTGTGCGCACACCATCGCGGTCGTCGCGGAGCTGACGCCTGCAACGTTCATTCACGAATTTCAGCACATGATCTCCTTCGGCCAGCACGCGCTGCTGCGCAATGGGAACGAGGAAGATCCCTGGCTCAACGAAGGGCTGAGCCACATCGCCGAAGAGCTGGGCTCGCGCTATTACGAGAATCGCTTTCCTCCGCCAACGGGACGCACGGATCCCGATCAGGCGTTCCCCGATTCGTCGCAGGGTTTCATCAAGGGGGACCTGTACAACTCGTATCACTTTCTGCTGGACCCCTCGAGCACCGATACCAACGACAAGGCGTCGGTCAGCAACTGGGGCAACGGAGATGGCACGCTCGTGCAACGCGGTGGCGTCTGGCTGTTTCTCCGCTGGCTCGGCGATCAGCAGGACAGCCTCGTGTATGGAAGGCTCGATCAGACGTCGAACACCGGCGTACCGAACGTGGCGGCAGCATCCGGCGTGTCGTTCCCGACCTTGTTCGGCGAGTTTGCGCTGGCACTGTACACCGACAGCCTTCCGGGCGTGGCGCGTACCTCGATTCCGTCGGAGTTCCGCTTCACGTCGCGAAATCTGCGTGCGCTCTACGCGAAGCAGGCCGAGCGCAATCCGTCGCAGTTCCCGCTCGCGTTTCCGGTCGCGTCGCTGTCGTTGAGCGTCGGATCGGCGCTCCAGGAGTCGATGTACCCCGGCACGATGGACTTCTTCGTTCTCAGCGCGCCGTCCAGCGGCAACAACGTGGTGCTCGCGTTCAAGCCGACCAGTGGCAACTCATTTTCCACCTCGCTCGGTGCGCAGGTGAGTGTGTTCCACTGCCCGAGCGCCGGCGCCTGCCCGCTGTCCGTACCGTAGCCGCGACCATGGCGAAATGAAAATCGGGCGTATTGCTCGGAGGACGGCGGGGGCGGCACCCCTCGCCGTCCTCGCCTTTTTCGTGCTCGTGCCCACGGGCCGCTACCTCGTGCGCGCGGGGTGGGCAGAGGCGCGAATTTTGTGGCGCGCCCGTCCCATCGCGGAGCTCGTGCGCGACCCGTCGACACCCTCTGTCACTCGCAGCAAGCTCGAGCTGGTGCTCGCCGCGCGCGCGTTCGCCGCCGATTCGGTGAAGCTGTCGGCGAAGCAAAGCTTCACGACGTACAGCCACATCGATCGCGACACCCTCATCGTCGTGCTCTCGGCCGCGTATCAGGACAGGCTGGCCTACAAGACATGGTGGTTCCCGATCGTCGGCGGCGTGCCGTACAAGGGATACTTCGACGTGGGCGAGGCGAAGCGAGCCGCGGCGGAGCTCTCGCGCGATGGATTCGATGTCTATCTGCGGCCGGCCTCCGCATTCAGCACGCTCGGCTATCTCAACGATCCGGTGCTCTCCACCACGCTCGATGAGGACAGCGTGTCGCTCGTCAACACCGTGATCCACGAGCTGACGCACAACACCTTTTACGCGTCGGGGCAAGCGGTGTTCAACGAGTCGTTCGCGAACTTTGCGGGCGCGCACGGCGCGGAGTGGTTTTATTCCGCGCGCGGGGACAGCGCGGCAGTGGCTCTCGCGCAGCAGGACTGGGCTCGGCAAAAGAGGCTGGGACGTTTCTGGAGCGCCGTGTACAACAGCGTGGACTCGGCCTTCAAGGCGCATCCGGCCAGCAAGGCGGAGCGGCTCGCGGCGAGGGAGGTCGTCTTCGCAGGCGCGCGTGCGCGCTTCGCACGGGAGATCGAGCCTACGCTGCCTGGATACGACTCGACGAAGCCGGTGCATTTGCATCTGGACAATGCGTCGCTGATGTCACGCCGGATGTATCGCACCGGGCTCGACGACTTCGACGCGATCTACGAGCGGGCAGGGAAGCGGCTGACGGTCGCGATCGCGCGCATCATCGAATTGGCGCGCGCGCGCCCCGCCGATCCGTACGCCGCGGTGCGCGCGTACGTGGCGTCAGGGAGCGCCGAACCGGCCGCGCAGTAGCGCGCGCAGATCGAGCGGCGTGCCCGGCGGCTGTTCGGGCGCCAACACCGGAGCGGGCGCTGGGTACGCAGCCATGCGTCGCATGCGGTCGCGCACGCCCACATCGATGAAGCGCGACAGCTGGTCGATGGTGTACTCGCTTCCCCATCGCGAGCCGTAGCTGTTCAGCGGGTACAGCACGGCGAGGTGATGCCGCGCGCGGGTCATCGCGACGTACATGAGGCGGCGTTCCTCCTCCATCTCCTCGTCGCTGCGCAGCGCGCGCGACGACGGGAACCAGCCATCCACGGCCCAGATCACGAACACGGCGTCCCACTCGCGTCCCTTGGCGCTGTGCGCGGTGCTGAGGATGAGCGCGTCATCGTCGGTGCTGCTCCCGCTCGCGAGGTCCTGCGTTGCCGAGGGAGGCTCGAGCGCGAGCTCTGAGAGAAACGCCGCTCGCGAGGGAAATTTCGCCGCGATGATCTCGAGCTGGTCGAGATCGGCGAGGCGCGGCTCCGCGCGGTCGTAGCGCTCGCGGAGGATCGCATCGTACATGCGGCGGAGCGCCGCGATCTCCGTCGG
>DATCPC010000223.1:0-4599 GCA_036564355.1 Gemmatimonadaceae bacterium | reverse complement strand
CCTTCCTGCAGCGCCGCCTCGATGCGAGTCCGCATCTCCGACTCTCCGGAGATCTCGTACGGCGTGACGAGCCGGTCATCGTCCGGCAGCGAAACGTGGTTGCGCGGTGTGAGCCGCAGCGGCGGCTCGATCAGGCGTCGGCAGCGGGGCCCGACCCACACGTGGCCAGGTGGGGCCGCAGCGGCAATGCGTGTAGCCAGGTCGAGCGCTGGTCCTGCGACGTGAAACGGAGTCGCGGTGTCGTCAGTGGGGCGAACGATGAGTCGCCCCGCGTCCATGCCAACGTGGATCCGCAGGCGCGAGGCAACCGCTGCCTGATCATCGCTCGTTCCATCGCTCGCGCGACTCGCGAGCGCAAGGGCCGCGCGCGCTGCGCGAATGCAGTCATCCTCGCGTGCGTGCGGCACCCCGAACAGGACGATGGCGCCGCCGTCATCGAATCGATTGACGATGCCGTCGAATCGCGCGGCGATGTCGGTCACGAGCGCGCGAGTGCGCTGCATCTCGCCGGCGGCGTGATCGGGTCCGTGCGCCTCGAGCAGCGTCGCATATCCCGAGATCCGAACGGTGAGCACCGCCGCCTCTCGCCCCTCGCCATCGAGCCAGAAGGCGGGCTGCGCATCGCCGCGCTCTCGCTCGCCGCGGCGTCGCGGTGCGCTCGCCATGTTGAGTCCGAGCAGCGACCCGATCGCCTCCAGCTCCGCGGCGACTCTCGCGGCAGACGCCGGCCTGTCGGAGGGATTCTTCGCGAGCGCATCGCCCACGAGATTTTTGAGCGACGGCGGGACATCGCCGCGCCGAGCGGCGATGGATTCGGGATCGGCCATGCAAATGGCCACGGACACTGCGCGCGAGTCACTGCCGCGAAACGGGCGCACGCCGGTGAGCATCTCGTACATCACGACGCCCAGCGACCAGATGTCCGTGCGTGCGTCGACAGGATCGGCGCACGTCTGCTCCGGGCTCATGTACGCCGCGGTTCCCGGCGTGACACCGGGCGCCGTGATCGCCGTGCCGTCCAACTTCGCGATGCCGAAGTCGAGGATCTTGAGGGTGCCGTCCGCGGTGACGATGAGATTCGCGGGCTTGATGTCGCGGTGGATGATTCCGCGCTCGTGCGCCGCCGCCAACCCTCTCGCGGTCTGCAGCGCCAGCGACACCGCGTCTTCGATTGAGAACGGTCCGCGGGTGAGTCTGGCCGCGATCGTCTCGCCCTGATAGTACGGCATGGCGATGAAGAAGCGCTCGTCAGACGTCTCACCTACTTCGTAGATGGTGCAGACGTTTGGATGATCCAAGCTGGCCGCGGCCTGGGCTTCGACTCGGAGTCGCTCGCGCGCCTCGCCGTCGCCGAGGAGATAGGCCGGGAGAAACTTCAGCGCGACGGTGCGCTCCAGGCGCTGATCCCACGCCTTGACCACCACGCCCATGCCGCCGTCGCCGACGGGACCCATGAGACGATAGTGCCCTCCTACGGAGTCGGGGCCCCACGCCAACGGCGACGCGCTTGCGGCGTCCTCCGGCGTGATCGACACGGCATCCAGCACGGAGTGATCCAATGGTCCCGACTGATGATGCGCCTCGAGGAGCGCTGCCACTTCGTGCCGCAACGCCGCGTCCGTCCCGGTAAGCGCGTCGAGTCCCGCTGTCTGCTCGGCGGCCGGAAGATCGAGGAGCGATGCCAGCGCATCGCTCGTGCGCCGCCAGTCGCGCGCGGCGTTCGATGCGCGGTTCGCGGGCAGAAACTCCCTCAACCGCCGCTCGATCGATCGGAGCACCGCTCGCAGGCGCGCCACTAGCGTTGCAGCTCGCGGTTGAGCCACGCTCGCGCGAGCGTCCAGTCGCGCTTCACGGTGGCGGGAGAAGTGCCGAGTGCAGCTGCGGTCTCCTCGATGTTCATGCCGCCAAAGTATCGGCATTCGACCACGCGCGCCTGCCGCTCATCGATCGCGGCGAGCCGACGCAGCGCCTCGTCGAGCGCGAGCAAATCCTCGGAACGAGTCTCGGCGATGATCGGTGCGGCGTCGAGCGAAAGCGGGACATTGCCGCCGCCTCGCTTTTGTGCCTTGCGACTCAGCGCGCTGTCGATGAGCACGTGCCGCATGGCCTGCGCGGCGATCGCGAGCAGATGCGCGCGCCCCTCGAACGCCAGTGGCTCGCCTCCGACGAGACGCAGATAGGCCTCGTGCACGAGCCCGGTCGTGTCGAGCGTATGACCAGTTTGCTCGGCGCGAAGACGGTGATGGGCGATGCGCCGAAGCTCGTCGTAGATGAGAGGAACCATCTGATCGACGGTCACTGATCCGCCGCGCGACATTGCGGGGATGATGCGCTCGAGGGTCTTCTGTTCACGCATCTCGGCCATTGGTGCTCCGAACGCTGACACCATCGTAGCAATCGACGAGCTCGATGGCAGACCGCTAAGAATCGCGGTGACGGTCGATTCACGCAACAACGCACGTGGCGCACCACCGGGACGAGTGCCGTCGCGAAACGATGAGCCGATTGGGCCGGCTTTGCCGTCTGAGGGTTATAGCCCCCATGAAGCCCCACAACAATCATGCGCGGGAGCACGAGCTCAGCAGACATCGTCAACGTTTGTCCCCCGCTCCCAGCTCGAAGACGCTCGCGCGCCTCGACCTTCACTTTCCTCGAGCTCGCAGGTCCAGGAGCTCAATCACGCCAAGCCACCGACTCTCGCATCGATCCATCATCGTACGGACTGTCTTGTTCTGCGCCTTCGTTGCCGGGTGCAGTGACTCCAATTCGCCGACGCCCGAGCTCTTCGGCCAGCAGTTCATGAAGAATGCGACCTTCCAGCTGTGGGGGCTCCACGTGTGGGTGGGACGAACCAACCCAAGCGGCAGATTCGCAATGTGGAGCCCGGACGTGTTGTGCCAGTTCGCGAATTAGGAATCGAGAGTCGCTGATTACAGCGCGTTCGGATCGGGGCGCGCGGCGGTATCCACTGTGATGGCGCCCACGGCGTGGAGCTCAATGCTCGCCATGGCGCGCAGTCGCGCCAGCCGCCGATGATCGACGGCGCGCCACTCCCAGAGCAGCGCGGGCAGAGGTACGCCGAGCGAGTCGCGCTGCGCGGTCAGCGTCACGCGATTCTCGGGATGTGGCGACTGGTCGAGATTGAGAAGCACCGTGAATCCGTCGAACACGCGTGCGGCGTCACGGATGCGAGACCATCCGTGGGCTTCGTGCGCCAGCCATCGCGCGGCGAATGAGGGCAGCGCCGTGTGTGCGTATTGCATTGCGTGTCGCAATTTCGGGAACCACGTCGCTGAGGCGTTCAGCACCGCTCCCGAGGCGAGTGTCGCATTACGAAGCGTGAAGCGGCCTACGATCTGCGTGCCGTCCGCGGCGCGTCGCGTGTGAGGGGGAGATCCGCGGCTGATCGCTCCGGCGGCAACGGTTGGATGCGGTCGCTGGCGTGCCCGGCCTCACGTTGTGAGTCCCCGCAGCGATAACCCACTCGGTTGACGTATATGCCATCACAGGCCCCGCGCTTGCTCGACGAGGTAAAGGGTCGAATGCGCGTGCGACATCTGAGCCCGCGCACAGAGCAGGCATACCTGGGTTGGATTCTCCGCTATATCCGTTATCACGGCACGCGACATCCCCGCGAGCTCGGCGAACCAGAGATCATCGCGTTCGTCACCTACC
The DNA here is from genome assembly GCA_036564355.1 of Gemmatimonadaceae bacterium. Lineage (GTDB taxonomy): Bacteria > Gemmatimonadota > Gemmatimonadetes > Gemmatimonadales > Gemmatimonadaceae > FEN-1250. The sequence continues at coordinate 924 of DATCPC010000223.1, read as the reverse complement.
TGGCGTCCGAGCGACGCGTGTCGCGCTCGACGCAGATGCAGGCATTGAGCGCGCTCCTGTTCCTGTATCGCGAGGTGCTCGCGACACCGGTTGGCGACTTGAGGCGCGTGTTGCGATCGACCACTCCCACGCGGCTTCCGACAGTACTCACACGTGGAGAGGTGCGAGCCGTGCTCAATCAGCTCCACGGCGCCACACGACTGATTGGATTGCTATTGTATGGGTCCGGTTTACGACTGCTCGAGTGCCTGACCCTCCGGATCAAGGATCTCGATTTCGTCCGCGGCGAGATTCGAGTGCGTCGCGGAAAAGGCGGCAAGGACCGTGTGACCATGCTGCCGCACGTGGCGCGCCCGGCGCTGGAGGAGCAACTTGCGCGCGTGCGATCGATACATGTCCGCGATTTGCACGACGGCGCGGGGCGCGTGGCGTTGCCGGGCGCGCTGGATCGAAAGGCACCCGGCTGGGCGACGGAGTTGGCCTGGCAGTGGGTGTTTCCAGCCTCCCGGAGATATCGAGACGCCAGCACCGGGAATGAGCGCCGGCATCACCTGCATGAGACGGCGGTGCAGCGCGCCATGCAACGCGCGGTACGGTCCGCCGGTATCGCGAAACGGGCGTCATGCCACACCCTGCGCCATTCGTTCGCAACACATCTACTGGAGGACGGCTACGACATCCGCACGCTCCAGGAGCTACTCGGACATACGGATGTCGCGACGACGATGATTTACACGCACGTGCTGAATCGGGGGCGGCTCGGGGTGCGAAGCCCGGCGGATCGGTCGGGAAGTGAATAGCGGATATTGCAGCGCGCCCTGCAGGGGGGGAGGGCGGAGGGGTAGTATCTTGCGGGTGAATAGGGAGTTATGCCGCGCCGCGAGCATCGAAGATCGGTAAATGTGTTGATGGATGAAGTGATCT
>DATCPC010000195.1:0-11549 GCA_036564355.1 Gemmatimonadaceae bacterium | reverse complement strand
GACTGGGCGCTCTCGCGCGACCGCTACTGGGGCACGCCGCTGCCGATCTGGGTGTGCGATGACAACAGCGCGCATGCGCTCGCGATCGGCAGCTACGCCGAGCTCGCGAAGCGCACCGGCAAGCCGCTCGGCGCCGGCTTCGACCCGCACAAGCCCTTCATCGACGCGTACACCTTTGGCTGCGAGCACGACGGGTGCGGCGGCACGATGCGCCGCGTTCCCGAGGTGATCGATACCTGGTTCGACTCGGGCTCGATGCCGTTCGCGCAGTGGCACTATCCGTTCGAGAACAAGGCGATGCTCGAGAAGCGCTACCCCGCGGGGTTCATCGCGGAGGGCGTGGACCAGACGCGCGGATGGTTCTACTCGCTGATCGCGATCGCGACCGGGCTGGGCGATGCGCTGCCGAACAACGGTGACGATCAGGCCGCGCCGTATCGCGCCGTCGTCGTGAACGACATGGTACTCGACGAGAAGGGCGTCAAGATGTCGAAGCACATCGGAAACGTCGTGAGCCCGTGGGAAGTGCTGCCGCGGCACGGCGCGGACGCGGTGCGGCTCTTTCTCATCGCGTCGAGCCAGGTGTGGGTGCCGCGCCGCTTCGACGAGAGCATGATCCGCGAGATGGCGGGACGATTCTTCCTCACGCTCAAGAACGTCTACAGCGGGATCTTCGCGCAGTACGCGAACTTCGGCTGGTCGCCGAGCCCGGAGGACCCTGCGCCCGCGGAGCGGCCGGTGGTGGATCGCTGGATGCTCTCGCGGCTCGCGACGATGGAGCGCGAGATCGACGAGCGCCTCGAGCACTACGACGCGACGGCGGCGGCTCGTGCGCTGATGGACTTCGTGGTGGACGACGTGTCGAACTGGTACGTGCGCCTCAACCGCGCGCGCTTCTACGACGTCGACACGGCGGACAGCCGCGCCGCCTTCGCGACGCTGCACGAAGTCCTCGTCGTCACGACTCGGCTCCTCGCCCCGTTCGCGCCGTTCGTGAGCGACTGGATCCACCGCGAGCTCACCGGTACTTCGGTGCACCTCGCACCATTTCGTCGGGCGCTGGGTAAGACTGGTGGCCCGGACGAGGTGCTCGAGCGGGCCATGAGCCGCGTGCGGGTGCTGGCCAAGCTCGGGCGCGCGGCCCGCGAGGAGAAGGAGATTAAGGTTCGACAGCCGCTTTCCCGGCTGGTGTGTGTCGTGCCAGATTTCAAGGCTGCGGAGCTCGCGGAATTGCTGCCGCTTCTGGCAAGCGAGCTCAACGTTAAGATGGTAGAATTCGCCGACAGTGGCAGTGCGTTGGCGACGCTGGTTGGCAAGGCGAGTTTTCGATCGCTCGGCAAGCAGTTCGGCAAGCGAACACCGGAGGCGGCGAAGGCCGTCGAGGCGCTCACGAGCGAACAGCTGCTCGCGTTCGAGCGTGGGGAAACGGTGAGCGTGACAGTGGACGGCGAGGAGTATCCGCTGCTGCCGGAGGATGTGACGATCGTACGACACGCAGCTGGAAGTTTGCTCGTACGGGAAGAGAACGGGCTGTTCGCCGCGATCGACCCGACGATCACACCGGAGCTGCGACGCGAGGGTGCGGCGCGCGAGCTGGTGAGCAAGATCCAGCAGATGCGAAAGGCCGCGCGCTTTGCGGTGAGCGACAGAGTGCGAGTCGACCTCGAGGGCGGTGCGGAGCTCGCGGCGGTCGTGCATGAATACGGGACATATATCGCGGGCGAAGTGCTCGCGAACGAGATCACCGTGGCAGGCGTTCTCGGAGAGACACCAGACGCAGTGCAGACCATCGTGCTCGATGCCGAGACGGTTCGCATTGCCTTGACGAGAGTGAGTTAGCGATGCCGTCCTCGACAGGCGCTAAGAAAGAGAAGCCGATGGCGAAAAAGACTCTGGCGCATTTCGAAAAGCGCCTGCTCGATGAGCGCAAGCGCGTCGTGAAGGAGCTCGGCAGCTACGGCGAGGCCTTTGGCGCGACTCTGCAGTCGGCCGACGGCAATCTGAGCTCGTACTCGTTCCACATGGCGGACCAGGGCACCGACGCGATGGAGCGCGAAAAGGCGTTCTTGTTCGCGAGCTCGGAAGGACGTTTCCTCTGGCACATCGATGAGGCGCTCCGCCGGCTCTATCGATCGCCCCAGACTTTCGGACGCTGCCACAGCTGCGGCGAGGAGATCGACTTCGATCGCCTCGATGCGCTTCCCCATGCGCGCCTGTGCTTCACGTGCAAGCAGCGCGAAGAAGATGCTAAGAAATAGATCCGAATCGACCACCTTCTGGTCGATCATCGTCTCCGTCGCGATCGCGGACTTCGCGACGAAGGCGATGGCCGTGTCGATGCTCGTGCCCCAGCATGTGCCGCGCGAGGTCTTCGGCGAGTGGGCACGGCTGACGCTCGTGCACAATCCGGGTGCCGCATTCGGCGTGAGCGCGGGTCCGTACTCGCGCCAGATCTTCCTGCTCCTCACCGTCGTCGCGCTCTTCGTGCTCTCGAAGCTCTACCGCACGACCGCTCCCGGCGACCGCCTGCGCGTCATCGCGCTCGGCCTCGTGTGTGGAGGCGCGATCGGTAATCTCATCGACCGTGTGCGCTCCCCGATCGGCGTCGTCGACTTTCTCGACATCGGCTTTCGTGATTGGCGCTGGCCCACGTTCAACGTCGCCGACATGGCGGTGAGCACCGGCGCCTTCCTGCTCGCGTGGGCGCTGTGGGGCGAAGAGGATGTCGTCGACCCCATCCCAAAGTCGGTAACCGAGACCACGCGCGCGTGACGCCCGGAGGCCGGGCGCCGAACGCATGACCGAGCCAACCACGCACGAAATAATTCTCGAGGCCGACAGCGAGCTGCGCCTCGACCTGCTGCTGGCGCGCGAGCTGGGCACCTCGCGCACGCAGGCGGCCACGCTGATCGCCAACGGAAACGTGACCGTGAGCGACAAGCGCGAAAAAGCCAGCTACCGCCCCGAGACGGGCGACCGCATCGTCGTCGCGCTGCCGGCGGCGCAATCGCGCGAGGTGCTCGCCGAGGAGATCCCGCTCACCGTCGTGTTTGAGGACGAGCACGTGATGGTGGTCGACAAGCCTGCGGGGATGGTGGTGCACCCGGCGCCCGGCCACTGGAGCGGCACCCTCGTGAACGCGCTCAAGGGGCGGGGCGGGGCGCTCGCGGGGGAGAACGGCGAGGACCGCGCGGGAATCGTTCACCGCCTCGACAAGGAGACCTCCGGGCTCCTGCTCGTGGCAAAAACCGACGTCGCGCTTCGAAAGCTGGGTGCGGACCTTGCCGCGCGCCGCATCGTACGCCGGTACGCCGCGCTGTCGTGGGGCCACATCGCCGGCGACCGCCTCACCGTCGACAAGCCGGTGGCGCGCGATCCGCGAGACCGAAAGCGCATGGCAATCGTCACTACCGGACGAGCGGCGAAGACGGATTTCGTGCGACTGGCCCGGTTCGAGTCGGTCGACTTGCTGCGTGCGCACCTGCACACGGGTCGCACGCATCAGATCCGCGTACATCTCGCATCGGTGGGGCACCCTGTGGTGGGGGATGACATGTACGGTGGAGGCGGTGGGCGGCGGCTCGTCGAGCTGCCGGCGCACCGGCATTTTCTCCATGCGGCGTGGCTGATCTTCCCGCACCCGGTCACCGGCGAATCCGTCGAGCTTCGCTCGCCTCTTCCGGCCGAGCTGCAGCGATCCCTCGCTGCGGTCGCGGAGTCGGAGGCGTTGCTGGTGCACCCGGATCCGCTGGACGATCTTGGCTTCTACCGCCTCACACCCTGACATAGCGCCCCGCCAGCTGCTGCTCTTTCGACTGGCGGACCGAATCGGTGGGATCGAGCTGGAGATCGTGCGGGAGATCCTTCCGCCGCCTCCCGCCACGCGTCTCCCCGGAGCGCCTGCGTACGTCCGCGGCCTGATTAACGTCCGCGGCACCGTCGTCACCGTGATCGACCTCGTGGCACGCCTGTGCGGCCATCCCGCGCGCCCCGAGGGCCCCGTGATGCTCATCGAGCACCAGGGAAAGGTGGTGGGCATGGCCGTAGACGAGGTCATCGAGGTCCAGCCGCTCCCCCCCAAGGGGTGGGAAACCCCAGTTGGCGACCTTCTCCCCGGCGGAATCGTCTACGCCATGGGGGAGATCGACTCTCAAACCGTGCTTTTGCTCGATATCCGCGGATTGCTCACGCACGTGCTCGTTTAACGGAGGTTCAGGGTGAGTCACACAGTACTGATCTGCGACGACGCGGTGTTCATGCGCACGATGATCTCCGACATTCTCGAGGAGTCCGGATACGAGATTGTCGGACAGGCCGAGACTGGTGTGCAGGCGATCGAGCGGTACAAGTCGCTGCGCCCCGACCTCGTGACGATGGACATCGTGATGCCCGACATGGGCGGCATCGACGCGGTGCGCGAGATCACGAGCTTCGATGCGAACGCGAAGATTCTGATGTGCAGCGCGATGGGTCAGCAGGCGCTCGTCGTCGAGGCCATTCAAGCGGGGGCGAAGGACTTCGTCGTGAAGCCGTTCCAGCCGAGCCGCGTCCTGGAAGCCGTCCAGCGCGTGTTGGGCTGACGGTTCGCGCCCCTCTAGCGAGCCGACCATGAATCTCGCCAAGTACGCCGCACTCTTCGAGTCGGAGAGTCGCGAGCAGCTCTCGACGATCAACGAGCAGCTGCTCGCGCTCGAGCGTGCGCCCACCGCGACCGAGCCGGTAAGTGCGATCTTTCGCGCAGTGCATACGATGAAGGGGATGAGCGCCACGATGGGCTACGCAGGCGTGACCGCGCTCGCGCACGAGCTCGAATCGCTGCTCGACCGCGTGCGGCAGTCCGAGCTGGTCGTCGATCGCGTGGTGACGGACGCGCTCTTCGCCGCGGTCGACGCGCTCGAGCGCGCGATGGAGATCGAGGTGGCGGGCGGATCGGCGGAGTTGGCGTCGGCGCCGGCGCTCGCGCGCCTCCACGCGCTCGCGGCCGCGCGCGTGGCCGCGGGCGCACCGTCCGCGCGGGCACCGGCCGCGCGGGCACCGGCCGCGGCCAGTGCGGCTACAGCCGCCGCATTCACCGGCGATGCCGCCGGGCGTGCGCCGCGCACTATCCGCGTCGAGCTCCGCCGCCTCGACGGGCTCACGAATCTCGCGGGCGAGCTCCTCGTCGCGCGCGGCCGCCTCACCGACGTCGCGAACGAGATCGCCGATCCCGCGCTCGATGAGGCACTCGCGCAGGCATCGCGGCTCATCACCGATCTCCACGACGAGATCATGGCGAGCCGCATGGTGCCCGTCGGCCAGGTGTTCGATCGCTTTCCGCGGCTCATCCGCGACGCTGCGCACGCGCTGGGAAAGGAGATCGAGCTCACTCTGAACGGGCGCGAGATCGAGCTCGATCGCTCGATGCTCGACGAGATCGGCGAGCCGATCGTGCATCTGCTGCGCAACGCCGCCGACCACGGCATCGAGCAGCCCGATGTGCGTGAGCGCAACGGGAAACCGCGGGCCGGCCAGCTCACGCTCACGGTCACGCGCGAGCGACAGATGGTGACGATGCGCGTGCAGGACGACGGCCGCGGCATCGATCGCGAGCAGGTGCTCGCCCGTGCACGGGCCGATGGGCTCGTCGACGCCGCGGTCGAATCGCTCGACGATGACGAGCTCGCGCGCATCATCGGCCGCCCCGGATTCAGCACGGCCGAGACCGTCACGGACATGTCGGGACGCGGCGTCGGCATCGACGTGGTGCTCACGCGCGTGCGCGCGCTCGGCGGCTCGGTCGAGATTCGCTCGCGCACCGGCGAAGGCACGACCGTGACGCTCCGCCTTCCGGTGACGCTGGCAATCGTGCGCGCGCTCCTCGCGCGGGTGGACGGCGAAATGTACGCGCTACCGATGACGCACGTGCGCGAGACGGTCGAGCTGCGGCAGGAGGCGCGTCGCCGCGTGCAGGGGCGGGAAGTGATGCTGCTGCGCGACGAGGTCGTTCCGCTCCTACACTTCAGGGAGATCGTCGGGCTCCCCGAGGCGCGGTTCGTGAACGTCGACGGAGCGACGCAGGTGATCGTGATCGAGAGCGACGGACGCAGCACGGGACTCGTCGTCGACGAGTTCGCTGGACAGCAGGACATCGTCGTGAAGGGATTCGACAGTGTGCGCGATGGGCTCGCATTGTTCAGCGGTGCCACGATTCTGGCCGACGGCGCGCCGGCGCTGATCGTGGACGTAAGCAGTCTTCACTAGGGAGCGCTCGATGGCGGACTTGCTGCAACTCGACAAGATGGATCTCGACGCGCTCCGTGAGACCGCGAACATCGGTGCGGGACATGCCGCGACCGCGCTCTCGCAGATGACCGGTGACACGATCATGATCACCGTGCCGACGATCACGATCGCCGCGCTCGAGGATGTGCCGTCGCGCATCCTCCCCGAGGAAGAGCCGATCGTCGCGGTGCTCATGCAGATGATGGGCGACCTCACCGGCCGCACGCTTCTCGTCTTTCCACATCCCACCGCGCTGCGGCTCGCCCAGCTCATGATCCGGCGCCCGAGAGTTCCCGATGGACCGTTCGGTGAGCTCGAGCAGTCGGCGATCAAGGAGGCCGGCAACATCCTCAGCGGCGCCTACATGAATGCGCTCAGCGAGTTCATGGGTCTCATGCTGCTGCCGTCGCCCCCCAGCCTCGCCATCGACATGTCGACGGCGGTGCTCAATACTGCGTATCTGCAATTCGGCACAGAGCGGGACATGGTCGTCGCCGTCGAGACGCAATTCTATCTGCATGGAGAGGGCGAAGACCTTCGCGGCTTTTTCCTCCTCCTCCCCGACGCGGCATCGCTCCAGGTCATTCTCCGCGCGGTGCGACTGCTTTGAGCGAGAACGGCGCGTCAACCACCCCCATCTCCGAGCGCGATCGTGACATCCTGCGGTCGTTCGCACGGCGCATCGACGGCTCCGATGCCGGCGCGCACAACAACCTCGGCGTCCTGTATTACAACAAGGGGATGTACGAGGATGCGGTCGCTGCGTTCGCGCGCGCTCTCGAGCTCGATCCGAAGATGCAGGTGGCGCAGCGCAACCTCGAGGTGGCGTACTTTCACACGGGTTTCTACGACCGTCGCGTCGCGGAGCTTCGCGATCGCCTGCGCGCGCATCCAGATGACCGCGACGCGCGATGGGAGCTCGGCCGCGCCTACGCCGCCATCGGCGACGGGAAGGAAGCCGTCACGGAATTCAACGCGATTCTGCAATACGCGCCGAACGACATCGGCGCGATCGTGCAGCTCGGCCTCGCGGAAAAGACGAACGGCGATCTCGAAAAAGCGCAGTGCTGGCTCGACCGCGCGCTCGCGCTCGACGAGAAAAGCCCCCTCGTGCACCAGTACATTGGCGAGGTGCTGTACAACCGAGGGCTGAACGATCAGGCGCTCACCGCGCTGCACCGCTCGATCGAGCTGTCACCCGACAATTCCGATGCGCACTACCTCATCGGCTTCGTGCTCGGCGACCTGGGACGCCACGAGGAGGCACGAGTCTCGACGAAGCGCGCCATTCAGCTCAATCCGTCGCTCTCGCGTGCGCAGGCGAACCTCTCCATCGATCGCTACAACAGCGCGCGCTACAACGAGCTCGTTCCCGAACGGCAGGAGCGCCGCTCCTCGCAGCTCGAGCTGTCCACCGACGGCCATCTCGCGCACTACAACCTCGGCCTCGCCTTTCGCCAGAAGGGCTACTATGCCGAGGCGCTGAAGGAATACCACCTCGCGCTCGACCGTCACGAGGATGAGAATCTCGTTCGCCAGGCGATGGCCGAGGTGCACCTGCTGAAGAAGGACGCGGCAGCGGCCATCGAGCTCTACGATCAGATTCTGGTCGCGCAGAAGGACTCGCCGAAGCTCTGGTGCGAGCGCGGCGTCGCGCTGCACCAGCAGGGGCAGCACGCCGCGGCCGCGGAGAGCTACCGCCACGCGCTCGAGATCGATCCCGCGTACGCCATCGCGCACAACAATCTCGGCGTCGCTCAGTACCATGCCGGCGAGAGCGAAGCCGCGGTCGATTCGTTCCGCGCCGCGCTGTCTTCCCAGCCGAACTTCGTGAAGGCGTGGCTGAACCTCGCTCTCCTGCTGTTTCGCGGGAAGCGATTGCAGCTCGGCCTCGAGGCGTACCGGCAGGTGCTCACGCTGGAGCCCGAGCAGCCCGTCGCCTGGAATGGCGTCGGGCTCGTGCTGGCGGAGCTCAAGAAATTCGAGGACGCGCGCAACGCGTTCGGCCGTTCGATCCACTCGCGCCCGACGTTTGCCGAGGCGCACTACAACCTCGGCTTCACGCTCTCGAATCTCGGAGATTTCGAGGGAGCGCTGCGGGCGACCAAACGCGCGCTCGAGCTCGACCCGTACTACACGCCGCAGAAGTTCGAGCTCGCGATCGACGTCCAATACGAGGACCCCGATCTGTCCATCTCGCCGGAGCTTGCCGGCAGCGAGCAGACGGCAAGCGGCGTCGAGAACTTTGCGTTCGATGCGGAGCTCCTGGACTCGCTCTTCACGCAGCTCGCGCCCGAAGCGCCTCCGGAGCCCGAAGCGCAGAAACCGCCAGTGGTCGAGGCGGTGGCGGAGCAGCACTTCGTGCTCGCTCACGACTATCTCGCCAAGGGGATGCTCGACCGCGCCGCGGTGGAGGCGAATCGTGCGCTCGTGCGCGGCGCACCCACATCGGACGGGTTCGCGATCCTAGGCGACATCTTCATGCGCCAGGGACTCTTCGGCGAGGCGCTCGAGCGGTATCGGAGCGCGCGACTCACCGCGCCGCTGGATCCGAAGCTGCTCGGGGGCGAAACGCGCGCGCTGCTTGCGCTCGATCGCGTCGTCGAGGCACGTGCGACGGCCGAGACGCTGCTCGGCGTGGACGGCGGATCGGTGGAGGTGCTCCTGCTCACCGCGGCTTCGCGCGCGCGCGCGGGCGACCCCGCAGCCGCGCGCGAGCTGCTGCGGAGCGCGCGCCGACTCGCCCCCGCGCGCGCCGACGTGCTCAAGGAGTTCGGCGATGTCGCGCGCGCGGCGGGCGACATCGATGGCGCGATCGCGGCATACCGCAACGCGCTCGATCTCGATCACGACTTCGCGGTGGTGCACTACGAGCTCGCGCGCCTGCTGGCCGAGCGCGGGGAGCCGACGAAGGCGGAAGAGTCGCTGCTCGCGGCGCTCGAGGCCGTCCCGACCTACGTCGAGGCGATGCTCGCGCTCGCGAGCGTGCGCCGCCGTTTCGGCCGCGTCGACGCGGCACTGGAGCCGCTGGTCGAGTTGCTGCGCCGCGATCCGTACAACATCGACGCACTCCTGTCGCTCAGCGAGGTGCTGCTGGAGCTGGACCGGCACAGGGACGCGGCGATCTCGATCGACCGCGTGCTCCGCTTCGACCCCCGGCACGTGGTGGCGCTCTTTCTCAAGGGACAGCTGCTCGCCGATCGCCACCGCTATCGCGACGCGATCGCGACGTGGCAGCGCGTGGTCGAGCTCGACCCCGACGGCGAGCACGCGCGACAGGCGCGCCGGGAGTCGCGCACGGCCGCCGATCTACTCCGGATCTTCCGCAGCCGGCAGGAGGTCGCGTAAATGGCGATCGAGGGACCGCTTCGCGAGCTGGGCATCCACGATGTCTTCCAGCTCCTCGACCTCAGCCGCAAGACGGGCGCGTTGACGGTGACATCGGTGCTGCGCGACAATCAGGGCACGGTGTCCTTCGACCGCGGCGCGGTCGTGTTCGCGGCGATCCGCAGCAATCCGCATCCGCTGGGCGAGCTGCTGCTTCGCGCCGGGAAGATCACCGAAGCCGACCTTGCGCGCGCGCGCGACGCGCAGCGCACGCTACACTCGCGCCGCAAGCTCGGCGAGCTGCTCGTCGAGAGCGGATCGCTCACGAGCAAGGAGCTCGAGCGGCAGGTGCGCTTCCAGGTGGAAGAGGTGGTGTTCGAGCTGATGTCCTGGCGCGAGGGATTTTTCTCGTTCGAGGAGCAGGAGGTCAGCGACGCGTCGGCAGAGGCGCACATCCACATCTCGACCGAGTCGCTGCTGATGGAAGCCGCGCGGCGCATCGACGAGTGGTCGCGCATCGAGGGCAAGGTCGCGCACCTGGGCGTCGTCCCGGTGCTCGCGCCCGTCGCCGACGATCATCCGGGGTTCCTCGATCTCCGGCCGCGCGAGTGGGAGGTGCTCGCGGAGATCGACGGCGCGCGCGACCTTCGCGCCATCGCGACGCTGCTCGCCCAGAGCGAGTTCGATGTCGCCCGCGTCGCCTACGGTCTGTTGTCGACCGGCATCGTGGAGCTGCGCAACGGCGTGCATCCACCGCAGGCGCCAATGAATGTCGCGACGCCCGCGACGCCCACCACGGTCGCCCCGCTGGAGGCTGCCGCGTCGGCGCTGCATTCCGGCGAGCCGCTGGTCGCGCTCGCGATCTGCGAGCGCATCACAGCGGACACGCCGGAGCTGGCCGAAGGGCATCTGCTCCTGGCGCGCGTGCTGAGACGACTCGGCCGGCAGGCGGAGGCGGCGCGCGCCGTGGCGCGCGGACTCGAAGCCGATCCGCTCAACGCCGAGCTCCACGCGGAAAACGGCTACTGCGCGGTCGCGGCAGGCGACTTCCTCGAAGCGCTGGCCTCGTGGGAACGATCGCTGCGGCTGAATCCCGGAAGTTCCGACGCACAACGAATTCGAGCGGCGCGCGATGCGGCGAGCCGCCTTCGCTGCCTGCTGCAGGAGCACATCGATGTCTGACGAGATCAGAAGGCTGAGTGAAGAGCTCGCGCGCGATCCGTCCAGCCTCGTCTTCCTGCAGCTGGGCGAAGCGCTGCGCCGCGCGGGTCAGCTCGACCTCGGGCTCAAGGTCGCGCATCGCGGGCTCGAGCGCCACGCGCACAACGCGGACGCGCACGACCTGCTTGCACGCATCCGCGTCGATCGCGGCGAGCTGCAGGATGCCTTCGACGAGTGGGACATGGTGCTCCGCCTCGCGCCCAGCCACGTCGGCGCGCGAAAGGGAATGGGCTACGTGCTCTTCAAGCAGGGGAAGCTGGCGGAGGCCGAAGAGCATCTCAGCACCGCGGCGACGCACGATCGCGACGATGCATCGATCGCGACCGCGCTGCGCATGGTGCGCCGGCTGCTGCGCTATGCGCGCGTCGCCGGGAATGGGCACGGCGCGCCGGACCACGCCGAGCTCCTCGCGGCGCAGCGGCGAGTGGAGGAGGAAGCGCGGCTGCTCTTCGCCGACATTCTCGGGGAAGGCGAGCACACCGCGCTGCTCCTCAACGCGGACGGGCTCGTCGCTGCCGGACTGTACGTCACCGCCGATGGCGAGGACGTGTCGCAGGAAGTCGGGGCGGCGCTCACCGGCGTGCGCGACGAAGCGCTGCGCGCGGTGCGGCACCTCGATCTCGGCACCTGGAAAGCGGTGGTGTACGAAACCGATCTGGCGACGGTCGCCAAGTCGGTTTCGTACACCACCGCTTTCCATGTGCCGAGATCGAGGTGCCGAACCGCGCGCAGCGCTTCGT
>DATCPC010000184.1:0-9563 GCA_036564355.1 Gemmatimonadaceae bacterium | reverse complement strand
GGCCAGACGCTTCCGCCTTTCTCGGTACGCGCACCTTTCGATCCTTCGTTCCAGGCCCAAACGCGGGTGAGGCGCGCGTTGGGCGCGAGGGATGGGCGCGCGCCGTGCGCGCCACGCTGTCGTGGGGGCGAGACCGCGCATGACGCGCTCCGCGTTGGCGCGCAGGCTCGACGTGCACTGCGCCGCGCTCGGCGCGTGCCGGCAGTGCGGACATCAGGATCCCGGTGTCGTGCCGATCCTTTCCCCCGCGCGGTCGACGCGGGTGATGCTCATCGGTCAGGCGCCCGGACAGGTCGAGACGGGCGAGGGAGAGCGCCGCGCGTTCGCGGGACGCGCCGGGAAGACGATGTTCCGCTGGCTCGATCGTATCGGCGTCGACGAGGCGACGTTTCGCACGCGCGTCTACATCGCCGCCGTCACGCGCTGCTATCCCGGGCCGTATCCATCGGGGCGCGGCGACCGCGTGCCATCGAGGCCCGAACAGGAGCAGTGCAGCACATGGCTCGAGGCGGAGCTCGAGATCATACGTCCGAAGTTGTTGATCCCGGTGGGCAAGCTCGCGATCGAGAAATTTCTTCCCTCGGCGCCGCTCGAGCAGCTCATCGGCAAGGTGCACGAGGTCGACCATGCGGGCGGCCATTCGCGCGTCATCCCGCTGCCGCATCCGTCGGGCGCCAGCAGCTGGGTGAATGCGCCGCGGCATCGCGACCTGCTCGAGCGCGCGCTCGACCTCCTTGGCATCGAGCTGGCGGCCATTTGGGGCGCGAGCGCGGCGCGCAGGAGCGCCTGATGCGCGGGCTCGTCCTGGTCATCGGATTGCACGCCGGGGCCGGCGACCACTGGCTCGGCGCGGACAAAGTTAAACACTTCTTCATGTCCGCTTTCGTGGAAAGCATTACCTATAGCGCGTTGCGCACGGCACACGTGCGACACGACCCGGCGCTCATCGCCGCATCGACGCTCACGCTCGGCGCCGGCGTTGGCAAGGAGCTTTACGATCACCATTCGTACGGACTCTTCAGCGTGAAGGATCTGACGTGGGACGTCGCGGGCAACGCCGCGGCTACCGCGGTGCTCGCGCACACCCGGTGAGGCGCTCCGACGGGTTTTTGTACTACTGAAGGGTGCTGCCGCGCCCTATATTGGACGTGCTCGCGGAACCGATGGAACGGCAAGCTTTCCCAGGGCCATTCATGACCGACTCCGCCAACGGGGATGCGATGTCCACAGGCACCGACGACCGGCGCACGAACGAGGTTCTCCGTTCACTCGTGAGCGAGATGCTCGAGCGAGTGCGTGAAGTGACTCGCAGAACGTCGGCCTGGAGCGCGGAGGAGCGAGCGCAGGCGGAGGCGGAGCTCGAAGCGATCATGGCACACGTGCGCCGCGAGGCCACGACGGAACGGAAGGAAGATTGATTTCAGGCAGTGCGGAGGCCACAGATGAAGGCGCGGAATAAGTTCCTGATCGGCGGAGCCGTGATTCTCGGTGCCGCGGCGTACCTGATGGTCACGTCGATTCGCCAAACCGGCGTGTACTACCTCACGCCCACCGAGCTCTCGACGAAAATCTCATCCGATCCCTCCTTCTACGAGACCGGTGTGAAGGTGGGCGCACGTGTCGTTCCCGGCTCGATCGTACGCGATCAATCGGGGCGCTCCATGACCTTTTCGGTCACGGATGGCGCGCACATTTATCCCGTCTCGTACCGCGGCCTGCCGCCCGACACTTTCACCGACGGCGTCGACGTCGTGCTCGAGGGACGGCTGGCGCACGACGGCACCTTTCGCGCGACGACCGTGCTGGCGAAGTGCGCGTCGCGCTATGAGAACGCTCCGGAGAAATATCGCAGCGTGCCCGGTTACACGTCGGCGCCTGCGGCCGCCCACTCATGATCCTGATCGGTGAGCTGTCTCTCTGGGTCGCGCTGCTCATGGCGACTTGGGGAACGACCGTCGGCTTCGCCGGCGGCTATTACAGGCGTCCCGAGCTGATCGCGAGCGCCGAGCGCGCGTCGTACGCGACCTTCGGCTTTCTGCTGCTGGCGGCGCTGGGACTGTGGACGGCGCTCGTGCACTCCGACTTTTCCTTCCGCTACGTCGCGTCGTACACGAGCGCCAACCTCCCGTCGATCTACAAGGTCACCGCGTTCTGGGCGGGGCAGTCGGGTTCGTTGCTGCTGTGGGCATTCATCCTCTCCGGCTACTCCGCGATCGCCGTCTGGACGAATCGCTCGCGCAACCGCGAGTTGATGCCGTACGTCACCGCGACGCTCTCCGCCATCACGCTCTTCTTCGTGATGACGCTCTGCTTCGGATCGAACCCGTACGCGCGGCTCGACTGGATTCCGCCCGACGGCACCGGACTCAACCCGCAGCTGCAGAACCCGGGGATGGCGATCCATCCGCCGAATCTCTATCTCGGGTACATCGGCACGGCGGTTCCATTCGCCTTCGCGATCGCGGCGCTGATCACGCGACGACTCGACGCCGGGTGGCTCGCCGCGGTGCGTCGCTGGACGCTGGTTTCGTGGTTCTTCAACACGACGGGAATCATCCTCGGCATGTGGTGGGCGTACGTCGAGCTCGGCTGGGGCGGCTACTGGGCGTGGGATCCCGTCGAAAATGCGTCGTTTCTGCCGTGGCTCGTGAATACGGCCTTCCTGCATTCCATCATGGTGCAGGAAAAGCGCGGCATGCTCCGAAAGTGGAACGTCACGCTCGTCGTGTCCGCGTTCCTGCTCGCCATCCTCGGCACCTTCATTACGCGCAGCGGTATCATCTCGAGCGTGCACTCGTTCGCGCAATCGAACGTGGGCTACTGGTTCCTCGGCTTTCTGGTGATCTCGATCGCCGTGACCGCGTACCTCGTCTCAACGCGGCTGAACGATCTCGAGGCGAAGGCGGAGCTCGAGAGCCTCGTGAGCCGCGAGGCGAGCTTCCTGTTCAACAACCTGCTGCTTGTAGGTATCGCCTTCGCGGTGCTGTGGGGAACGCTCTTCCCGATTCTCAGCGAGGCGGTGACGAACAACAAGATCACGGTCGGTCCGCCGTTCTTCAACAAGGTGAACATCCCGCTCGGACTCGCGCTCCTTGCGCTCACGGGGATCGGACCGCTCATCGCGTGGCGCCGCGCATCCGCGGAAAATCTGAAGCGCCAGTTCACAGGTCCGCTGCTCGCGGGGATCACCGCCGGCGCGGCGCTCTTCGCGCTCGGCATGCGGGACTTCGGCGCGCTCGTCGCGTACACGCTGTGCGGATTCGTGAGCGGAACGATCATTCAGGAATTCTGGAAGGGCGTTGGCGCGCGCAGGCGGATGTATGGCGAGAACCCGGTGATGGCGCTCGTGCGCCTCGTCGCGCGCAATCGCCGGCGCTACGGCGGGTACATTGTGCACGTCGGCATCGTGATTCTGTTCGCCGCCTTCGCCGGCCTCGCGTTCAAGGAGGAGTTCGACGTCACGTTGAAGGGCGGCGAGACGTACGAGGCGACGGATCCGTACGGCAACCAGTGGCGCTTCGTGAGCCAGGGCGTGTCGCGCTACGACGAGCTCAATCGCCAGACCACCGCGGTGTTGCTCGATGCATATCGCAACGGCAGGCGGGTGGGCGTGATCAAGACCGAGAAGCGCCAGTACACCGATAGTCGCGGCGTGCCGACGTTCCAGCCGGCCACGGAGGTCGGAATCATGGAAGGCGTTCGCGAGGATGTGTACGTCGTTCTCGCTGGAGTGATCGGCGAAGACACCGCGGAGATGCGCATCACCTTCAATCCGCTCGTCTGGTGGGTGTGGTACGGAGGGCTGATCATGGCGATCGGCGGACTGATCGTGATGTGGCCTCAGGCCGAGCGGCGGCGCGCGCAGGCGGGCTACTCCACGGTGCTGCAGCCGGCGGGGCAGCACACGTGACCAACGCGACGATGAGCCGGCGCCGCTTCTTCGCTGCGTCGGCGGCCGGAGCGGCAACGCTGATGATCGCAGGTATCGCGCGCGCGCAGCAGGACGGCTCGCAGGTAAACACCGGCGCCGCCAACGCGCCCATGGAGAGCGATCGCTACAAACCGGTGAAGCTCCCGGCGAAGGGCGCCCCCGTGATGAGCCAGGCGAAGCGCGACGAGCTCGAGCACCACATCCATTGCCAGTGCGGATGTAATCTCGATGTGTATACCTGTCGCACGACGGACTTTTCGTGCGAGGTATCGCCGGCGATGCACAAGGATGTGATGGCGCTCGTGGCCGGCGGCTACTCCGCGCCCGAGATCATCGCGGCGTTTACGGCGGTGTACGGCGACCGCGTGCTGATGGCGCCGCCGTCCTCGGGCTTCGATCTTGCCGCGTGGATCACGCCGTTCGTCGCGCTCTCGGCGGGGATCGGGCTCGTGATCGTGGTGTTGCGCCGACTGCACGCGCCCGCGGTGGCGCCCGCGATCTCACCTGCGTCGGCCGACGCGACGCCCGCGGAGCAGGCGCGCCTCGACGCGCTCGTACGCACTGACGACCGGTGATGCCGCTCATCGTCGGCGCGCTGCTGGCGGTGGCCGCGCTGGTGGTCGTGCTCTACCCGCTGTTCGATGATCTTGCCCTGCCGAAGCGTCGCGCTCGCGCGCGCGAGGTGGCCGCGCCGAGCCTGGAGGCCGTGCAGGCGCTGCGCGAGATCGAGTTCGATCGCGAGACCGGCAAGCTCTCCGACAGCGATTATAGCGCGCTCAAGACGCGCTACACACGCGAGGCGGTGGCCGCCCTTCGCGATGAAGAGGCCGGGCTGTCAGGATCGGGCGGCGATGCGGCCGAGGCCGTGATTCTGCAATACCGCAAGCGCCAGTCGGGATGCGCGGTGTGCGGCCCGCGCCCGGAACCGGACGCGATCTACTGCTCCAACTGCGGGCGCTATCTCGCCGCGAGCTGCGCGCACTGTCAGGCGCCGATCGGCGAGATCGGCGCGCGGTACTGCGGAAGCTGCGGCGAATCACTCGCCGCGTAGGCGAGCGCACACACTCGTGGCCGAGTAACTACAGCTCGAGTCGCTCCAGCCGCCGCAGCGCCACCTGGAGCGGGATGAAGGTGCACGCCAGGCAGAGCAACCCCGCGAGGCCGAACCCGAAGTACATGTCGATCGGATTCGGCGTCCCTCCGAACGCTTCGGCCGTCAGATAGCCATACACCGGCCGCGCCTCGAGCAACACCACGCCGCCAACGAGTCCTGCCGAGACCATCATGAACACGAGGCCGCCGAACGACGTCGGAATCTGCGCGGCGTTCTCGGTGTCGTACTGCGGGAACACGGCACCGAGTCCGAGCGCGAGTCCGCCGATGGCAAAGGTGAGGAACACGATGGTGAAGATCGACACCGCGAAGATGAACTGCGTAACCTCGAGCATCGCGTCCGTGATGCCGACGATGCCCACCGCGAGAACCAGCAGCGGCAGCGTGCCGATCCAGAACTTCGACCAGAGCAGCGCGCGCATCGGCAACGGGCTCGACTTGAGCAGCCAGAGCGTGCGCCCTTCCACGCTCACCGCGGGGAAGATGAAGCGCGCGGCGATCGACGCGAGCACGAAGCCCGCGAGCCCGAGATTCAGAAACGGGATCGTGTTGACGAGGAACGTCGTGATCCCCGCGCCGCTCAACGGCAGGAATTTGACGTTGAACACGTAGACGATCACCAGCACCGCGAGGAGGATGAGCTGCGACCACTGCGTCGTGTCGCGGAAGAAGACACGAATCTCCTTCATCACGAGCTCGCGCCGCAGGATACCGAAGGGCTTGAGCAGGAAGTGGCCCGTGCGCCGCACGATGCGGCCGCGAACCCAGCGCTGCGTGCTTTCCTGCGCCTTGGTGAAGCCCGCCGTGTAGAGCTTCTGGTGCAGCAGCGCGCCCATCACGATGGCGGCGGCCGCCGTCGTCCACAGGAGATAGAGGGCGAGCCAGTCCGTGTTCCCGTCGAGCGACGACATGATCGTGCGCTGTACCCACTCGCTCGGCAAATACGGCGCGGTCGGCGTGCGCAACAGCGCGATGAAGTCGACGAGCGACTGCAACCCTTCCGGGCGCGCGAATTTTTCGGGGCGCAGCAGCCGCACGAGCAGGACGACGCTCGCCCCGGTGAGCACGGCGACGACGCTGAGAATGTCCTTCGTGCGCCGAGCCGGAAATGCGTTGACGAGCAGAATCACGATCGCGCCGCCAGCGACCGCCGGGATGATCAGAAAGGGAATGAACGTCGCGACCGCAATGAACGGAAAGAGTAGCCCGCCGCGATACACCCACCCGTACGCCGCGAAAATCGGCACGGCCATCAGCGCGATCATCCAGCTCGAGTGCAGCATCGACTCGGTGAGCTTCGCGGCATAGAGCGTCAGCCAGTTCACCGGCGCGGACACGAGCAGCTCGAGATCCTTCGCCAGGAAGAACGTCGAGAGTGCGGTGATGATGTTCGAGAGCAGCAGGATCATGAAGAAGCTGATGAACACCAGCCCGAGCACCTTGCCCGCGAGCAGCGCGCCGATCTCCGGCGTGCTGCGGAACACGGTGAGCACCCGCGTCAGCACGAAGAGCACGAAGCTCCAGAACAGCAGCCCGATCCCCGCGACGAGCGTCCATCGCCATCCGTGGCTTTTCTCGCCCGTGCGCGAGGCGCGGCTCACCGCCGTCAGAATCTTCGGCTGCAGCAGGTGGCTGTAGGACGGGTTCGGCTTCTTCCCCCGCTGCGCCGGATCCGTCGCGCCTTCCATCACCGAGACGATGGCCTGCCGCCCCGAGGTTCTGGGCGGTCCCGTCACCTCGGCGCTGGTGCGTCGCGGACCGGTGATTCCCTCAGGCATCGAGAACCTCGACCAGCTCCCGTGCCGCGTTCTCGCCCGTGAGCCGAAGGAACAGCTCCTCGAGACCCTTCGCGCCTGCTCCAACGCTCTGATAGAGCTCGTCCATCGTCCCGGCCGCGCGAATGCGCCCGCCCTGGATGATCGCGACGCGATCGCAGACCGACTCCGCGACCTCGAGCGTGTGTGTCGACATCATGATCGTGTGGCCGCGCTTCGTGTATTCGCGGAAGAGATCCTTCAGGATGCGCGCGGCCTTCGGATCGAGCCCGACCATTGGCTCATCCACGACGATGACCTTCGGCTTGTGCAGAAACGCGCTCGAGATGATGAGCTTCTGCCGCATCCCGTGGCTGTAGCTCTCGACGAGCTCGTCGCGCCATTCGATCAGATCGAAGAGCGTCAGCAGCTCCGTCATGCGACGCTCGATCACCGGCCCGTCCTGCCCGTAGAGCCCCGCGACGAAGCGCAGAAACTCCGCGCCCGTGAGCTTCTCGTAGATGAACGGGCGGTCGGGGATGTAGCCCAGCACGGCCTTCGCCGCGATCGGATCCTTGGCGACATCGATTCCGTTGATGTGCACCGTTCCCGCGGTCGGCTTGAGAATGCCGGCGATCATCCGCAGCGTCGTCGTCTTCCCGGCCCCGTTGGGCCCGAGAAATCCGAACAGCTGTCCGTGCGGCACGTCGAGATCGATCGCGTCCACGGCAGTGAAGGTGCCGTATTTCTTCGTCAACGCTTTCAGCTGGATCATGGGGTCAACGGATAGTCGGAGTGTGTCGCGCTTTCTTCGCGGCGGCGCTTTGCTTCGCCTCGAGCGTCCAGTTCAGGAATGCCAGCTCGTATGCCGTGCGCTTCAAGGTGAACGTGCCCATCGGCGCCGTCTCAATCGCGCGCCCGCGCTGGTCGATCCAGCCGCTGAGGATCGTCGAGCCCTGCGGATCGATCCGCCATCCGCGCACCGTGTCCTCGTGCGCAACGATCCACGTGTTGCGCTCGGTGTCCATCTTCGCGCTGTCCGGAATCACGAACAGCGACTCGGCGCCCACGGTGAGCTGAACGTCTTGGGGCGTGCCGGTGACGGGATCGAAGATGGAATACTTGTAGATGCGCCCGACGACGGGGCGGGCAGCCAGCGCGAGCGCGAGTGGAACGGTCGTCGGCCAGAACACGGCGCGATGCACCGCGACGCTGGCCGTGTCGGGACGCCTCTTGCCGGCCTTGGTGACCAGCCTGAGCATCGTGTCCTGGCCCACCTTGCCGCTCACCCGGTACGGTGCGTGATCGCCGCCGAGCTCGAAGGTGAAGGCCGTGAGCCGCAGCCCCGGTGACAGCGTCACGCGCGCACGCGCGGCGAGACGGTCCCGTGCTCCCGAATCCGGGGGATCGATCACGAGCACGTCGCGCATGCTGATCCCGGCCAGGCTCGTGTCGATCGACGACGACGCCCATCCCACGCGAGCATCGCCGTTCATCACCTCGTAGTACGCCGTACCCGGGACGACGAGGAGCGCGGCTTCCGTCATCTGCTCCGGCTCACCGACGAACGTTTCGCGGCGCGCGAGCATGCCGAGCCCCACGAGCCACAGGAGAATGATCCCCGCTCCGATCGTTTCCCTGCGCGTCATGCGAGGCTCATGCGAGCGCCAGCGAAGTCTCGGCGTTGATCCACTTCAGATATTTCGCGAGGCCCGCCGTGACCGGAAGTGCGAGCAGCTCCGGCACCTTGTACGGATGAAGCTCGGCGAACGCGACTTCGAGCGATTCGACCCGTGCGGCGCGCGTCTTCAGGAACACGATCACCTCGGATTCGTCCGCGATCCTGCCCTTCCAGCGGTACAGGGAGCGGACGCCGGGCACGATCTGTCCGCAGGCAATCAGGCGTCGTTCGAGCAGCGTCTTGATGAGCGTGACGGCCTCATCGGCGCTGGCGACCGTGGTCATGACGACCAGGGCATCAGTGTGAGACATCTCGTGTGGTCGAGGGTAAGTGCGGACGTGGCCGCATCTAAAGACGATTCAGACGCCGTTCAGCAAGCGCCCCCACGCGATCGCCGAAATGCCTGTCTTGTCATCCCCGCCGATGCTTGTGAAGTTACCGGGATGCCCGAAGAAAAGCTGATTGTGCGCGGCGCCCGCGAGCACAATCTTCGAAACATCGACGTCACGATCCCGCGGGACAGACTCACCGTCATCACCGGACTCTCAGGATCCGGGAAGTCGTCCCTCGCCTTCGACACGATCTACGCGGAAGGGCAGCGCCGGTACGTCGAGTCGCTGTCCGCCTACGCGCGCCAGTTCCTCGGCCTGATGGAGAAGCCCGACGTCGACGCGATCGAGGGACTGTCGCCCGCCATCTCGATCGAGCAGAAGTCGGCCGGCCACAACCCGCGATCGACGGTCGGCACCGTCACCGAAATCTACGACTACCTGCGCCTGCTCTACGCGCGCGCCGGCACGCCGCACTGTCCGACGTGCGGTGAGCCCGTGCAGCGGCAGAGCGCATCGCAGATCGCCGACACCGTGCTCACCTGGCCCGAGGGGACGCGCGTGGAGGTGCTCGCGCCGCTCGTCCGTGGTCGCAAGGGCGAGTTCAAGGATCTCTTCGAGATGGCGCGCAAGCAGGGCTTCGTGCGCGCGGTCGTCGACGGAAAGCCGGCCGAGCTCGCGTCCCCGCCCAAGCTGAGCAAGCAACACAACCACAGCATCTCGGTGATCGTCGACCGGCTGGTTGCTCGCGCGGA
>DATCPC010000196.1:0-13221 GCA_036564355.1 Gemmatimonadaceae bacterium | reverse complement strand
GCGATCCCCGCGTGATCGGTGCCGGGCACCCAGAGCGCCTCGTCCTGCGCCATGCGGCGCCAGCGCACGAGCACATCCTGCACGGCATTGTTGAGCCCGTGCCCCATGTGCAATACCGCCGTGACGTTGGGCGGCGGAATCACGATGGCGAATGGCTCGCGGGAGCCACCCACACGCACCGAATTCGGCGCACGTGCGGTGAAGAGATCGGCGTCCAGCCAGCGCGCATAAATCTCCCGCTCGACCGTAGCGAAGTCGAATTGCGGGGCGAGCGGTTCGGTCATGGGAAAAAAACTAACCGGATGATGAACGGGTCGCGTTGGCGGCCCGTTCGATCTTCGACACTCGGTGCGCGGTCGACCCAACGTCAGCTCGGCGACTGCACTCCGGAATCGTCGCCGTTCGCGCTCGCGGGCTTGTCGGAAATCTTCCCCTTGCGGGCGCGACGACGCTCCGCGATCCCCTCGATCGGGCCCGCCGCCTCGTCGAGCGCGTGGTCTTCATTGAGCCATTTGTTCTCGAGCACGGGCTTCGGATCGGCATGCCGATCGACCTCGCCGGAGTTTCCCTGGCGCCGGCGCCCTGTGCCCACGCGCTGGCCTTCCCACACGCCGCCGGGAACCGGTGCGTTGTCGTCGATCTCGTCCTCGTCGAGATCAGACGCGTCCTGCTCGTCCGCGCCGATGAACAAGCGACTGACCACGGTGACGATGCCCGGCACATTGCGCGTCACCGCCGCCGCGTGCTCGGACTCCTCGCGCGTCTCGACCCAGCCGGACAGCTCGATGATGCCCTCACCGATCGCGCCGATGTCGATCGCGCGCTCGCTCAGCACCGCATCGCGACGGAAGGCGCGCAGCACACTCTCTTCGAGTGCCGCGTCGCCTTCGGCATCGGCATCGAAGTCATCGTCGTCGTCTTTCCTCTGACTATCATCGTCGTACTCGTCTCCCGCGTCGCTTCCTTCGAACTCCTCGTCGTCCAACGACTCGGCGTCGCCGCGGCGATGCGTGAGCGTATCGAGCCGTTCACGAATGCTCGCAGAAAGTCCGGCGAGGCCGCCGACCTTCTGCGCGACCACGATCCCGACGACGAATCCAGCGAGAGCGCCGAGGGTGACGCCGGCAGCGATGCCGCCGATCGATGGTTCGTCGTCCTGCAAGCGAATCCTCTTCATGACAGGCCTGTGGCGGAGGTACGATTGTAAGGATAACTTGGCAGAAGCCGAGGCGTGTGCGGGTGCAAGAAGAAGGCCATGCACCATCATATCTTAACCGCTTCGCGCCACCTCCGAAGGACCCATCAATCCGCATGATCGACAGACCTTCCGACGAGCTGACGCTCACGCTTCCAGACGGTTCTACGCGCACGGTCGCGTACGGTACGCTTCCGCACGAGGTCGTCGCCGCGATCGGCGCCGGACTGCTTCGGGCCGCCGTTGCCGTCGAGCTGAACGGCTCGGTGCAGGATCTCGTGACGCCGTTGCGCGAGAGCGGCGCATTTCGTGTGCTCACCGAAAAGGACGAGCGCTCGCTCGACGTCCTTCGCCACTCGGCCGCGCATCTGCTCGCGACGGCGGTGCGCCGCCTGCACCCCAAGGCCGCGATCGGATTCGGTCCTGCCATCGAGGATGGCTTTTACTACGATTTCGAAGTCGCGGAGCCGTTCACGCCCGATGATTTGGCGAAGATCGAGGAGGAGATGCGCCGCGCCGCGAACGAGAAGTTTCCGTTCGTGCGCGAGGAGGTGGATCGCGCGGGCGCCCAGCAGAAATTCATCGACGATCCGCTCAAGCTCGAGCGGCTCTCCGAGCTCGGCGAAGATGAGGTCATCTCCACGTACACGGATGGACCATTCATCGATCTGTGTCGCGGCCCGCACGTTCCCGATACGTCGCGCATCAAGCACTTCAAGCTCCTCCACACGGCCGGTGCGTACTGGCGCGGCGATGAGCATCGCCAAATGCTCCAGCGCATCTACGGAACCGCGTGGTGGAACAAGGAAGATCTCGCAGCCTACCTGCATCGCATCGAGGAGGCCAAGCGACGCGATCACCGCACGCTGGGCCGCGAGCTCGATCTCTTCTCCACGGATCCGCGCGTGGGTGCCGGACTCATTCTCTGGCATCCCAACGGCGGCGTCATTAGGCGCGAGATCGAAGACTTCGAGCGCGAGCTGATCCTGCGCCACGGCTACGACATCGTCTACTCGCCGCACATCGTCAACGAGAAGCTGTTCGAGATCTCCGGACATCTCCAGACGTTCAAGGAGAACATGTTCGGCCCGATCGAGGTCGAGGGACAATTCTATCGCCCCAAGCCGATGAATTGCCCGGGGCACATCGTCATCTACCAGTCGCGCCAGCGCTCGTATCGCGACCTGCCCATTCGCTACGCCGAGTTCGGGACGGTGTATCGCTACGAGCGGAGCGGCGTGCTTCACGGCATGCTGCGCGTGCGCGGCTTCACGCAGGATGACGCGCACGTCTTCTGCACACCCGAGCAGGTGCCGGTCGAGATCGAGCGGTTGCTCGACCTCGTGCACGAGATGCTCGCCGTCTTCGGCTATCCGTACACCATCGAGCTCGCGACACGTCCCGAGAACGGGCTGGGGACGGTCGAGACGTGGGATCGTGCGATCAGGACGCTCTCGGACGTGCTCACCGCACGCAGCCAGGTGTTCACCATCGATGAGGGCGGGGGCGCGTTCTACGGACCGAAGCTCGACTTCAAGCTCATCGATGCGATCGGACGCAAGTGGCAGGGGCCGACGGTGCAGCTCGACTTCAACCTGCCGGAGCGATTCCAGCTCGAGTACGTCGGCGCGGACAACAGCGCACACCGCCCTGTGATGCTGCATCGCGTGCTCGTCGGCTCGATGGAGCGGTTCGTGGGCGGACTCATCGAGCACTATGCGGGCGCGTTCCCGCTCTGGCTCGCGCCGGAGCAGATCTCCGTCATTCCGATCACTCCGGATGTCGGCGTCGCGGCCGCGGAGCTCGCGCACAAACTCGAGGCGGCGGGGATCCGCGCCGGCTACGACGCCGAGAATCGCGAGGACTATCGCGAGCGCATCAAGACCGCGTCCAAGATGAAGGTGCCGTACATGGCGATCATCGGAAAGCGCGAGGCCGAGGCGGGGACGGTGGCGCTGCGCTTTCGCGGCTCCGAGAAGAAGCAGGAAATCATCGCGGTCGACGCGCTGATCGAGCGGTTGCGGGCCGAGATCGCGACGCGCGCGCTGCAACCGGCCGGCGCACTACAACCTCCGCAGAACGGGCTGTAGCTTTGTGAGCGGCCGGCGTTCGCCGGCGCGCCTCACCTGCTCGCGGAACTCTGAATGGAAGGCTCGGACCGCACTCCAGTAATCGTTTCGGCTGCCCGCACGCCCGTCGGCCGCTTCCTTGGCGGGCTCGCGCCGCTGCGCGCGCCGGAGCTGGGAGCCGCGGCGATTCGCGCGGCGATCGCGCGCGCGGGTATCGAGGTCTCCGCAATCGAGGATGTGATTCTCGGCAACGTGCTGCAGGGCGGGGTTGGGCAGGCGCCCGCTCGCCAGGCTGCGATTGCTGCGGGCATTCCGGGAACCGTGCCCGCGCTCACCGTGAACATGGTGTGCGGCTCGGGGCTCAAGGCCGTGATGCTCGCGGCGCAGAGCGTTCGCGCAGGCGACGTGAGCGCCGTCGTGGCGGGCGGAATGGAGTCGATGTCGAACGCGCCCTTCTATGCGTACGGATTGCGCGGCGGCGTGAAGTTCGGCGATCAGACCCTCGCCGATGGGCTCATCAAAGATGGTCTCTGGTGCTCCTTCTGCGACGTGCACATGGGAGGCCACGCCGAGTATACCGCGAAGAAGGCTGGGATCACACGCGAACAGCAGGATCTGTTCGCGCTCGACTCGCATCGCAGGGCGATCGCCGCGATGGATGCGGGACGCTTCAGCGATGAGATCGCGCCGGTGGAGATTCCGGGAAAGAAGGGGCCGACGGTGATCAGCACGGACGAGTCGCCGCGTCGCGACACATCGCTCGAGCAGCTCGCCAAGCTGCGTCCCGCGTTCCCGAACGATGCGCCCAGGGACATGTCGGCGCGCGAGCTGACGGTGACCGCGGGGAACGCCCCGGGGCTCAACGACGGGGGCGCGGCGCTGGTCGTGACGAGCCTCGGATTTGCGAAGGCGCACGGGCTGCAGGTGCTGGCGAAAATCACCGGCTACGCGACGGGCGGCGGCGAGCCGCGCGATCTGTTCTTCGCTCCCATCGTAGCGGTACAGAATCTCATGAGGCAGGCGAACACGAAGATCGGAGACTACGATCTCATCGAGGCGAACGAGGCGTTCGCATCGCAGGCGCTCGCGGATGGAGCCGCGCTCGGCTGGGACTGGGATCGCGTCAATGTGAACGGCGGCGCGATCGCGATCGGACATCCGATTGGCGCGAGCGGCGCACGGGTGCTGACTACGTTGCTGTATGCCATGCGGGATCGCGACGCTCACACGGGGCTCGCGACACTTTGTCTAGGCGGCGGCAACGCTGTCGCATTGAGCGTGGAGAGAATGTCATGACGAGTCAGACTTCTGTGGCCGCGCGCGATCGCCAGCTTACGGTGGTCGGCGTGATCGGTTTCGCCGCCACGATGGCGCTCGCCGCGCAGATCGCGATCCCGATTCCGGGAACGCCGGTGCCCTTCACGCTGCAGCCGCTCGCGGTGGTGCTCGCGGGCATGTGCCTCGGCCCGCTCGCTGGAGCGGCGAGCATGGTGCTCTATCTTCTTGCGGGCATTCTCGGGCTTCCCGTGTTCTCGCCCATCGGCGCGCCGGGCGTGCTGCGGCTCATCGGCCCCACGGGTGGCTATCTCCTCGCGGCGCCCGCCGCCGCGGCGATTGCGGGGCTCGTGGCGCGCCACTTCCCCGCGTTCGGCGGACGACTGCTCGCCGCGTTCCTCGGCATCGCGACGCTCTACCTCGGCGGCGTTGCGCAGCTCGAGCTGCTCACGGGAAGCCTCGAGCGCGCCGCCGCGATGGGGACGACGCCGTTCATTCTCGCGGATCTCTGCAAGGTGGTGGTTGCGGCGATCGTCTCTCGAACCCGTGCGCCTCGCATCTCCACTTGAGCGTTCGCGGAATTTTCTTCACTGCCGAGGGAAAGGCACGCGCTGGATGGCGCGTGCTGCTATTTGTCGGGCTGCTCCTGATATTCACCACGGCGTCGACAGCATTCACGGCGTATGTCCGACCTGCCGACTACGCTGCGGCACAGGTGGAGAGTTGGGGACTGCTCCTGTTCGACGCGTGGCTCGCTCACTACATCATGCTTCGGTGGGTCGATCACGCGCCGTGGTCGTACGTCGGCCTCGGTCGCGAGCAGCTCACTGCGCGGCTGATCGCGATCGGGCTCGCGCTCGGCGTGCTCTGCATCATGATACCCTCTGGCGGACTGCTGCTCGCACATGATCTGACCGTCGTCACCGGCCTTCAGGGACGACACGGCTGGCTCACGTTGGCGGCAGGCGGAGTGCTTCTTTTCCTTCCGCAGTCGCTGTTCGAAGAGATGACTTCGCGCGGCTATCTGTTTGCCGCGCTCCGCGACGGAGTCGGCGCTGCAGGCGCGCTTGCCATCACCAGCATCGGCTTTGGCTTGTTGCACTGGCGCAACTCGGGCGCGACCACGCAGTCGGTGTGTGTCGTTATCCTCGCCGGCGCGTTCCTGGCCGCGATCCTCGTGATCACGCATTCGCTTTACGCCGCGTGGATGGCGCACTTCGCCTGGAACTGGTCGATGGCGGAGCTCCTCCACTCGGCCGTGAGCGGCATTCGTTTTCCATATTCGTCGTACCGCATGGACGGCGCCGGCCCCACGTGGCTTAGCGGAGGCGCCTGGGGTCCCGAGGGCGGCGCAGCGGCCGTCGCGGGGATGGCGATTGGCGTTGCCGTGCTCGTCGAGTGGCGCCGCCGCATGAACCGCCTGGAGAAGGGAGCATGACCGAGAAGATCGCAGTCGTCGGATCGGGACAGATGGGCAACGGCATCGCGCACGTCTTCGCGGTGGCCGGCTTCGACGTGACGATGATCGACGTTGCGCGCGGCGCGCTCGATCGCGCGCGCGCGACGATCGAGAAGAATCTCAGGCGCCAGGTCGAGAAGAAAATTCTCGACTCAGACGCGCGCGACGCCGCGCTCGCGCGAATCGCGACCAACGAAAGTCTGCAGAGCGCCAGCGACGCGGCGCTGATCGTCGAGGCCGCGACCGAGAAGGCGGAGCTCAAGTTCGCGCTGTTCGCGGATCTCGATCGCATCGCGAATCCGTCCGCCATTCTCGCGTCGAATACGAGCTCCATTTCGATTACCGAGCTCGGGGCGCGTACGAAACGGCCGGCCCAGGTGATCGGGATGCACTTCATGAATCCCGTGCCGGTGATGCAGCTCGTCGAGGTGATCCGCGGCCTCGCCACCTCGGACGAGACGACGTCGCGCGTCCTCGAGCTCGCGCGTTCGCTCGGCAAAACGCCAGTCGAGGTGAACGATTATCCCGGATTCGTGTCGAATCGCGTGCTCATGCCTATGATCAATGAGGCGATCTACTGCCTCATGGAAGGTGTAGGGAGTGCCGAATCGATCGATACCGTGATGAAGCTCGGCATGAACCACCCGATGGGGCCGCTCGCGCTCGCGGATCTCATTGGACTCGACACCTGTATGGCGATTCTCGAGGTCCTGCAGGATGGCCTCGGAGATCCCAAGTACCGTCCGTGCCCGCTGCTCCGCAAATACGTCGCGGCGGGATGGCTCGGAAGAAAATCAGGCCGGGGGTTTTACGAATATTCCTGACGCACGCACGCGGCTTCACTCACTCCGCACGGGAGAGCCATGTCCTGGGCTCTGATTCCACTCACCGAGGAGCAGCGCGAGATCCAGCGCACGGCGCGCGAGTTCGCGGCGGCGGAGATCGCGCCGCACTCCGCCGCGTGGGACCGCGATTCGTACTTCGATCGAACGGTCATCGCGAAAATGGGGGAGCTCGGATTCCTCGGCATGATGCTCCCCGAGGCGTTCGGTGGTCTCGAGCTTCCAACGACGACGTATCTCGTCGCGCTCGAGGAGATCGCCGTGTCCGACGCGTCGATCGCGGTCGCGATGAGCGTTCACAACTCGCTTCCCACGCAGATGCTGCTCAGGTGGGGCACACCCGCGCAGAAGGAGCGCTTCCTCGCGCCGATGGCTCGCGGCGACATGCTCGGCGCGTTCGCGCTATCGGAGCCGGAAGCCGGCTCCGATGCGGCGTCGCTCACCACGCAGGCCGTGCGCGATGGCGACTGTTGGGTGCTCAACGGCACGAAGGCGTGGGTCACGAGCGGCAGCGAGGCCGACGTCATCATCGTCATGGCGCGCACGGACCACCCCAACGAGCGCCGCGGCCCGCGCGGCATCAGCGCGTTCGTCGTGACGCCCGACCTCCCCGGTTTCAGGGTTGGAAAGAAAGAAGACAAGATGGGGCTCCGCGCCTCGCCCACGGTTCAACTCGACTTCTCCAATCTTCGTGTTCCGGGCGACAACCTCCTGGGCCGGGAGGGCGCAGGCTTCACGATGGCGATGCAGTCGCTCGACAACGGGCGTCTCGGAATAGCCGCACAGGCCATCGGGATCGCGCGCTGTGCGCTCGAGCATGCCACGGTCTACGCCGGAGAGCGCCGCCAGTTCGGCAAACCGATAAAGGAATTCGAGGCGATCCAGTTCAAACTGGCCGACATGGCCACCCGGATCGCCGCGGCCCGCGCGTTGCTATATCAGGCGGCAGCGGCAAAGGACCGTGGCGAGCAGATCACCCAGTACAGCAGCATGAGCAAGCTGTTCGCCAGCGAAACGGCCATGTGGGTGACCACGCAGGCCATCCAGATCTTCGGCGGGTACGGATATGTAAAGGAATATCCCGTCGAACGTCTGTTCAGGGACGCGAAAGTGACCGAGATCTATGAAGGAACGTCGGAGATTCAACGAATCGTGATCGCGCGAGAGCTGTACTCGCGCAGTCCGTGACGCACGAGAACCTCGTCTACTCCATACCTATATGACTGCAACCGCCGCCTTCGCCAACGCCACCACCCCCTCCACCTCGAGCTTATTCGACCGGCTCGCCCAGATGGGCCACGAGCAGCTCGTTCTCTGCAGTGATCCGTCGGCCAGCTACCGCGGTATCATCGCGGTGCACTCCACCACGCTCGGTCCCGCGCTCGGCGGCACGCGCTTCTGGAGCTACGCGAGCGACGAAGACGCGATCATCGACGCGCTGCGTCTCGCACGCGGAATGACCTACAAGAACGCGGTCGCCGGACTGAATCTCGGTGGCGGCAAGTCCGTGATCATCGGCGACAACCGCACGACGAATCGCGAGATGATCTTCCGCGCGCACGGCCGCTTCGTCGAGAGCCTTGGCGGGCGGTACGTCACGGCCGAGGATGTCGGCACGAGCACGAGCGACATGGATCTCGTGCACATGGAGACGGACTACGTCGCCGGGCTCGCAGGCAAGTCGGGCGATCCGTCGCCGGTGACCGCGCACGGAGTATTTCGCGCGATCCAGGCCTCCGCGCAATATCGCTGGGGCTCGGACTCGCTCGAAGGAAAGACGGTCGCGATTCAGGGCTGCGGCCACGTCGGGATGTATCTCGCGCGCGAGCTCTCGGATGCAGGCGCGAGGCTGATCGTCACCGACATCGACGCGGAACGCGTGCGCGACGTGGTGGAGGAGCTCGGCGCGAAGGCCGTGGAGCCCGGCGAGATCTACGGCGTGAAGGCCGACATCTTCGCGCCGTGCGCACTCGGCGCGATCATCAACGACAACACGATTCCGCAGCTCAAGGTGGAGATCGTCGCGGGCGCGGCGAACAATCAGCTCCTCGAGCCGCGACACGGCGATGCGCTCGAGGAGCGCAACATTCTCTACGCACCGGACTACGTCGCGAATGCGGGCGGCGTCATCAACGTCTACTCGGAGCTCGCGGGATGGGATGCGCAGCGCGCGCTTCGCAAGGCCGACGAGATCTACCACACGATTCTCGGCGTCTTCGAAATCGCGAAGAGCGACGGCATCCCGACCTACGAGGCAGCCGATCGCCTGGCCGAACGGAGGGTCAAAGCGGTTGGATCGCTCGTGAAAACTTGGCCGCAGTGGCCGAACCGCTAATCTAGCGTGGCGTGCTCTATGCGGATTTCCTAGCTTCCCGGGGAGCTCGGCGGATGCTCCGTCGAGCATCTCAGGGAAACCTCAACACTCGATACTTCGATGCTCTGGACCGATTGGGAATGCCGGCCACCCGGCGCAAAGCTCCGTGAAGCCGATCCGGAGATCGCGAAGGTCATCGAAGACGAGATCTTGCGGCAGGGTGAAGGACTCGAGCTCATCGCGAGCGAGAACTTCGTGTCGCCTGCGGTAATGGAGGCGATGGGATCGCCGCTCACGAACAAATACGCGGAAGGACTTCCAGGCAAGCGGTACTACGGCGGCTGCGAAGTCGTCGACATCGCCGAGAGCCTCGCGATCTCGCGCGCGAAGCAGCTCTTCGGCGCCGATCACGCGAACGTGCAGCCGCACTCCGGCGCGCAGGCCAACGCCGCCGTCATGCTGGCCTTCCTCAAGCCCGGCGACGCGATCCTCGGGCTCGATCTCTCGCAGGGCGGACACCTGACGCATGGGTCCCCGGTGAATTTCTCGGGGCTCATCTACAAGGCGTCTCACTACGGCGTGAACGACAACGGGATCATCGACTACGACCGCATGCAGGAGATCGCGCGGAAGGAGCGGCCGAAGATGATCATCGCCGGCGCCAGCGCATACGCCCGAATCATCGACTTCGCGCCATTCGCCGAGGTGGCGAAGGAGATCGGCGCTATGTTCATGGTGGACATGGCGCACTTCGCGGGGCTCGTCGCCACCGGTTATCACCCGTCGCCCGTTCCGCTCGCGGATGTCGTCACCACGACCACGCACAAGACGCTGCGCGGACCTCGCGGCGGCATGATCCTCTGCAAGGAGCAGCACGCGAAGGCCGTCGACAAGGCGGTATTCCCTGGCACGCAGGGCGGACCGCTCATGCACGTGATCGCCGCCAAGGCGGTCTCGTTCCGCGAGGCGCTCCAGCCGGACTTCAAGGCCTACTGCGGTCAGATCATCAAGAACGCGCAGGCCCTCTCAGCGGCACTTACCAGGCTCGGATTTCAGATTGTATCCGGCGGTACCGATAATCATCTGATGCTCGTCGATCTCCGCAACAAGGGAGTCACGGGAAAGGTGGCCGAGAAGGTGCTGGGCGAGGCGGGGATCACGGTGAACAAGAACACGGTGCCTAAGGAGACGCAGTCTCCGTTCGTCACCAGCGGTGTGCGCATCGGCACGCCCGCGGTCACCACCCGCGGCATGAAGGAGGAGGAGATGGGCCGTATTGCCACCTTCATCGATCGGGCGCTCGCGGCGCCGGAAGACGCGGCATCGCTCGCGAAGATCAAGCACGAGGTAAAGGAGCTCGCGAACGCGTTCCCGCTGTATACTGTGGCGGAGGAAGGGGCAGGGCGGTTGTAATACGGGGTACGGTTTCCCATCTTGTGCCTCACGCCGGGGGACTGTGCCCCCGGCTCGGATTTCCATTGGAGGGCCTGCTGTTGCTGCTGGAGCGTTTTCGAGACGGCATCATGGATCGCATTCGCACGAAGGAAACGCGCTTCGAGGAGGACGCGTATCTCTTCGTGCTGAAGGCGCTCGAGTATTCGCAAACGCATCTGACGGAGCGACGCCACATCACCGGCCGCGAGCTCGCGTTTTCCTGTCGCGATCTGGCGCTCCAGATGTACGGCGTGATGGCGCAGGTGGTGCTCGAGCACTGGGGCGTGCGCGCGACCTCGGACATCGGCGACATCGTGTTCGTGCTCGTGGACCTTGGCTATCTGATCAGCCAGCCCACGGACAACCGCGCCGATTTCATCGGAGTCTACAACTTCGACCGCGCGTTCGAGCACGAGTATCCCTGGAACGCGGCGGCTCTGGTGTGAGGTAGCGCGGGTGTAGCGGGTGGAGGTGGCGGCATGGAGAGCAATGCGCTTCCGGAGTGCCGAAAATGCGGTAAGGGTGCGATGCTCCCGCTGAGCGACTACGGCCGGGAGGGCGCGCCGATCACGTACAAGGCGTGGGTGTGCAGCAATCCCGAGTGCGGCTTCAACATCCGCATCGACAACGGCGAGATCAGCTTCGGTCGCACGGTCACTCAATCGCACAAATGAGCTCGACTCTCGTACACGCATCCAGCCGCGGCGGCCCACCAGGCCGCCGTCTTTCGTTTCGGCGCACGGAGCGCGGCGAGACATGACGCTCGTGCGGGTGACCACCGCGGCCGAGGCCTCGTGGCTCGACGCGCGCGCGATATCCGCGGGAACGCCGGCACGCACGCTGATGCAGCGCGCGGGAGAGGCTGCGGCCGCGGCGATTCTCCGCGCGTATCCCGACGTCGTGGGCGCGACGGTGAACGTGTACGTGGGACCGGGAAACAATGGCGGCGATGGATGGGTCGTCGCGCGTGCGCTGTCGGGCCTCGGCGCGCGGGTGTTCGTTCGCGAGGCTGGCGACGCGAGAAGCGATGAGACGAAGGCGGAGCGCGACCTTGCGCAACGCGCGGTGACGCGGGGAGAATCCGCGAGCGCGGCGCTCGTCGTCGATGCGCTGCTCGGCGTCGGAGCGCGGGGGGAGCCGCGGGGCGAGATCGCGGCGTGCATCGCGAGCATCGCCGAGGCGCGCGCGCGGGGCGCAGCAGTCGTGTCGCTCGACGTGCCGAGTGGTGTGGACGCGGACACCGGCGCGTCGGCGCACGCGGTGCGCGCCGATCTGACGCTCACCTTCGGCACCCTCAAGCGCGGGCTCGCGATCGCGCGCGGAAACACGGGGCGGATCGTGGTGCTCGACATTGGGCTCGGGGAGCGCGCGAGCGACGACGCGCTGCCGCGGCTCGTCGACTCGCACTGGGTGCGCACGCAGGTGCCGCCGATTCGCGCCGACGCGCACAAGGGAACGCGGCGCAAGCTCATCATCATCGGCGGACAGGTCGGGATGGCGGGCGCGCCGATGCTCGCGGCGCGCGCGGCGATGCGAAGCGGAATCGGAATGGTGCGCCTCGTGGTGTCGCGCGAGAACGTGCCCGTCGTGCAGGCCGCCGTGCCCGAGGCGCCCGCGCACGCATGGCCGGAAAGCGCGGAAGAGGTCGAGAGCACGATCATGGGGTGGGCGGACGCCGTGGTGATCGGCCCCGGACTCGGTGCCTCGTACGGGAGCCGCTCGCTGGTCGAGCGCGTGCTGCGCGACTACCGGGGGCCCGTGTTGCTCGATGCGGACGCGTTGAACGTCTTCGCGGGCGAGTCGGAGCAGCTGGGTGAGCTCATCGGCGATCGCGCGGCATTGCTGACTCCTCATCCGGCCGAGTGCGCGCGGCTGTTCGGCATACCCATTGACGATGTGCTCGCGCGCCGATTCGAGATCGGCGCCGAGCTCGCGAGGCGCGCGCGGGCGACGGTGCTGTTGAAAGGGGTGCCCACCGTCATCGCGCATCCCGGCGGCGAGCGCCTCGTTTCCTGCGCAGGCACTCCGGTGCTCGCCGCGGCCGGCAGCGGCGACCTGCTCTCCGGCATCGCGGGCACGCTGCTCGCGCAGATCGGCAACGCGCTCACCGCGGGCGCGTGCGCGGCGTGGGTGCACGGTCGCGCCGCGGAGATCGCGGGGCGCCGGTACGTGCGCGGAGTCACCTTCGCGAATCTCGATCTCGCATTGCGCCGCGTGTGGAACGAGCCGCTCGCCGTGCTCGAGCCGCCGGTGCTCGCCGAGCTTCCGGCCGTGGGCGAACGGTGATGCGAAGACCTCCGGGAGCGCCACACTCGGAAGCCCGCGCACGCGATATCGCGCGCGCGTCATAGTACATGAGCGACTCGATCGAGCTCGGTCCCGGCCGCGAGTTCGACATCATCCGCGACCTCCTCGCGCGATGGGGCGCGCGCGCAACCGGTATCGGTGATGATGCGGCGCTCCTCGAAGTTCCGGCGGGCGAGCACCTCGTCGCGAGCGCCGATGCATCGGTGGAGCACATTCACTTCGAGCGCGCGTGGCTCACTCCGCGCGAGATCGGCTATCGCGCGACGATGGCCGCGCTCAGCGATCTCGCCTTTCGCCTGCACTTCCCTGGAGCCCCAGCTGATGAG
>DATCPC010000166.1:0-10335 GCA_036564355.1 Gemmatimonadaceae bacterium | reverse complement strand
AACACGATGCGCGGCCGCCTCCTGAACGAGACTGGAACCGCCAAGCTTGGCGGCTTGAACATGACGGCCGAGGAGCTGCTCAAGTTCGACAACATCCTGATCACGGCGTGCGGCACGAGCTGGCACTCGGCGCTCATCGGCGAGTTTTTGATCGAGGAGCTCGCGCGGGTGCCGGTGGAAGTCGAGTACGCGTCTGAGCTGCGCTATCGCAATCCGATCATCAGCGAGAAGACGCTGTGCATCGTGATCTCGCAGTCGGGAGAGACGGCGGATACGCTCGCGGCCATGCGCGAGGCGCAGCGTCGTGGTGCGCGCGCTCTGGGCATCGTGAACGTGGTGGGATCGACGATCGCGCGCGAGTCGGACGGCGGTATCTACATCCATGCCGGCCCGGAGATCGGGGTCGCGTCGACCAAGGCGTTCAGCAGCCAGGTGACGGCGCTCGCCATGTTCGCGCTGAAGCTGGCGCGTCTGCGCGGGCTGACGGAGCTCGAGGGGAAGCGCATCGTCGAGGCGATGCAGAAGCTGCCCGATCAGATCGCGGAGATTCTCGAGACCGCGCCTGCGATCGAGGAGATTGCGGAACAGTTCAAGGACGTCACGAACTTTCTGTATCTCGGACGCGGCTACAACTTCCCGGCGGCCCTCGAGGGCGCGCTCAAGCTGAAGGAAATCAGCTACATCCACGCGGAGGGATATCCGGCCGCCGAGATGAAGCATGGGCCGATCGCGCTCATCGACGAGAACATGCCGGTGGTGTTCATCGCGCCCCACGACTCGGTGTTTGACAAGATCGTGTCGAACATTCACGAGGTGAAGGCGCGCGGCGGACGCGTGATCGCGCTGACGAGCCGCAAGGAGCCGGCGCTGGCGGGAAAGCTCGATTACGAGATCCGGATTCCCGAGACGATCGACATGTTCACGCCGATCCTGGCGTCGGTGCCGCTCCAGCTGCTGGCGTACTACATCGCGGTGAAGCGCGGCGCCAACGTGGACCAGCCGAGGAATCTGGCGAAGTCGGTGACGGTGGAGTGAGAGTTGAGGGCGCGTCGGCGAAAGTCGACGCGCTCTTCTCATCCTAGCCCGGCGGTACGAGGCGCATTTCGTTCGTGGGCACGAAGCCGAGCGATTCGTAGAGAGGGCGCCCATCCTTCGAGGCGTGCAGGAGCACGCGCTGGATGCCGTTCGCGCGCGTGAAGTCGAGGACGTGCTGCATGAGGAGCGCGGCCAGCCCGCGGCGCCGCCAGGCAGGCTCGGTGTACACGTTCGCGATCAGCGCTTCGCGCCCCTGCACGACGCCGGCGGGTGCGGGGCGCGGCAGCATGGGTCGCAGCAGCACTCCCGCGCCGCCGACCACGAGGTCGGGCTCGTGCCGCGGAACCGCGAGCCAGGCGACGTATACGCCGGATTCGATTGCGCCGCTGAAGAACGCCGCCGAGGCATCGGTCAGCGGGCCTTCGAGCAGTTCTGTCGTCTCGCCCATGTCGCGAAACATGCTTACGCGGTGGTGCGCGAGGGCGGGAATGTCGCCGAGGACCGCTCGGCGAATCAGAAAATCGGGCGAAGTCGGCACCGACGAGCTCACAGGTGAGTGATACCTCGAGATTCTCGATACAATCGTATACGGGCGCGGGTTGCGGCACCACCGGCAGCTCAGCGATGTGGGGTGCCACGCACGGTGCTTCAACTCTCGGCTCGCGCGCACGCACAGTGATGTGGGCAGTTTCCCCGCATGCGAGTCCTCCTCCAGCGCGTCTCCCGCGCCGAAGTTCGCGTCGACGCGCGCGTCCTCGGCAGGATCGGCGTCGGCTACTGCCTCCTCGTCGGGTTCACGCAATCCGATACCGAGCCGCAGCTCATCTGGATGGCCGACAAGATCGCCGGACTGCGCATCCTCGCCGACGCCGCCGGCAAGATGAACCTCGCCCTGTCGGACGTGGGCGGCGCGGTGCTCGTCATCTCGCAGTTCACGCTGTACGGTGACGCGACCGCCGGCCGCCGCCCCAGCTTCCTCGCCGCCGCGCCCGGACCGATCGCCGAGCCGCTGTACAACTACTTCGTGCAGATGCTGCGCGAGCGCGGCTGCACCGTCGAAACGGGAGAGTTCGGTGCGATGAGCGAGGTCGAGCTCGTGAACGACGGGCCTACCACGATCTGGCTCGAGCGATGATCAGTCCGCGCGTCATCCTGGCGTCGGCATCGCCCCGGCGTCGCGAGCTGCTCGACCTCGTCGGCATCGCCTCTGACGTCGAACCGGCCGATATCGACGAGACGTACAGGGATGGCGAGGAGGCTGCCGCGCACGCGGAGCGTCTCGCGCGCGACAAGGGCGCGACGATCGCGGCGCGGAATCCCGACGCGGTCGTCATCGCCGCCGACACCATCGTGGTCATCGATGGCCTTGTACTGGGGAAGCCACGCGACGAGTCCGACGCGGCGCGCATGCTCTCGATGCTCGGTGGTCAAACCCACGTGGTGCTCACGGCAGTCGCGGTGATGTACGGCGGAGAGATGCGCTCAGGCGTCGAGTCGGTGCGCGTCACCTTTCGCTCCCTCGATCGCGAGCGCATCGGCGCCTACATCGCGACGGCCGAGCCAATGGACAAGGCGGGCGCGTACGGCATCCAGGGCTTTGGTGCGACGCTGGTCGAGCGCATCGACGGCGACTATTTCGCCGTCATGGGACTTCCGCTCGCGCGCATGGTCGACCTCCTGCAGGACGTCGGCGTGCGCTACGAGTTCGGCGCCCTCATGGCGCGCCCATCCGCGTAGCGCTCCTTCCAGATCGCGACCTTCGCGAGCACGTCGGCGACACTGATCGTCTGCATGCGATTCGCGCGACGATCGGTGGTGAGGTGCGCGCCCTTCCACATGTCGCCATAGGCGTTAACGATCAGCTCCTGACTCGCTCGATACGGCCCGGTGCGCAGCGGGTTGCTGAAGCCGAGCAGCGAGATTACGGGACGCTCGAGCGCGACGGCCATGTGCAGCGGCCCCGTGTCGAGCGAGATCACGAGTGCGCTCGCATCGAGAATCGCAACGAGCCTTCGCAATCCGCTGTTCAGGGCTGACACGGGTTTGTGGCGCGTGCGCTCGAGGAGCACCCGTTCCGTCGCCTCCTCGCCCGGCGATCGCCCGCCCACGAGCACCGGCTGCAAGCCGAAGCGACCGCTCAATGCGTCCGCGAGCTCGCCCCACCGTTCGGCGAGCCAGTCCTTCTGCGGGCGAGTCGTGCCGATGACGAGCGACACGATCGGCCGGTCGAACGGCTTCACGAACTCGCGCTGCCACTCGCGCTCCGCGCCCCACGGACCGATGTTCCACTCCACGGTTGTCGAGTCTATGCCGAGGGCGGCAGTGAACTCGAGATATTCATCCTGAATGTGCTGCGGCTCGTGCGGCGGGATGCGGCGGTTCGTGAACAACCAGTTCGCGTCGCGAGCGCGCGCGCGGTCGTATCCGAGCCGAATTGGCGCGGGCACCATCGCGGTGAGGATGCCGGCCTTGAGGTAGTCCTGGAGGCCGAGCGCGACGTCGAAGTGCTGTCCACGAAGCTGGCTCCGCACGTCGGAGAACGCGCGCCAGCCGCGCGATCGGTCGAAGCGCACGATCTCGTCGACCGAGGGATGTCCGTCGACGAGCGAGGCTGGGCCGGGCTGCAGCACCCACGTGATGTGCGCCTGCGGGTCGTCGCGCTTGATCGCGTTGACCACCGGGAGCACATGTACGGCGTCGCCTACGGCGCTCAGCATGATGATGCAGTAGCGACGACGGGCGCTACGAACTGGAGGTGGCACGAGCAGGAATGTAGTGGTGGTGGGTCGCGGTGCGCGGTGCACCGGGCTCACCAGCAATGTATATTTCCGCCCGTCACCGGCAACGTGAATGCCTCCACGCATCGAACGGATTCTCCTCATTCAATTGCGCCGGCTCGGCGACGTGGTACTCTCCACGGCGCTACTCGATGATCTGCGGCGAGCGTTGCCGAACGCGTCGGTCGACATGCTGGTGGGCGAGCGCGCGGCGCCGCTCCTGGCCGGGAACCCGCTGATTCGAAACCGGATCGTGCTCGAGGATCTCGGAACGCTCGGCACGTCTCGACTCGTGCGCGCCGCGCACTACGACGCCGTGTTCGACATTCAAGGGAGCATGCGCACCGCGATGATCACTCGGGCCTCGGGCGCACCGCTGCGGGTCGGCTGGAAGGTACGCGCGGCGCCTCTCGCCTATACGCACTCGCTCGCGCGCGGCGGCGCGGCAGAGTACGTCGTGCGAAGGCGGCGGCGGCTGCTGGAGCTCGGGGGAATTCCCATTGGAGACTCCCTTCCGCGCATCGCGTTGAGCGAGCGTGAGCGCCTGCAGGGCGAGGAGGATCTGCGTTCCGCGGGCGCGCCGCGGAGGGGCCGGCGCGTAGCGTTCGCCCTGGTGACGAGTAGTCCGGCCCGCGACTGGCCGGTCGAGCGCTTCGCCGCGCTCGGGAACGCACTGCTCGATCGGGGCGTGGCGACGATAGTCCTTACGGCAGGAACTCCTGCGGGTGTCGTGCTCAGAATGCGCGCGCTGTGCCCGCGCGCCGTCATCGTGCCCACCCTCGACGACAATCGAGAGCGCGAGATGCGCCGCTACCTCGGCGCGCTCGCGCGTTGCGACGTGCTGCTTTCCGGCGACACCGGGCCCGCGCACATGGCGGACGCCCTTGGCGTGCCGCGCGTGACCGTGTACGGTCCTACGACGCCGGAGAATTACGCGCCCGGCCTCGCGACGACGATCGCGCTGCGCACGCCCGGTCCCGCGGTTCGCAT
Organism: Gemmatimonadaceae bacterium; assembly: GCA_036564355.1. GTDB lineage: Bacteria > Gemmatimonadota > Gemmatimonadetes > Gemmatimonadales > Gemmatimonadaceae > FEN-1250. The sequence continues at coordinate 5,533 of DATCPC010000166.1, read as the reverse complement.
TCGCGACGAGAACCGGCTCCACCGCGCGGGATACGACTTTTTTTCGGGAGTGACGGTCGACATGGTGATGGACGCGATCTGGGGACTGCTCGACAACATGCCAACGCGAACGGCCACGAGCGGCGCCCATGCAATCTGAGTCGATCGGGGCGCTCATCGCCGAGCTCGCGCGGACCAACGTCGAGCTCTGGCACGAGGAGGACAAGGCGCGCGCTGGCGACGACCACCAGATTGCCGCAGCCAAGCGAAGCATCGATAAGCTCAACCAGCGACGCAACGATCTCATCGAGCGCATCGACGACGAGGTACTGCGCACGGTGCGAGATAGCCGCGATGGAGACGCGACAGGTGGCTGAAACGGTCGGCTGGCTCGCGGACAAGCTCAGCATCATCGAGCTCAAGCGCTATCACATGCGCGAGCAAATGGAGCGCACCGATGCTGCGCCGGCCTTTCGCGATCAGTGCCGCGACAAGCTCGCCGTGCTCACCCTGCAGCGCGATGATCTCGCCGCCGAGCTGGCAACGCTGCTCGCGGACATCGCCTCGGGACGCGTGGTGCCGCGCGTCTATCGCCAGTTCAAGATGTACAACGATCCCGCCTATCGCGTCTCGCGCGGCGAGGGCAGGGCGTGACGGGATCCTCCGCGCCGCTCACGATTTTGTATCTGGACATCAATACCGAATGGCGGGGCGGGCAGCGGCAGCTACTCTGGATGGGCGAGGGGCTGCGCCGCCACGGCGGTCGCCCGATCTTCGCCCTCCGCACCGGCGTCCCGCTCGCTGCTCGCGCGCTGCAGGCGGGAATTCAGGTGATCCCCATCGATCCGCTGATCGCCGAGTGGGGGCCGTGGACGGTGCTTCGCCTTCGACGCGTGATCAAGCGGGAGCGCGTTGCGATCGTGCACGCGCAGTCGGGGCACACGATGGCTCTTGCCGCGCTCGCGGCGTTGGGCACGCGCGCACGGATCGTCTTCGCGCGCCGCGTCTCCACGCCGCTGCGCGCGAACCGGCCCACACGTTGGAAGTACGCGCGCGCGGACAGGCTGATCTCCGTCAGCCGGGCCGGCGTGGAGGGGTTGCTCCGCGCCGGAGTGAAGCCCGAGCGCGTGCGCGTCGTGCCGAGTGGCGTGCCGTTGGGCAAGCTCGCTGCTCCGGCGACGGTCGAGCTGCTCGAAAGCTTCGGCGTGCCCGCGGGCGCGCCCCTCGCCGTGCTCGTCGCATCGCTGAGCGACGCGAAGGATCCGTCCACCTTCGTGCGTGCGATCGCGGTTGCGCGAGGCGAGGTTCCCCCGCTCCATGCGCTGCTCGTGGGCGATGGACCGCTGCGCGATGCGCTCGCGGCCGAGATCACTTCGCTCGGGCTCGACGGCTCCGTGCATCTCACCGGCTTTCGCACCGATCCCGAGGCACTCGAGGCGGCGGCGAGCGTCGTCGTGCTCACGAGCAGGAGTCTCGAAGGCACGCCGGGCGTGCTGATCGACGCGCTCGCGCTCGGGAAACCGATCGTGGCGACGAACGTCGGTGGCGTACCGGAGGTCATCGAACATGAAGTGTCGGGGCTGATCGTGCCTCCGGGGGACCCGGACGCACTGGGCCACTCGATAGCGCGCGTGCTGCTCGATGCCTCTCTCGCGGCGCGGCTCCGCGCCGGCGCGAAGGCGCGCGCGCCGCAGTTCTCGATCGAGCACACGGTCGACCGCACGATGGATGTGTATCGCGAGCTGCTCGCCGAACCGGTGACATGATGACCACGCATCTGTTGCTCACCTCGAACTTTCCGCCGCTCTACGACGGGATCGCGAGCTGGATGTCCCAGCTCGCGCGCCACTACGGCGACGACGCAATGCTCGTCTCGCTCGGGAGCGAGCCCGGGCAGGAGGCGAGCGACGCTCGACAGTCTGCGCGCGTCGACCGCATGTCGATCCCGCGCGCGCGACTGCGCAACCTGCCCGGCATCGTTGCGTGGTCGCGGCGTGCCGCGAGTCTCGCGCGCGAGCACGATGTATCGTTCACCTGGTGCGGCAATCTCAAGCCGCCCACCTACGTGGCGTGGACGCTCCGCCAGCGAATGGGAATTCCGTATGGCGTGATGCTGCACGGCACTGAGCTTCTGCAGATGCGGAGGTACGGGAGCGGGCTTCACAAACGCATCATCTCGCGCGCGCTCCTCGGCGACGCGGCGGTCATCGTGACGAATAGCGAGTGGACCCGCACGATGACGCTCGAGCTGTTCGACAAGCTGAAGATACCGGTGCCCGCCGACCGCGTATTCGCGGTGCCGCTCGGCGCCGATCTCGATCGCTTTCGCGCCGGGGTCGACACCGCGGAGGTACGAAGGAAGTACGGGCTCAACGGCGGACGATGGATGCTGACCGTCGGCCGGCTGGTGGAGCACAAGGGGCAGGATCAAACATTGCGAGCCCTGGCGTTGCTCCGCGAGACGGAGCCCGAGCTCCGCTATGCGATCGCCGGCAGCGGCGCCTACGGCACCACGCTTCGCGCGCTCGCGGCGCAGCTCGGTGTCGAGGATCGCGTCAACTTCCTCGGCCACGTCGACGACGACGATTTGCCGGGGCTGTACAACGTCGCGGAGCTCTACGTCGGCGCGTCGCGAGTGGCCGTGGATCACGTCGAGGGCTTTGGTATTTCGCTCGTCGAGGCCGCGGCGACGTCGCTCCCGGTCGTGGCCGGACGCGAGGGCGGAATGCCCGAGGCGGTCGAGGACGGCGTCTCCGGACTCCTCGCGGATCCCTACGATCCGGCGTCGCTAGCGGCCGCGATCCAGAAGGTTCTGCGCTCGCCGGCGCTCGCGGCGCAGTTCGGCGCGGCGGGGAGGCGCGTCGCCGAGAGCAAGTACAGCTGGCAGCGCGTCGCGCGCGACTTACGCGCGATCGCCGATGCGCACGCGCGCCCGGGGAAAAAATGAATACCCGCGTTCTCCGAACGATCCACGTCGACACGGAGCGCGGATGGCGTGGGGGCGAGCGTCAGGCCTTCTGGCTCGCCGAGCGCCTGGCGCGACAGGGACACCGCTCCGTCATCGCCGCCAGGCCAGGGGAGCCGCTCGCCGAGAGAGCCGCCGCCGCGGGCATTGCGACCATCTCGCTGTCGCCATTCGCGGAGATGGACATCCTTGCCGCCTTTTCGCTGCGCCGCGCGATCGTGCGCGAGGATGCAGACATCGTACACGCTCACACGGGACATGCCGTGGCGCTCGCGGCGATGGCGACGATAGGAACGCGCGCGCGCATGGTGCTCACGCGGCGGGTGAGCTTTCCGCTCAAGCGCAACCCGCTGTCGCTGTGGAAATACGCGCGCGCGGATGCGATCATCGCGGTCTGCCAGGCGACGGCCGATGCGCTGGTGAAGAGCGGGATCGAGTCCGCGCGTATCACGGTTGCCTACAGTGGCGTCGACCTCACGCGCGTGATCCCGCCCGCGTCCGCGGAGACCCTCACGTCCCTCGGCGTGAAGCCTGGAGCCCCGCTCGTCGTCATGGTCGCGGCGCTAGTGGGCCACAAGGATCCGCTGACCTTCATCCGCGCGATGGAGGTCGCGCGGCGCACCGTGCCCGGCATTCAGGGGCTCATTGTGGGCGAAGGGAATCTGCGAGGGGAAGTCGAGCGCGAGATCGCGACGCTCGGCCTCGGCGACTGCGTGCACCTCGCGGGCTATCGCACGGATGCCGATTCGCTGATGTCCGTGGCGAACGTCGTCGCGCTGAGCTCGAGCGACGACGGAATCGGAGGCGTAGTGATCGACGCGATGTCCTTCGGCAAGCCCGTCGCGGCGACTGCGGCCGGCGGCATTCCCGAGGCGGTCGTCAACGATGAGACCGGGATCCTCGTGCCCGTGGGCGATGCGAACGCGCTCGGCGGCGCGATCGCGCGACTCCTCACCGATAGCGAGCTCGCAGGCCGCATGGGAGCAAATGGCATTCGCCGTGCGCCGCTGTTCTCGATCGACAACACGGTGGATCGTACGCTCGATGTCTACGAGCGCGTGCTCGCCGCCCGCGCGCGATAGAGGGTTTGCCAGCGCTCGACCTTGTCGAGCACATCGCGCACCGTGATGCGCTTCATGCGGCCGTATCGGTGCGCGTAGGAGATCGGGTAGTCCTCGCCGGGCTCGCCATAGGCGTCGACGATGAGATCGTGGTAGCGCCGGTACGGTCCGACACGCTTCGGATTGTTGTAGCCCATGAGGCTGATCACCGGCCGCTCGAGCGCGACTGACATGTGGAGTGGCGCGGTGTCGAGCGAGATGACGAGCTCGGACGCATCGAGGATCGTCACGAGCTCGCGCAGCAGGACGCCGAGGGTGCTGTGCGCCCGCGCGCCCGCTGCCTCGATCGCGCGCGCGGTCTCGAGCTCGCGCGGCGTTCGCCCGCCGGCGAGCACCGCCTCGAGGCCGAAGTCGCTGCGAAGCGCGTTCGCCAGCTGGGCCCACTGCTCACTGCTCCACTCCTTTTCCCGATTCGTTGCGCCAATGACGAGCGTCGCGAACGGGCGGGAAATTGTGCCGAGAACGTGGTCGCGCCGCGCGAGCTCGTCGGCCCAGGGTCCGAGCTTCCACTCCAGAGGCTCTGCGGCGACGCCGAGCGCCGAGACGAATTCGAGATACTGATCCTGCACATGCTGCGGCGCGTGGGGCGGAATGCGCTGGGTGGTGAAGAGCCAATTGAGGTCCCGCGCGCGTGCCTTGTCGAAGCCGAGCTTCACCGGTGCGCGCACGAACGACGTGACCAGCCCCGCCTTGATGTACACCTGCAGGTCGAGGGCGAGATCGAACTCTCGCGCGGCAAGCTGGCGGCGCAGATCGAGAAGCCCCCGCCATCCGCGGCCCTTCTCGAACACGATGATCTCATCGACGTCCGGATGCCCGCGCACGAGCGCCGCCGGCCCCGGCTGCAGAATCCACGTGATGTTCGCGCCGGGCTCGTGGCGTTTGAGAGCCGTCACCACCGGCAGCACGTGCACCGCGTCGCCGATCGCGCTCATCATCACGATGCAGATGCGCCGCCCCTCGATGCCGCTCGTCATTGCGAGAGTTCGATCAGCTCCCGCGCGCTGCTCTCGATCGCCAGCAAGTCCGCTTCCTCGATCGGCAGTCCCTGTATCCGACGCGACTTCACCGCGGACCGGGACAGTCTGCGCAGATTCGCCGCGAGCACGGCCTGCTTCCCGGGGACATCGAGCCAAACGCGATCCACATCGAGCGCGAGCGCCTGTATCCCGCCGTACTCGTTGTCGGCGATGAGGATGTTCTTGATGTTGAGATCGGGGTGACGGGCGCCCGCGATGCTGAGCGAGGCGAGCAACTTGCCGGTCGCGATGATCAACGAGTGCTTCGATTCGCTGCGCGACAGCGTTCCGAGCGCGGCCGCGAGATCGCGGCTGTTCGGCACCTCGCGCGTGACGACATCCGCGCGGCGGAACAACGCACCCGCTGGGTACGTCGCGTAGGCGACGATTTCCGGCGTCGCGACGCCGAGCCGTCGCAGCGCGAGGGACAGCTCGAGCTCGCGCGGCGC
>DATCPC010000146.1:0-10301 GCA_036564355.1 Gemmatimonadaceae bacterium | reverse complement strand
ACGTGACCCCGGTGTTCTACACGTATCTCGACGACCTGCAGGCGTGGCTGGAGCGGCACACGAAGCGCAAGCCGCGCGTGAGCGGCGCAACACTGGATCATGGGCTCGCGCATGGCGACTGAGAACGAGGCGAAGGTGGCCGAGGCGGGAGACGCGCCGATGAAGGGCGGAGGTGTGACGACGCTCTTCATCAAGCGCCCGATCATGACCTCGCTCGTGATGATCGCGATTCTCTTCTTCGGAATCGTGGCGTACCGCCAGCTGGCGGTGAGCGATCTGCCAAACGTCGACTTCCCGACGATCACGGTCACGGCGATTCTGCCCGGCGCGAGCCCGGCGACGATGGCGGCCACCGTGGCGACGCCGCTCGAGAAACAGTTCTCGACGATCGCGGGCATCGACAACATGACGTCGACGTCGAGCCTCGGGCAGACGCAGATTGTCGTGCAATTCACCCTCGACCGGAACATCGACGCGGCCGCGCAGGATGTGCAGGCGGCGATCACGCAGACGCTGCGCACGCTGCCCCAGGGGATTCTGCCGCCGTCGTACCAGAAAACGAATCCGGCGGACGCGCCGATTCTCACCCTCGCGCTCACCAGCAACGAGGTGCCGATCTCGGCGCTGGATGAGTACGGCGAGACGACCATCGCGCAGCGGCTCTCGATGGTGGGCGGCGTCGCGCAGGTGCTGGTGTACGGCGCGCAGAAGTACGCAGTGCGCATCCAGCTCGATCCGCGGCAGCTGGCCTCGCGCAATCTCGCGCTCGAGGACGTGACGACGGCGGTCGCGAACCAGAACGTCAACCTGCCCACCGGCGTGCTCTGGGGGCCGAAGGTCGCACTCACGGTGCAGGCCACGGGGCAGCTCGAGAATGCGGAGGCGTTCCGCGACATGGTCGTCGCGTACCGCAACGGCGCGCCCGTGCATCTCTTGGATGTAGGCCGTGTGAGTGACGACGTGCAGAACAACAAGACCGCGAGCTGGTACAACGGGCAGCGCGCGATCGTGCTCGCGATCCAGCGACAGCCGGGAACGAACACCGTCAACGTCTCGAATGCCGCCAAGGCGGCGCTCGACCGGGTGAAGGCGGAGATTCCGCCGTCGGTGCACGTGCAGGTGCTGTACGATCGCGCGACGACGATTCAGGAATCGGTGCACGACGTCACCTTCACGCTCGAGCTGACGCTCGTGCTGGTGGTGCTCGTGATCTTCCTCTTCCTGCGCAACCTCTCGGCGACGGTGATCCCGAGCCTCGCGCTGCCGATGTCGATCATCGGCACCTTCTCCGTGATGTACCTGCTCAACTACAGCCTCGACAACCTGTCGCTCATGGCGCTGACGCTCGCGGTGGGGTTCGTGGTCGACGACGCGATCGTGATGCTGGAGAACATCGTCCGCCATCTGGAGATGGGGAAACCGCCGATGCAGGCGGCGATCGAGGGGTCGGCGGAGGTCGCGTTCACGATCGTGTCGATGACGCTGTCGCTCGCGGCGGTGTTCATCCCGATTCTCTTCATGGGCGGGATCATCGGGAAGCTCTTCCACGAGTTCGCGGTGACGATCGGGGTCGCGATTCTCGTGTCGGGATTCGTGTCGCTCACGCTCACGCCGATGCTCGCGAGCCGATTCCTGCGCGCGACGAAGGAGGCCAACCAGGGGAAGTTTTATCGGGCAACCGAGCGAATCTACGAGCGGATTCTGAGCCGTTACGAGCGCAGCCTCGAATGGGTGATGCAGCGCCGCGGGGCGACGCTGATCTTCTCGGGCGTGATTCTCGTGGCGACGATCGTCCTGTTCGTGGTCATGCCGAAGGGACTCTTCCCGAGCGGCGACACGGGGCAGCTGCTCGGCACGACGGAGGCCGCGCAGGGCGCCTCGTACGACGCGCTGATCCGCGCGCAGGAGCAAGTGGCGCGGATCGTCACGAAGAATCCCGACGTGCTGTCGGTCACGTCATCGGTGGGCACGAGCGCGGCGGCGAACCAGGGGCAGCTCACGATCGACCTCAAGCCGCTCGGCACGCGCAAGAACAGCGCTGACGAGGTCGCGCGGCAGCTCGAGCACGACGTGATCGGCGTGCCCGACATCTCGGTGTACTTCCAGAATCCGCCCGTGATCTCGATCGGCGGGCTCACATCGAAGAGCCTCTATCAGTACACGTTGCAGAGCGGAGACATCCTGGCGCTCGACAGCGCGGCGGTGCACCTGGAGGCGCGACTGCGGAAGCTGCCGCAGCTCGAGAACGTGACGAGCGACCTCCTCATCGACAATCCGCAGGTGACCGTCGACATCGACCGCGGGCAGGCCGGCCAGCTCGGCGTCTCGGCGACGGAGATCGAGAACACGCTCTACGACTCGTTCGGCCAGCGGCAGGTGTCGACGATCTACACGTCCACCAACGAATACTGGGTGGTGATGGAGCTGCTGCCGGAGTTTCAGCAGGACATCCCGTCGCTCGGCTCGCTCTGGGTTCGGTCGACCACCGGCACCGTGGTTCCGCTCAGCGCCGTCGCGAAGTTCAAGCTCGGCAACGGGCCCGTGACCGTGAACCACGAGGGCCAGCTTCCCGCGGTGACGATCTCGTTCGACCTCGTGCCGGGCGTTTCGCTCGGCGGCGCGGTGGCGATGGTGGAGAACGAGGCGAAGGCCGTGCTGCCGTCGACGGTGGCTGCGAGCTTCTCCGGGCTCGCGCAGGCGTTCATGGGCACGCAGCAGGGCCTCACGCTCCTGCTCGCGCTGGCGGTGTTCGTCATCTACATCATTTTGGGCGTGCTCTACGAGAGCTACATCCACCCGATAACGATTCTATCCGGCCTGCCGTTCGCGGTGTTCGGCGCGATCGTGACGCTGCTGATCTTCGGCCTCGACCTCGACGTGTACAGCCTCGTGGGCATGATCATGCTCATCGGCATCGTGAAGAAGAACGCGATCATGATGATCGACTTCGCGATCGCGGCCGAGCAGACGGATCACAGCACGCCGGAAGAGGCGATCGTGAAGGCGGCGAGCGTGCGCTTTCGCCCGATCATGATGACGACGATGGCGGCGCTCATGGGCGCGCTACCGATCGCGATCGGGTGGGGCGCCGGCGCGTCGACGCGGCGCCCGCTCGGCGTGGCGGTGGTGGGCGGCCTGGCGTTCTCGCAGCTAGTGACGCTCTACGTGACGCCGGTGTTCTACACGTACCTGGACGACCTGCAAACGTGGATTCGGAGTCATGGACGCAAGCGCAGCGAAGCCACGGGTTCCGCGGTAACGCCGCCGCCCGAGGCGGCGGGCGCCTGATCGATCCCCTGCGGGCTGGCACTAACAATGTGAACTACGAAAAAAACGGATCAAACGGACACAAACGGACAGACTCCTATAAGCAGCTATCCGTTAAGCAGCTATCCGTCAGTGTCCGTTTGTGTCCGTTTATTCCGTATCATCAATTGTTGGTGCCTGCATCGCGCAGTAGAAAACCACCTCCCGGCAGCGACAGCGCGCGGCGATCAGTCGCGAAACACCTCGATGCCGCCGCCCCCAGGCGGCATTGAACTATCTGTTATAACAGGTATATTCCAAGGCATGCCAACCAACCTGCAGGACGAGATCAAGCAGACCAAGCCCTTCGCGAGGCCGAGCGATGAGGCGATGCTGTCGATTCTCCGAACGGCCACCGTGCTCGAGCATGGCTCCAACGAGGTGCTGCGACCGTTCGGGATCACGATGACGCAGTACAACGTGCTGCGCATCCTCCGCGGCGCGGGCGGTGGCGGGCTGTGCGGGCGAGAGATCGCCGAGCGGCTCATCTCGCGGGTGCCGGACGTCTCGCGGCTGCTGGACCGCATGGAGGATATGGGGCTGCTGGGGAAGAAACGGGATGCGAAGGACCGCAGGCACGTGACGGCGCGGATCACGGCGAAGGGGCGCAAGGTGCTCGAGCAGGCAACGCCGGGACTGGCAGAATTCGGCCGGGGACGGGTGGAGCGGCTCTCGGCGCGCACCGTTGAGGGCCTCGTGGAGGCCCTGGCGGCCATTCGAGAGGGTGCGTGAACTTTTTTCCGGCCTCGATAGTTGTTATAACAGGCACTCTCAACATCAACACGGAACTATCAATGCATCCCTCTATTTTGGACTTGGCCACGATCAGCGCCGGACTCCTCGTCGCGCGCATCGTGATCGGACTCTTGATGGCGGCTCATGGCTCGCAGAAGCTGTTCGGCTGGTTCGGCGGTCACGGCATCGCCGGCACCGGAGCCTTCTTCGAGGCGCTCGGCTTTCGCCCCGGCCGATTCTTCGCGACGGTCGCCGCGGCGACGGAGATCGTGAGCGGCATTCTCGTGGCGCTCGGGCTGTTCGGTCCGGTCGGACCGGCGCTCATGCTGTCGGTGATGATCGTCGCCGCAGTGAGCGTGCACTGGAAGAACGGGCTGTTCGCGCAGAGCAACGGCATCGAGCTCGCGCTGTTCTACGGAACCGTCGCCGTCGCGCTCGCGCTGACCGGCTTCGGCAAATACTCGCTCGACTCGCTGCTCGGGCTGCAGTCGCTCTACACGCCGACGCTCGCCCTCGTGGCGCTCGTGATCGGCTTCATCGGCGGCGTGGGCAATCTGCTCGCGCGTCGTCCGGTTGCCGCAGCGTAAGCGCGAGAGTCGCATGGAAATCGGGATCTACACCTTCGCCGAGCGCACGCCGGATGCCGATACCGGGCATCTGGTGAGCGCGCAGCAACGGCTCGCGGACCTGCTCGAGGAGATGGAGCTCGCGGACCAGCTCGGCCTCGATGTGTTCGGCGTCGGCGAGCATCATCGACCCGACTATGTGGTGTCGTCGCCGGCGGTGGTGCTCGCCGCGGGCGCGGCGCGCACGAAGCGCGTCCGCCTCACGAGCGCCGTGTCGGTGCTCAGCTCCGACGATCCCGTGCGCGTGTTTCAGGACTTCGCGACGCTCGACCTGTTGTCGAACGGGCGCGCCGAGATCATGGCGGGACGCGGATCGTTCATCGAGTCGTTCCCGCTGTTCGGCTACGATCTCGATGACTACGACGAGCTGTTCTCCGAGAAGCTCGAGCTTCTGCTGGCGGTGCGGGCGAACGAGAAAGTGGAATGGAAGGGCACGCATCGCGCGCCGATTCACAACCTGCCGGTGTATCCGCGCCCCGTGCAGAATCCGCTGCCGGTGTGGGTCGCGGTGGGCGGCACGCCCCAGTCGGTGGTGCGCGCGGCGTCGCTCGGACTTCCGATGGCGCTCGCGATCATCGGTGGCGAGCCCGAGCGGTTCAAGCCCATGGTCGATCTGTACCGTGTGGCGGCGCGCCGCACGGGGCACGATCCGGCGACGCTCCCCGTGAGCATCAACTCGCACGGCTACATCGCCGACACGTCGCGCCAGGCGGCGGACGACGCGTATCCGCCCTACCTCGAGATGATGGGGCGCATCGGCCGCGAGCGCGGCTGGTCTCCGCCCACGAGGGCCAAGTTCGAGGCGGAACGCTCGAAGCGCGGCGCGCTCTTCGTCGGCGATCCGCAGGAAGTGATCGACAAGATGCTCTGGGAGCACGAGCTGTTCGCGCACCAGCGCTTCCTGATGCAGATGAGCGTCGGCACGATGCCGCACGCGAAGGTCATGCACTCGATCGAGCTGCTCGGCGACGTCGTCGCGCCGGCGGTGCGGAAGGCGCTCGGTCGCACGACAACCGCGCCCGAGGTCGACGCCAGAGTTGCCGCCACGAGTCAGGCTCTGTAGACCGTCACCATCGTGTCGTCGAATGCGCGCGAGCTCGCGCCGCGCGGGAGCTCGTGCGTGCTCGCGTGCTCGACGATGAGGATGCGGGAGAAGTGGCTGGCGTGCCAGCTCGCGATGACGCGGTCGAGCTGGCGCGAGCCGTACGGCGGATCGGCGAACGCGATGTCGTAGCTCGCGGGACCGAGCATGGCGGCGTACGGAATCGCGTCGCGCTTGAAGATGCGGGTCGACTCGCGCAGCCGAAACGCCGCGATGTTGGCGCGGAGCGCGTGCAGGCTGTCGGGACGGAACTCCACGAAGTCGGCGCTCTTGGCGCCGCGCGAAATGGCCTCGATGCCGATCGCACCCGTTCCCGCGAAGAGCTCGAGCACGCGCGCATCGGCGAGATCGTCGCGCACGAGGTCGAGCATCGCGGCGCGCACGTGCTCGGCCGTGGGCCGCACGCGGCGGTCCTGCGGGGAGACGAGATCGCGCCCGGCATGCTTTCCGGCTACGATTCTCACGAAAGTCTGGCGAGCTCTGCGAACATGCTAGAATCTAGCCTAGCCGATCAGACCGATACCCTCCGCTCGGCACGAGTGATGCCCCGTCGCTTGGAGTGCAGGCGTTCCAAGCCTTACGCTGCCCAGCATCGCGATCGATACTTGGTTCCTTCGCAACCCGCTGATGGAGCACGCGTGACTCCACTCGACGACGACACCACCCGTGCTCCCTCCGCTCCCCCCGCCCCGGCTTCGCAAGCGGGGGGCAACGGCGCTGGCCCCGTGCTCGCCGCGAATACCGGACTCTACCGTCTCCTCGTCGAGCGCGTGCGCGACTACGCCATCTTCGCGCTCGACACCACGGGTCACGTGCTGAGCTGGAACGAGGGCGCACAGCGAATTAAGGGCTACAGGCAGGACGAGGTCATCGGGCGGCACTTCTCGATTTTTTATCCGCACGAGGACATCGCGAGCAACAAGCCGGCGCGGGAGCTCGAGATCGCGATCAGGGAAGGCCGATTCGAGGAAGAGGGGTGGCGCATTCGCAAGGATGGGTCGCGCTTCTGGGCGAACGTCATCATCACCACGCTTCGCGATGACGCGGGCGTGCACGTCGGCTTCGCGAAGGTCACGCGCGATCTCACCGAGCGCCGCTTCGCCGAGGAAACACTCCGCGACAGCGAGCAACGGTTTCGGCTGCTCGTGCAGAGCGTGAAGGACTACGCGATCTTCATGCTGGATCCTCACGGCGTCGTTGCGACCTGGAACGAAGGCGCGAAGGCCATCAAGGGCTACGAGGACTTCGAGATCATCGGACGACACTTCTCGGCGTTCTACTCCGCCGAGGACACGGCCAATGGAATACCGGCGTGGGAGCTGCGAGAGGCAACAGCAAAGGGAAGCTTCGAAGACGAGGGATGGCGCTTTCGGAAGGACGGCACGCAGCTGTGGGCCAACGTGGTGATCACTGCGGTTCGCAATCCCTCTGGTGAGCTGATCGGCTTCTCGAAGGTGACGCGCGATCTCACGGAACGCCGCGCCGCGCAGGAGCGCGCGATCTCCGACACTCGTCGCGTCGCGGAGGCTGAAGTGGCGAACCGCGCGAAGAGCGAGTTTCTCGCGGCGATGTCGCACGAGCTTCGCACGCCCTTGAATGCCATCGGCGGCTACGCGGAGCTGCTCGAGATGGGGATCGGGGGCACGGTCACCGAGCAGCAGCAAGGCTACCTCGCGCGCATTCGCGGCAGCCAGCAGCACCTCCTCGGCATCATCAGCGATCTGCTCAACTACAGCAGGATCGAAGCGGGACAGGTAACGTACGATCTCACGGCCGTCCCGATTCAGAGTGTGATGGACACCGTGCTGCCGCTGCTCGCCCCGCAGTCGCAGGCGAAGGACATTGCGCTCACGAGCGAGGCGTGCCCGATCGAGCTCACGGCGATTGCCGATCAGACGAAGACGGAGCAGATCGTTCTGAATCTTCTCTCGAATGCGGTGAAGTTCACGCCCGAAGGCGGCCGCGTGATCGTGCGCTGCACGGGCGAAGGCGATCGCGTTAGAATCAGCGTGGAGGACACGGGACCGGGGATTCCCTTGGACAAGCACGACGCGATCTTCGAACCATTCGTGCAGCTCGGCCGCACGCGTACGAGCCAGCACGAGGGTACCGGGCTGGGGCTCGCGATCAGTCGCGACCTCGCTCGCGCGATGGGCGGCGACATTACCATCCGCAGCACGGTCAACGTGGGGAGCACCCTGACGCTCACGCTGCCACGAGAGCGGTGATGGAGAGAGTCGACGAGAATGAGAGCGCGCGGACGAGTGCCCCACGCGAGCTGAGCGAGCACATCTTCACGGTCTCGGCAGGCATGGTCGGCGTGTGCATCACCGTCATCGGACTCTTTCGCATCGTCTCGCGCTCGCAGCACGTCGACAGCGTCGCGGACAACTTGCTGTCGATCGATGCGCTGGTATTCCTCGCCTCGTGCTTTCTCGCGTACCTCGGCCTGCGCGCTCGAGCGTCGCACTACAGGAAGCGCTTCGAGCGCGCCGCGGACTATCTGTTTCTGGCGGGGCTCACGATGGTCTCGATCGTCGGCGTGCTGATCGCCTACGAGGTGATCTGATCACGCCTGGAAGGTCGCTCCCGCCGGCTTGAAATCGAGCGCCAGATCGAGCGCCGGTACGGAGTGCGTCAGCGCTCCCACTGAGATCCAGTCCACGCCCGTCTCCGCCACCGCGCGCACGCTCGCGAGCGTGATGCCCCCGGACGCCTCGACGATCGCGGCCCCGCGTACGAGCGCGACGCACAACGTCATCTCGTGCGGCGACATGTTGTCGAGCAAAATCGCATCCGCGCCGGCCTCGAGCGCGCGGGCCACCTGCTCGCGCGTATCGCACTCCACCTCCACAACCATTCCCAGCTCGGCGTGCTCACGTGCGCGGCGCACCGCCAGCGCGATGTCGCCGCCCAAGGTCGCCAGATGGTTGTCCTTGATCAGCACAGCCGCGGCGAGGTCTGCGCGGTGATTCGTGCCGCCTCCGCACCGCACCGCGTACTTCTCGAGCTCCCGGAATAGCGGCGTCGTCTTTCGCGTGTCGAGGATCTTCGCGCGCGTGCCACGCACCGCATCGACATAGCGCCCGGTGAGCGTCGCGATTCCGGAGAGTCGCTGCGCGAAGTTGAGAGCCACGCGCTCCGCCGAGAGCACGGCGCGCGCCGTACCCTCGATCTCGAGGATCGAATCACCCGCTCGCACGCGCGCCCCATCACTCACGAGCGCGTGGCAATGCGTCGTGGGATCGAGAAGCTCGAATACCGCCGCGGCGAGAGGCAGCCCCGCGACGACGCCGGCCGACCGCGCGACCATCACCGCGCTCGCGCGCGCGCTGGCGGGAACCACGGCGAGCGTCGTCACGTCGTCGAACGCCTTGTCCTCCTCCAGCGCAGCGCGCGCCAGCGCGGCACTCGCCGCCGGCGACAGCGGAAACTCGAGCGCCTCGCTCGCCGCCCGCGATTCCCGCGACACCGCGCTCATTCGCCCATCGCGAACGCGGGCGCCATCGCCGGCGCTCCGCCGATCGAGATCATGCGCTCGATCGCCAGCCGCGCGCGATCCGCGACGTCTGCCGGCACCGTAATCCGATGCTGCATCGCCTCGAGCGAACGTTTCACCTTGGCGAGCGTCGTGAGTTTCATGTACTGACACGAGGCCCGCTCGTCCGCCGCGAAAAACCGTTTGTCGGGATTCGCCTTCCTGAGCCGGTGCAGAATGCCAACCTCGGTGGCGACGATGAACTCGCTCGCGTCGCTCTCGGCCGGCCGCCGGATCATCCCCTCGGTCGACAAAATGTGAAGGTCGTTCTGGTCGACATCTCCCGCGGAGATGCCCTCGAGCACACTCGTCGAGCAGCCGCACTCGGGGTGCACGAGCAGCTCTGCGCCAGGATGCGCGTCGCGCATTTTCTCGAGCGAGGCCGGCGTGATTCCCGCGTGGACGTGGCACTCGCCCATCCACACGTGCATGTTCGCGCGACCCGTCAGGCGCCGCACGTGCGCGCCGAGGAACATGTCGGGGCCGAACAGTACTTCGCGGTCCGCTGGAATCGCGTTCACCACCTCGACCGCATTGCCCGACGTGCAGCAGTAGTCGGTCTCCGCCTTCACTGCCGCCGTGGTGTTCACGTACGACACCACGACCGCACCCGGATGCTCGGCTTTCCACGCGCGCAGCTGGTCGGCGGTCATCGTGTCGGCGAGCGAGCAGCCCGCGCCGAGATCGGGCAGGAGCACCGTCTTGTCGGGCGACAGAATCGCAGCCGTCTCCGCCATGAAATGCACGCCACAGAAAACGATGACGTCGGCAGTGGTGCGCGCGGCCTCGCGCGACAGGCCGAGCGAGTCGCCGACGACGTCCGCGACATCCTGCACCTCCGGGCGCTCGTAGTTGTGCGCGAGGATGACCGCGTTGCGCGACCTGGCGAGCTCGCGAATGTCGGCCTGCAGCAGCTGGTGCTCGATGGAGGTAGTCATGATGCCGCCCTCCGGCCGACGGCGGCGCCGAAACGAACGTGCCGGTTGGCCCACGC
>DATCPC010000191.1:0-22198 GCA_036564355.1 Gemmatimonadaceae bacterium | reverse complement strand
TAGATCACGTACTCCATGTGCGCGTCCGGCGCGAGCCTGTCCTGCACACGCGTCTTGAGACCTCGGTGCGCGCGCGCCCAGGAGGCGAGCTGGCGCGCCCACTCGCGCGGAATCTCCGAGAGCACATCGAGGCGCGCGCGCACGTCCGCGCTGCGCTTGGTGTCGTGCGTGCTCGTGGCGAGCATGGTTCCGGGCCACCGAAGGCTCCGCTCGATGTTCGCGTCGTGCAGATAGCCCACGGCGTCTCCGAGCTCGCCGGCCGGATCCGCGCCGACCTCGTTGAGCGAGAGGAGCGGCGAATAGCGATAGAGCGCGGTGTCCTCGATCCCCTTCGCGGTGGCGGGACCGCTGACCTGCTGGAAGCGGAGGACGAACGCATCGCGCTCGGCAATCTGCTCGCTGCCGAGCGATGATGGGGACCCGAGAAAAATCTCTTCGAGCAGCGCGAGCAGCGGCGCGCGGATCAGTGCGACCTCGCCCGCGGCCGCGAATGCGCGCTCGAGTGCGACGCGATCGTCCTCGTGCAGCGCGAGGGCGCCGGACTCGATGTAGGTGCGGTACACCGGAAGCCGCGCGATCAGCTGCACGATCCCTTCGGCGAGCTGTGCGCGCGTGAGCGCTCGCGTGCGCGCGTCGGCGCGCGCGATCGGCGCGAGGAGGCGCGCGAGGCGCTGCACGTCCGAGGCGAGCGAGTCGCGGAGGATGAACGCCTTGCCGCGCACCGCGACCTCGTGGAAGTCGAGCTCGGGGCGGCGAATGTCGAGGAACGCGCGGTAGCTCTTCTCGATCTCGCCGCGGCCGGCGGGATCGATGAAGATGGCGTCGAGCTGCGCGAGAAACTCGTAGCCCGTGGTGCCGGCCACGGGCCACTCGGCGCGGAGCCGCTCGCGCCCGGAGAGAATCTTTTCGACGAACACCGGAATGTCGGCACCCGGCAGCACCTGCTGGATCGCGGCATTCAGTCGATCGAGATAGTCGCGCGGGTTTCGCAGGCCATCGACGTGGTCTATTCGAAGACCGTCGAGCTGAGCGTCCTTCACCCACTGGATGATGCGGCGATGCGTCGCGCCGAAGACGGCGGGATCCTCCATGCGCAGCGCGACGAGCTCGTTGATGTCGAAGAAGCGGCGGTAGTTGATCTCGTGCGCGGCCCGGCGCCAGAAGACGAGCGCGTAGACCTGCGCGTCGAGGAGGGCGGCGATGCGCGCCTCGCCGCCCTCGCCGGAGGCGAACGCGCGCGCGGTGTCATCGAGCGCGCGATGCACGCCCGGCGAGCGATCGGCGAGCGCTTCGAGGCGGCGGAGGAGCTCGGGCGCCTGCTTCTGCCGGCTCGCGACGAGCAGCGGGCGCGACGTGCTCCGCGGCGGAAGCGCGACGAGCGCATCGCGAATGCTCGCGAGCTCGGCGGCGTCCTCGGGATTCACATCGGCTGGCAGCGCCTCGAGCGCCAGCGCGAGCACCGAGGGAATCGTGGCCGGATCGAGCGGGAAGCCGCGCTCGAAATATCTGATGCGAAAGCGCCCCGCCTCGAGTGCGACGTGAAATTCGTGCGCCTTGATCGCCTCCGCGAGCTCGGCGCCGAGTATGGGGATGAGCACTCGGCCCTTGAGGCCGCGTGCGGGCGCGTTCCAGTCGATGTCGAACCAGCTCGCGTAGCGCGACGCGGGACCGTTCGCGAAGAGATCGTCCCAGAATGGATTCTGCTCGCCGACCCCCATGTGGTTCGGGACGATGTCGAGCACCATCCCCATCGCGTGCGCGCGCAGCTCCGCGATGAGCGCGTCCCAGCTCGCGTCGCTGCCGAGCTCCGGGTCGAGGCGCGTCGGGTCGACCACGTCGTAGCCGTGCGTGCTCCCCGGCCGCGAGCGGAGCACCGGCGACGCGTAGATGTGCGAGATGCCGAGCTGCGCGAGATAGGGTACGATCGCGCGCGCGTCGTCGAGGGTAAATGCGGAGCTGAGCTGCAGGCGATAGCTCGCGCGGATCGGGATCGTCAACGGGAGATCATCGCGACGTCAACGTCCTGCGCGCACCGGATCGGGGAACGCGATCGCGACCTCGGGATCAACCGCGATCTTCTCGAGCGAGATCGAAAGGCGGCGCGTCCAGCTCCGAAAGAGATCGGGGCTCACGCCGGGGAGATTCACCGGCTCGCGCTCGCCCACGAGATCTTCCAGGTAGACGCCGACGAGTGCGGCCGGCGTGGAGCACAGAAAGCGGTGGACGGCGCCGCGGAGCTCCGCGTTGCTGGGCGATTCGGCAGAGGAGCTCTTGAGCGCGCCCTCGGCCACGAGTCGCTCGACGAGGAAGCGGCGCTCGTCGTTGCGGAGCGCGTGTGCCGCGGCCGCGCGCGCCTCGGAATCGATGAGCCCCGCCATGTGCTGCAGCTCGATGTCGCGCGCGGTCCAGAAGCCGGTGATCGTGGCCATGTCGTGCGTGTCGGCCGTGGTGAGCGAGAGCTTCGGATACGACGAGGCGGGGCGGAAGCGGCCGTCGCTCTCGCGCTCGAAGTACATCACGCGCGACGAGAGAATTCCCCACCGCTCGAGCACACCGGGCACCTCCGGCGGAACGGTGCCGAGGTCCTCGCCGACGATGAGTGCGTGGTGACGCACGCTCTCGAGGGCGAGGATTCCCATCATGTCTTCCGTGGGGAAGCGCACGTACGCGCCCTGCTTGCCCTCCATGCCGTCGGGGATCCAGAACTGGCGGAAGAGGCCGAGCACGTGATCGATGCGGAGCGCGCCCGAGTGGCGGAGCGATGCGCGGATGAGGGCGATCCAGAATGCGTAGCGATCCTCGATGAGCTGGCGAGGATCGATGGGTGGGAGGCCCCAGTTCTGTCCCTGCGGCGCGTAGCCGTCGGGTGGCGCGCCCACGGCGACGCCGCGCAGAAAGAGATGACCGAAGGCCCAGACATCCGCGCTGTCGGGCGCGGCGCCGATGGCGAGGTCCTGATAGAGGCCGATGCCGAGTCCGGATTGGCGCGCGAGCGCGGCGGCGGATGCGATCTGGCGATCGAGCTCGAACTGGAGCCAGCGGTGGAAGTCGACCGCGTCCGGGTTGGATGCGTGAAAGGCGACGACATCGGCGGAGGCGGGGTGCCGATACTCGGGCGGCCAGTGCATCCAGCCGCGCCGCTCGCCCCGGGCCGCAAAGTGATCTTCGAGCGCGCAGAAGGTGGCGAAGTTGACGAGCGTCGCGCCCTCCAGCTCGATGTACGCGCGGTAGTCGCGGCCGCGGCCGGAGCGCGCATCGCGGTGGCGGACGATGAAGGTGCGATGGAGCATCTCGAGCGCGCGGCGCTTGAGCTCCCACGCGCGATCGTAGTCGACGTGCGTGCTCGAGCGCAGCGAGACGAGCGCGGCCTGGGTGGCGGGATCGTCGAGGAGCGCGCGGGCGTCGGCGCACTCGTTGCGCTCCGGCACCCCGGCGACATCGATGTAGATCGGGTTGCGATAGAGCCGGCTCACGGGGCTGTACGGAGAGATGTCGTGGCCGCGATTGCGGAGCGCGTGGAGCGGGTTCACCCCGACGAACGCAGCGCCCTTCTCGCCGCTCCACTCCGCGATGGCCGCGAGATCCGTGATGTCGCCTACGCCCCAGTTGGCGTCGCTGCGCACGGCGTAGAGGTTGGCGATGAGCCCCATCGCGCGGCGAATCGGCGCCATACACTTTGGCGGAACGACGATCAGCGTCTGCGTCTCATCGCCAACGGTGAGCGTGTGGTACCCGATCGGGAGCTCCTTGCCCTCGCTCCAGACACCGCCGCGCTCGAGGGTGAGCACCGCGCCGCGCGACGGGAGCGCGAACGCTCCGTCGTGGACGATCACGCGTACCGGAGGGAGAGCGCGCGCGGTCTCGCGCGCATCGAGCAGCGCGAGCGCGGAGGCGGCGCGATCTTCGGAAGATGCATCGAAGCCCATCGCGGCGATGATCGCGACGCGCGTCTCGTCTGCCGTACTCCGTGTCACGCGCCCCGTCTGATCGACGTATTCGGGTAGTATTCCGAGACGGGCGGCGAGCAGGTGGAGCGCGGAATCGGTCATCAATCAAAGGTAGCGAGTTGAGCGTGCGAAACGCCGGGCTACCTTATATGGGCAAACTGGGAATCGATAATCTTCGGAGGGAATGATGAGACGAAACGGGTCGAGCTTTCTGGCCGTCATCGCGATCGCGGTGGCACTCGTTGGCGCGCGGCGCGCGCCGATTCACGCGGTCGTGCAGGCGACGGACGCGTGCTGGTTCCGGGCAACGCCGGGCGAGCCCGAGAAGAGAAAGAGCGCGCACGATTCTGCATCGGTCGCGATGGAAGGCGGAACGGTGAAGGTGTGCTACGGCCGCCCGCGCGTGAACGGTCGCGAGATCATGGGGAAGCTGGTGCCGTATGGCGAGCCGTGGCGCCTGGGTGCCGACGAGGCGACCGCGCTCTACGTGCCCTTTCGCGCGAGCATCGCTGGCGTGAAGGTCGAGCCGGGATGGTACTCGATCTACGTGATTCCCACGGCGAAGCAGTGGCAGGTGGTCGTGAACTCGGACGCCAAGCGCTGGGGCGTGGACATCGATGCCAAGGTGCGTGCGAAGGACGTGGGCACCGGGACGGTGCCGGCCGAGCATCTCGCGGCGCCGGTGGAAGAGCTGACCATCGCGCTCGCGGCGGGATCACCGAAGTCGGCGACGATGGATGTCGCGTGGGCGGATACGCACGTGCGCATCCCGATCGAGAAGCGGTGAGCTGGTTAGCGAAGCTCACGGTGCGAGGTCACGTAGTAGTTCGAGTCGACGCGGAAGCTCGCGGGATCGCGCAGCGCGAGCTTCGCCGTCTGCGGTGATGTCGTCGGACGGATGACGGAGTAGCCCGAATCGGCGAGCGTCACGCGCACCGGCATGTCGAAGCCGGGGACGACGTTCGCCCAGCTGTAGGTGAGCGTGTTGGCGCGAATGCGGTATTCGAGCACGGGGATCTGCGTCGTGGTGAGGTACTGCGCGAAGACCTTGCTCAAATCGATGCCGGCCTGCTGGCTGATGTACTCCTCGATTTGCGCGCCGGTGACTGTCTGGTGCCAGAAAGTCTTGTTCAGGCCGCGCAGAATCGAGCGCCACTTTTCATCATCGCCCACGATCTGGCGAATGGTGTGGAGCATGTTGCCGCCCTTGTAGTACATGTCGCCCGAGCCCTCGCGGTTCAGCCCGTACCGGCCGACGATGGGCGCGTCGTTCTTGATGCTCTCGCGCAAACCGATCACGTACCGCGCGCCCGCCTCCCTCCCCGACTGGCATTCCTCGAACAGCGACTCGGCGTAGTTCGCGAAGCCCTCGTGCACCCACGAGTCGGCGATGTCCCTGGTCGTGATGTTGTTGCCGAACCACTCGTGCGCGCTCTCGTGCACGATGATGAAGTCCCACGCGAGCCCGAGTCCCGTGTGCGAGAGATCGCGGCCGAGGTAGCCGTTCTGAAAGTGATTGCCGTAGGCGACGGCGGACTGATGCTCCATGCCGAGGTGAGGGGCCTCGACGAGCTTGTACCCATCGGCATACCAAGGGTAGGGGCCGAACCAGTGCTCGAAGCAGGCGAGCATCGGCCGCACCTGCGCCCACTGTTTCTTCGCCGCATCCACATGGTAGGCGAGCGGCCAAAAGTCGAGCGTGAGGTTGCCGCCCTCGCCGGCGTAGCTGTCGGTGTAGTGCGCGTAGTTTCCGGCGTTGACGGCCACATCGTAGTTGTTGATCGGCGACGAGACGAACCACTCGTAGGTCGTGGTGCCATCGGCGTTGTGCGTCGTGCTGCGCAGGCGGCCGTTGGACACATCGATCATCGAGTCGGGAACGGTGATGGCGACGCGCTGTGAATCCGGCTCGTCGGCCTGAGTGTCCTTGTTGGGCCACCAGACGCTGGCGCCGAGTCCCTGGTTGGAGGTGGCGACCCAGCGGTTGCCGAGCGAGTCGCGCACCCAGGTGAATCCTCCGTCCCACGGCGGACGCAGCGCGACCTTGGGCTTGCCGTGATAGTAGACGACGACTGTCTTGTGCTCGCCGATTTTCTGCGCGTCGAGCAGCGACGCGAAGGACGCGTCGCCATCGCGGCGAATGTTGAGCACGCGATGACTCTGCGTGACGCTGTCGATGAGAAGGGGCTGCTGCAGATCGATCTGCATCTCGCGCGCGGGCGCGACCACGAGATACGTGATGCCGACGCGGCCGGAGATGCTGCTGTCGGTGGGAGAGACGCGCGTGTGGAGATCGTAGAACGTCGCGTCCCACCACGCGCGCTCGGGGGTGATCGAGCCGCGCAGCGAGTCGGCGTGCGTCGGGGGCGCGATCGTCTGCTGCGGGCGCGGATGCACAGCGGCGGATTGCGCGCGCGCGGGGAGGAGCGCGAGCGGGATCGCGAGAAGCGGGAGTAGTGCGGTACGCATCGTGCGCGGAAATCTATAACGGGGAGCGGATGACGAATCGTCGACCGCTCGCAGCGGGCGATCAGTTGTCGCGACGAGAGCGCATCGCGTACGCGAGCCCGGCACCGATCGTCGCGGCGGCGAGAATCGCTGGGATCGGGCGCAGCGTCGCCGCCGTGCTCCAGCTCTGCTTCATCACGTGTCCCCTGTACCGCCCGCGCACGCGCGGGTCGCCCGGGTGCGCATCGAAGAGGGTATTCCTGTCGCGCGCTGGCTCACCGGTGCGGCTGCCTTCGAACGTCGACGCGACCTTGATGCGGTCGCCGAGCGCGAGGGCGACCTTCTCGATGAGCGTGAACGCCTTCGCGCCCGCGCCAACGCGCACTGTGCGATGCGGGTGCGATGCGCAGTGCAGGATCGCATTCGCGACGATTTCGGGCGCATACACCGGCGGCTGGTGCGTCGGCTCGACGTCCATGTAATTCTTCGCGTGCTCCGGATACGGCGTATCGATGGCCGATGGCTCGACGAGCGTCACCGACACGGGTGCCATCTCCTTCTCGAGCTCGATGCGCAGCGTCTCCGTGAATCCCTTGAGCGCGTGCTTGCTCGCGTTGTAGTGCCCCTGGAGCGGAATCACCGTTTCCGAGAGCTCGCTGCCGACATTGATGAGCGCACCACCAGCGCCCTTGAGATGCCTCAACGCCACGAGACTCCCCTGCACCATTCCCCAGTAGTTCGTGTCGAAGAGACGCCGCGCGTCGGCAATGGACACCTCCTCCAACAGACCGTAGATCGACACTCCCGCGTTGTTGACCCACGTGTCGATACGGCCGAACTCGAGAATTGCGGTGGCGGCGAGCTGCCGCACGACGTCGATGTCGGCGACGTCGCCCGCGAAGAACGCGACTTGCGCGCCCAGTTCGGCGAGCTCGGTGGCGACCGTCTGCAGATCTTCTTCGGCGCGCGCATTCAGTACCACCGAGGCGCCGCGCTTCGCGGCCTGCCGTGCGGTCGCGAGCCCGATGCCGCTCGTCGCACCTGTGATCACGATCACCTGCTGGGGCACTCGCTTGAGCTGAATCTTCATTCCCTACTCTCCGATTCATGACTGCAGGATGGCTTCGCATCTTCTACTGGCAATCGACGTACCGCGCGCGCTCTTTTGCCACGTTCGCGATGCACAAAGGCCCGGCGCGCGCGAGAGCATCTCGCTGAAGCGCCGAGCCTTCGTCCATCGCAACGGAAGAACACCCGCCGGGCGTCAACTCATCGGACCGCCGCCAAGCTTCGTCTGCTCCGCGAGTCCATCGTCGAGATGCCTCTGATAGACGGCCTTGGCATTCTTCATGTATTCCCGCAGCGCTGGGTTCTGCGGGGTGTTATTGCCCTGCCACTCGATGACCGCCTGATGGATGCCGACCTCGTTGGCGATGTAGGTCGAGTCGTACGCCGGTCCCTTGGCCATCGGGCCCAGCGCGCTCTGCTCGGCGCCGACTGCGGGCTTGAACGGATCCGTCGCGGGAAGCTCCGGCGTGATCTTCTGCGCCTTCTCGAGCTGAATCCCCTTGACGTGAAGGCCGTGATGCTCGCCCATCATCAGCTTGGCGAAGTTTCTCGCGCCCGAGCTCGAGAGCTTCGCGAGCGCGGCCGCAGCCAGCGCACTGTCCGCAGTGTTCACCTCATTGACGAGCGCGGCGATGTTCGCATCCGTCAACGATGCAGCCACGGCGCCGCTTGCTGCGCCCGTCGTGGCCGAGTCCGGCATCTTCATTGTCGATGCGGATGTCGTATCGGCGGTCGTTCCGGTGTCCTTTCCCTTGCATCCGACCACGGTCACGCTCGCTGCGAACACCGTGAGTGTCATGCCTCTCAAGATCGAGTCTTTCATACGACCTCCGTAGAGTCTGCTGCCCGATGGATCTGGGCTCAGCGCACGAAGATCGCGGCAATAAACGCGCCGGTCGAGCCCGCAAGACCGCTATCGTGGCGCGAGCACCAACGCGCCTAGCGGCGGAAGATCCAGCGAGAGCGATTGCGGGTAGCCGTGGAACGGCGACGGATCGGTGTGCAGCACTCGTTCCTGCGTGTAGCCACTGCCGCCGAAGCGCGATGAGTCCGACGAGAGCAGAAGGTCGTAGCTCCCTTCGCTCGGCACGCCCACCCGATAATTCGCGCGCGGCTCGGGAGTCATGTTGAGCACGACGACCGCGTGCGCGTCACCCGCGCGACGCACGTAGCTCAGCACGGAGTTCATCCGGTCCGCGACATCGATCCAGGAGAAGCCGTGCGGCTCGAAGTCGTCGCGCCAGAACGCGGGGTGGCTTTCGTACAGCGCGCCGAGCTCCTGCACGAAGCGCAGGAACGCGCCGTGCGCCGGATCGTCGGCGAGATGCCAGTCGAGGCTCACATCGTGATCCCACTCGGCGTACGGCGCGACCTCGGTGCCCATGAAGAGCAGCTTCTTCCCCGGGCGCGTATACATGTACGCGAGCATCAGGCGCAGGTTCGCGAGCTTGCGCCACGCGTCGCCCGGCATCTTGTCGAGCAGCGACCGCTTGAGATGCACCACCTCGTCGTGCGACAGCGGCATGATGAAGCGCTCGCTGTACTCGTAGATCATCGCGAAGGTGAGCTGATCCTGATGGTACGAACGGTAGAGCGGATCCTGGCTGAAGTACGCGAGGGTGTCGTGCATCCATCCCATGTTCCACTTGTACGTGAAGCCAAGCCCGTCGTCCTGCGGCGGCTTCGTGACCCCGGGCCACGACGTCGACTCCTCCGCAATCGTGTAGCACCCTGGCGCGTCGATGCGCACGGCCTCGTTCATCGCGCGGAGAAAATCGATCGCGGCGAGATTCTCGCGCCCGCCGTAGCGGTTGCGCAGCCACTCGCCCGGCTTGCGGCTGTAGTCGAGATAGAGCATCGATGCCACCGCGTCCACGCGCAGCCCGTCGCAGTGATACTCGCGCAGCCAGAAGAGCGCGTTCGCGATGAGGAAGTTGCGGACCTCGGTGCGCGAGTAGTTGAAGATCAGCGTTCCCCAATCGGGATGCTCGCCGAGCCGGGGATCCTCGTGCTCGTACAGCGCCGTGCCGTCGAAGCGGCGAAGCGCGAAGTCGTCCTTCGGAAAGTGCGCGGGCACCCAATCGAGAATCACACCGATCCCCGCCCGATGCAGCATGTCCACGAAATACTTGAAGTCATCGGGCGACCCGTAGCGGCGAGTCGGCGCGAAGTAGCCGGACACCTGGTAGCCCCACGAGCCGGTGAACGGGTGCTCCATTACCGGCATCAGCTCTACGTGCGAGAATCCCAGCCGCTGACAATGCTCGACGAGCCGCGGTGCGAGCTCGCGGTAGGTGAGCGTGCGATTTCCCTCCTCCGGGATGCGAGCCCACGAGCCGAGGTGGAGCTCGTAGATGAGCATGGGGAGCTTCGTGCTGTCGCGCGCGGGGCGCCCGCTCATCCACTCCGCGTCCTTCCACTCGTACTTCGCGAGGTCGACGACGCACGACGCGGTCTCCGGCGGCGCCTCCATTCCGAACGCGAACGGATCGGTCTTGACGCGCGCGATGCCCTCGCGCGTGCGCAGTTGATACTTGTACATCGATCCCGGCGCGATGTCGGGAACGAAGAGCTCGAACACGCCCGACGATCCGAGGCGGCGCATCGGCAGCAGGCGTCCGTCCCACTGCTCGTGCTGCCCGACGACGCTCGCGCTGCGCGCGTTGGGCGCCCACACTGCGAACGACGCTCCGCGCTCGCCGTCGATCTCGCGCGGGTGCGCGCCGAAGACGTTCCACAGCTCGCGATGCGTTCCCTCGTTGAAGAGATGCAGATCGACCTCGCCGACGGTCGGGAGAAAGCGGTAGGGATCGCCGCGCTCCCACGTCGCTCCGCCGGCGAAGTGGAAGCGCAGGCGATAGCGCAGCGGCATCGATGCCCCGGCGATGAGCGCGCCGAACAGTCCGCCCGCGAGGCGATCGAGCTCTATGCGCTTTCCGTCCGCGAGCAACGCCTCGGCGCGCACCGCATCGGGATGCATCGCGCGGACGATGACTCCCGCCGCCACGGGATGCGCGCCGAGGATGCGGTGCGGATCGTCGTGGTCGCCGGAGAGGAGGCGGCCGAGCTCGATCGCATCGAAGCCGGCGAGCAGATCGGGACGCGCGGCGGGCGCGGTCATGGCGTGTCCGGCTGAAAGCGCAGGAGCACGAGCGAAAACGGCGCGAGGGAGAGCTCGTTCACGGGCTCATCGACGATGGTCGGCCGGTCGGTGTCCACCGTGAGCACCCATGAGCCTGGGATCTCCAGATGCGGCAGCGTCCAGTGCTCTCCGCCTTCGCGGTTGTTCACGATCAGAAGCAGCGTGTCTCCCTTGATCGCGTGGCCGCGCTCGTCGATCTCGTCGGCGGCCTCGCCGCGAATCAGCATCCCGAGCGACCGGCTGTTCTTGTCGTGCCACTCCACGTCCGTCATCTCGTGCCCATCGGAGCGCAGCCAGAGCATTTCCTTCGCGCCCGACTCTACCGGCTTTCCGCGGAAGAAGTAACGCCGCCGGAGCGCGGGATTCGCGCGGCGGATCGCGAACATCCGCTGCGCGAACTCGAGAATCCCTTTTTCGCGCGCGCAGAGATCCCAGTTCATCCACGAGATCTCGTTGTCCTGCGCGTAGACGTTGTTGTTGCCGTCCTGCGTGCGCGCCATCTCGTCGCCGTGCGCGATCATCGGCACGCCCTGCGAGAACGCGAGCGTCGCCAGGAAGTTGCGGATCTCGCGATCGCGGCGCTTCTGGATCTTTGGATCGTCCGTCGGGCCCTCGACACCCCAGTTGCGGCTCGAGTTGTCGTCGGTGCCATCGCGATTGGCTTCGCCGTTCGCCTGGTTGTGCTTGGACTCGTAGCTCACGAGGTCATTGAGCGTGAAGCCATCGTGCGCGACGACGAAGTTCACGCTCGCGTACGCCTCGCGCGCGCTCCATTGATAGATGTCGCTCGAGCCGGAGAGGCGCGATGCAAGCTCGTTCACCATTCCGGCGTCGCCGCGCCAGAAGCGGCGCATGTCGTCGCGATACTTCCCGTTCCACTCCGCCCACCCAATCGGAAAGTTGCCCACCTGATAGCCACCCGGTCCGAGGTCCCACGGCTCGGCGATCAGCTTCACGCGCGAGAGAACCGGATCCTGATGGATGATGTCGAAGAATGCGCTGAGCCGATTCACCTCGAACAGCTCGCGCGCGAGCACGGGGGCGAGATCGAAGCGGAATCCGTCGACGTGCATCTCCGTCACCCAATAGCGCAGCGAGTCCATGATCATCTGGATCGTGCGCGGGTGGAGCATGTTGAGACTGTTGCCGGTGCCGGTGTAGTCCGTGTAGAAGCGCGGGTTGTCGGGCTCGAGTCGATAGTACGCCTTGTTGTCGATCCCCTTGAGCGACAGCG
Source organism: Gemmatimonadaceae bacterium (assembly GCA_036564355.1). GTDB lineage: Bacteria > Gemmatimonadota > Gemmatimonadetes > Gemmatimonadales > Gemmatimonadaceae > FEN-1250. The sequence continues at coordinate 10,359 of DATCPC010000191.1, read as the reverse complement.
TCGGCCCGAGATGATTGCCCTCGGCCGTGTGGTTGTAGACGACATCGAGGATCACCTCGATGCCTGCGGAGTGGAGCGTCTTCACCATCGACTTGAACTGCACCACCTGGCTCCCGAGTCCGCCAACGGCGTAGCTCACATCGGGCGCGAAGAAGCCGATCGTGTTGTAGCCCCAGTAGTTCGTCAGCCCTCTCTCGGCCAGCTGCCTGTCGACAGCGAAGTGGTGAACGGGAAGGAGCTCCAGCGCGGTGACGTTCAGCGACTTGAGATGATCGATCACCGCGTCGGACGAGAGCGCGAGATAGGTGCCGCGAATCTCCTCGGGCACATCGGGGTGGCGGATCGACAGCCCCTTCACGTGCGCCTCGTAAATGATCGTGCGATTCCACGGCGTACGCGGCGGCGCATCGCTCCCCCACGTGAACGCGTTGTCGACGACCACGCACTTCGGCATGCCGCCGGCGCTGTCCGCGTGGCTCATCTCGAGATCCTCGCGAGCGCTCCCCACCTTGTACGCGAACAGCGCGTCGCTCCACTGAATCGCGCCGCTGATCGCCTTTGCGTACGGATCGATGAGCAGCTGGTTGGGGTTGAAGCGATGTCCCTCCTCCGGCGAGTACGGTCCTTCCACGCGGTAGCCGTAGAGCTGCCCGGGGCGGACGTCGGGGAGGTGGCAGTGCCAGATCTGATCGCTGCGCTCGACTACCGGAATTCGGACTCGTTCCACGACGTCAGCGTGCGCGTCGAAGAGGCAGAGCGACACGCCCGTCGCGTTCTCGGAAAATATCGCAAAGTTGACACCCTCTCCATCCCACGTTGCGCCGAGCGGATAGGGTTGACCGGGCCAAACACGCATTCAGGCGACCTCTTTGCAGTAAAGCACAGCGGAGAGTGATGGCAGTGCAACCATCGCTCCGCTAGCCGGCGTCGGCACGCCGGCGGCGGGCTGAGTGGCGAATCGCGCGTGCCAGCCGTCGCCATCGTCGGCGACGATCGGAATCTGACACTCCTCAGCGGCGAGATTGAAGAGCGCGAGGAGCGAGCGAGCGCCCGGCGCGTCGAGTCGCATCGCGATCCACCGGGCCTGGGCGCTGCTGCGTACCGTGATGCGCGCCGCGCCGGGGCGCAGCGCGGACTCCTCGCGCCGAATGGCGAGCAGCTCGCGGTACATCGCGCGAAGCGTCGCGTGATCGCCCTCGCCCCCGAGCTCGAAGTGGAGGCGGGAGCGCTCGAACGTCTCGAGCGCCTGCGGATCGGGAACCGCGCCCGCCCATCCGAACGACTCGAACTCCTCGTGCCGCCCCCTGCGCACGGCCGTCACGAGCTCACGATCGGAGTGGCTCACGAAGTATTGAAATGGCGACGGCTCGTTGTACTCTTCGCCCATGAAGAGCAGCGGCACGTACGGCGCGAGCAACAGCAGCGCGGCTGCCACCTCGAGCGCACGCCGCGACACGAGCGCGCCGAGCCGTTCGCCGCCAGCGCGATTTCCCACCTGGTCGTGATTCTGAATGAAGATCACGAAATGCTCGGCCGAGATGTCGCCCGCGGGCGCACCGTGCTGCCGGCGGCGATGCGACGCGTACTGCCCCTGGAACACGAAGCGCCGCGCGAGCGCATCCGCGATCGCATCGATGTCGCCGTGGTCGGCGAAGCCCTCGTAGTAGCCGACGCGCTCGCCCGTGAGCGCCACGTGCACGGCGTGATGAAAGTCGTCGCTCCACTGGGAGTCGATCGCGTAGCCACCCAATTCGACGGGACGCAGCAGGCGCGGATCGTTCAAGTCGCTCTCGGCGATGATCTGCACGCGACGCCCGAGCGCGCTCGCCATCTCGTGGACGCGCTCCGTGAGCGCCTCGGTGAGGTGGACCGCGCGGAAGTCGAAAATGCCGTGCACCGCATCGAGGCGGAGCGCGTCGATGTGAAACTCGCGCACCCAGTAGCATGCATTCTCGATGATGAAGCGGCGCACCTCGTCGCTGTGGGCGCCGTCGTAGTTCACTGCCGGCCCCCACGGTGTGCGGTATGCATTCGTGAAGTACGGGCCGTACTCGGCGAGGTAGTTCCCCTCGGGGCCGACGTGATTGTAGACGACATCGAGTGCCACCGCGAGCCCGGCCGCGTGCGCGGCGTCGATGAGGCGCTTCAAAGCATCGGGACCGCCGTAGCTGTTCTGCGGCGCGTAGAGCTGCACGCCGTCGTAGCCCCAGTTGCGCTCGCCGGGAAACTGCGCGACGGGCATCAGCTCGATGACGGTGATCCCGAGATCGCGAAGCTGCGCGAGCCGCGGGATGATCGCGTCGAAGGTTCCCTCGGGAGTGAAGGTCCCGACGTGGAGCTCGTAGATGATGAAGTCGGCCATCTCGAGCCCCTTCCACTCGTGGTCCGTCCACGCGAACGCATCCGGATCGACTATGCGCGACGCGCCGTGCACGCCGTGTGGCTGCCATCGCGAGATGGGATCGGGGCGCTCATCGCCGCCGTCGATGCGATACGCGTAGTCGTCGCCGGCCTGTGCGCCCGGGATCGTCGCGGTGAAGACACCGCGCTCATTGCGCGCAAGCGAATGCTCGCCGGCCGCCGAGCCCGTGTGAATGCGCACCGTCATCTGATGTGCGTTCGGCGCCCACACCGCGAAGCTCGTCGCACCCGCCTGCGGATGCGCGCCGTACGTGAGCTGCATTTCCCGTCCGGTCGCGGTCAGCTGGCGCTCGATGCGAGCATCTTCTCGATGCCGATCAGCGGAATCCACACCCACGTGGGCCGGTTGTTCAGCTCGTAGAAGAGCTCGTAGAACAGCTTCTCGAGCTCGAAGAGCGAGATGAGTGCCGGTGCGCTCATGTCGCCGTAGCCTCGCAGGAACGCGTCGCGCGCCATCGCTTCCCACTGCGCCGCGCGCTCGCGATCCGCGATGTCGTGCGAGGCGGCGGTCGCCGCGGCGTAGGCGAAGGAGCGCAGCATCCCCGCGACATCACGCGCGGGGCTGTTGAGCGCGCGCCGCTCCTCCAGCGGGCGCGCGGGCTCGCCTTCGAAGTCGATGATCATCCAGTCGTGCTCCGTGCGGAGCACCTGGCCCAGATGGTAGTCGCCGTGGTGCCGCGACAGGATGCCCGCCGCGGTGGGTCCGCCGAGCGAGTGAATGATGGCGTCGAGCTTCGCGAACGCATCCACGCGGCGGCCCGCGACTTCGAGCGCGAGCGGGCGCGAGCGCGCGTCGAGCCTGGGCGCGAGCCGCTCGAGCAACTCGAAGCCGCGCTCGACGGAGCGCCGCGCGGCGCCGGCCCAGCGCGCGACATCGGCGGCCGTCGCATCCCTCGGCGCAAAGGCGGGATCGTCGGTCGGCGACGCGAGCGCGCGATGGAGCTCGGCGGTGATCGCGCCGAGCTGCCTGGCCTCCGGCCCGAACGGTTCGTGGTCGAGATCGCCGTCGCTATGGGTAAAGGCTCGCGCGCGGGCGAGGGCGTGGGCCCAGCCGTCCATCGCGTCGGCGACGAGGCGCGAGAGCATCCCCGCGACGGTTCGCACCCCGTGGTGGTCGATCACGAGCACCGCGTACAGCTCGGGCGTGTGGCGGAAGGTGGTGTGCGCGGTGAGGTACCGCGCGATCTCGACGTCGGGGCTCTCGCCGCGCTCGAGCCGCCGGAAGAGCTTGAAGATCGCCGACTCGCCGAAGATGATCGAGCTGTTGCTCTGCTCCCCGCCGATCACGTGCGACGCCCCGCTGAGCCGCGGCCCGCGCGACGTCACGCGCTCGGAGTGAAGCGAGGCTCCGTCGCCCGGAAAGTGCTCGCCCTCCGACAGCGCGCGTGCGATGCGCGCACGGAATGCGGGATCGTCGATCGCGTCGAAGAGCAGCCCCTTCACCACCGCGCTCTCGACGAGCGCCAGCACCGCCGCGGGCGCCTGCGCGCGACTCATCTCGCGTTCGCGCACCGAGAGCGGAAGCTGATAGCTCGTCGTCGATCCGTCTTCCACCGTCACCTCGATGCGCGCGACCGCCCACCGCTGTCCATCGCCCGACACCGGGATCACATCGACGATGTGCGCGTCGAACGACTGGTGCGACTTCTCACCGAACCAGCGGCGCTCGCGAAGGAATTCACCGAGCGTCGCCGAGTCGATGGACCGAAGCGCATGCGGGGCGAGCGCATTCTCCAATACGCCCGCCACAGTGAGCGTCAGCGTCTTCCCTCCCCGCGCCGCTCGGGCGCTTCCTCGGGGGACGTGAGCTTGAACCAGTAGAAGTTGTGCGGCCCGAGCGCGAATAGATACGGGTTTTCCGCGATGGGCGGGAAGCGAATGTTGCCGATCATCTCCACCGGCACCATGCCGATAAAGCGCTGGAGATTGATGCGCGCGGGTTGCACGAAGCGCGACAGATTATTGACGCAGAGGATCGTCTCCCCTTCGTACGAGCGCAAGTACGCGAGCACGGACCGATTCTCTGGCAGCAGCATCTCGAAGGAGCCGCGCCCGAAGGCGCGGTGTTGCATGCGGACCTTCACGATGCGGCGCATCCAGCGCAGCAGCGACGTCTGCGTGCGCTCCTGCGCCGCGACGTTCACCCCCTGGTAGCCGTACGGCGGATCCATGATCAGCGGGAAGTAGAGCGCCTGCTGGTCGGCATCGGAAAAACCGGCGTTCCATCCGCCGTTCCATTGCATCGGCGTCCGCACGCCGTTGCGATCGCCGAGGAAGACATTGTCGCCCATGCCGATCTCGTCGCCGTAGTAGATGATCGGCGTTCCCGGCATCGTGAGCAGGAGCGCGTTCATCAACTCGATCTGCCGGCGGCCGTTGTCGAGCAGCGACGCGAGGCGGCGGCGGATGCCGATGTTGATGCGCATGCGCGACTGGCTCGCGTACTCGCGGTACATGTAGTCGCGCTCCTCGTCCGTCACCATCTCGAGCGTGAGCTCATCATGATTGCGGAGGAAGATCGCCCACTGGCACTCCTCGGGAATCTCGGGCGTCTGCGCGAGAATCTCGACGATCGGGCTGCGGTCTTCCTTGCGGATCGACATGTACATGCGCGGCATGAGCGGAAAGTGAAATGCCATGTGGCACTCCTTTCCGCCGCCGAAGTACGGAATCACGTCGATCGGCCACTGGTTCGCCTCGGCGAGCAGCAGCTTGTTCTCGAACTCCGCGTCGAGCGCCGCCCGGATCTTCTTCAGCACCTCGTGCGTTTCGGGGAGGTTCTCGCAGTTCGTGCCGTCGCGCTCGATGAGATACGGGATCGCGTCGAGCCGCATGCCGTCGACCCCCATGCGGAACCAGAAGCGCATCACCTCGATCACCGCCGCCAAGACCTCGGGATTGTCGAAGTTGAGGTCAGGCTGGTGGCTGAAGAAGCGATGCCAGTAGAACTGCTCGGCCACCGGATCCCATGTCCAGTTCGAGACCTCGGTGTCGGTGAAGATGATGCGCGCGTCCTTGTACTTCGTGGGATCGTCGGACCACACGTACCAGTCGCGCTCCGGCGAGCCGCGCGGCGAGGTGCGCGCGCGCTGAAACCACGCGTGCTGGTCGGAGGTGTGGTTGATGACGAGCTCGGTGATGATACGGATGTTGCGAGCGTGGAACTCGTCCAGCAGCCGCTGAAAGTCCTCGAGCGTGCCGTACTGCGGATGCACCGACTCGTACTCCGCGATGTCGTAGCCATCGTCGCGCAGCGGCGATGGATAGAAGGGCAGCAGCCACAGCGTGTTGACGTTGAGCGACTGGATGTAATCGAGCTTTTGAATCAATCCCGGAAAATCACCGAAGCCATCGCCGTTGCTGTCGCGAAATGCCTTGACGTGAATCTGGTAAATGATCGCGTCCTTGTACCAGAGCGGGTCGTTGGCGGAAATGGGTGGGGTGGATCGATCGGGCATCGGCGGTTGGTGGGGACGGGGGCGCGAGGTCAGCGCTGAAGCCGGAGGATATGCCCCGGCTGAAGATTGGGATCCAGTCGAACATAGTTGCGTGCACCGCGCCAGCTGTAGCGCGCGCCGGTGAGCAGATCCTCGACGATGTACGGCATGTCGGGATCGAGCCCGAGCTCCGCGAGCGGCACGGTGACGACGGTCTCCTGCGCGCCCGCGGGATCGAGGTTCACGATCACGAGCAGGTCGTTCCTCCATCCCGGCGCCGTCTTCGTGAAGCACAATACCTGTGCGTTCTCGGACTCGCGAAAGGTGAGGTTGCCCATTCGGTGCAGCGCCGGATTGTCGCGGCGGATCGCGTTGAGCAGCTTGATCTCGCCGTTCAGGTTCCCGGGCGCATTCCAGTCGCGCACGCGAATCTGGTATTTCTCCGAGTCGAGATACTCCTCGCTTCCGGCACGCACGGGCGTGTTCTCGCCGAGCTCGAAGCCGCTGTAGATGCCGTACAGCGGCGACATCGTCGCGGCGAGCAGCAGGCGCACACGGAACGCGGGGCGTCCGAAGTGCTGCAGATATTCGTGGAGAATGTCCGGCGTGTTCGCGAAGAGATTGCCGCGCATGTACTCGAGCGACGAAGCATTGTGCATCTCCGCCCACCAGTCTCGCAGCTCGGCCGTGCTGTTCTTCCAGGTGAAGTACGTGTATGACTGCGTGAAGCCGAGCTTCGCGAGGAGCTTCATCGTGCGGGGACGCGTGAACGCCTCGGCCAGGAAGACGACGTCGGGATACTTCGCGTGGACCTCGTCGATCACCCATTCCCAGAACGCGAATGGCTTCGTGTGCGGGTTGTCCACGCGAAACGTGCGCACGCCGTGCTCGATCCAGAACAGGAAGATGTCGCGACAGGCGTTCCAGAGTCCTTCGCGGTCGTCGCACCAGAAGTTGAGCGGGTAGATGTCCTGATACTTCTTGGGCGGATTCTCGGCGTACTTGATCGTGCCATCGGGGCGCACGAAGAACCACTCCGGATGGGTCTTGAGCCACGGGTGGTCGGGCGAGCACTGCAGCGCGTAGTCGAGCGCGATCTCGAGGCCGAGCTCCGCCGCGGTAGCGACGAGCGCGTCGAAGTCCTCGATCGTGCCGAGCTTCGGCTCGACGGCGGTGTGGCCGCCAGCCTCGCTCCCGATCGCCCACGGGCTGCCGGGATCGTTCGGGCCCGCGGCGAGGGAGTTGTTCGGTCCCTTCCGCGCGGTGATGCCTATCGGATGTATGGGCGCGAGATAGACGACGTCGAAGCCGAGCTCCGCGATGCGCGGCAGCGCGAGCGCGGTGGTGAGAAGGGTGCCGTGACGCGCGGGATCCGTGGTCTGCGATCGCGGGAACAGCTCGTACCACGATGCGAAGGCCGCGCGCTCGCGATCGACCCATACCTCGAGCTCGCGGGCGCAACTCGTGAGATCGGGGGGCGAATAGTTGTCGTCGATCAGCGCGTGCAGCTGCACATCGAGCGCCGTTGCCACCCGCTCGGCGCGCGGGACTCGCGGGTCACGGATCACGAGCGCCGCGGCACGCAGCTCGTTGCGCGCGTCGCCGAAGCGCGCGCGGCGCGCCGCGCCGTCGATGAACTCGGCAACCTCGAGCAGCTCCGAGGAGACGTCCAGCCCGGCAGCAATTTTTTTCTCGAGCTCGCTGCGCCAGGTGCCGAAGCGATCCGTCCACGATTCGACGGTGTACACCCACCGTCCAGCCCGGTCCACCCGAAAACCGCCGAACCACTGGTCGGCGTTCTGGTCGTAGTACATCGGGGCGGTGCGCCATTCCGCATCCACGGGCCCGCTGTAGCGGATGCGGGCGTCGAGAAGATCGTGGCCATCCTTCAGGATGTCGGCGCGAACCTCGACGGTCTCGCCGACGACGCGTTTGACGGGATAGCGTCCGCGATCCAGCTCGGGCTTTACGCATTCGATCACCACCGGCGCTGGCGTGCGCGGTGTCGTCACCTTCGTCGAGCGTCGCCGAGTTGTGGAGGAAGCCATTTCGGAGGTTCGGGAGAAACGAAGTCCGCGGAGAAAACACGCGCGAGGAAAGATATGCGAATCGCGGCCGCGGGCGACCGCGGGCTAACTTTCGCAAGACGCAGGCCCTTCGCGGGCCCACCCTGATCGCGAGGAGCGCACGGCATGCGAGGGATTCAGATCAAGCGTTACGGCGGGCCGGAGGTGCTCGAGTACGGCGAGCTCCCCGATCCGGTGCCCGGTCCCGGCGAGGCGCTGGTTCGCGTGCGCGTCGCGGGAGTCAACTTCACCGATGTGTATCAGCGCACGGGCACCTACCCGGGCGTGCTTCCCTTCACGCCGGGCGTCGAGGGCGTGGGGATCGTCGAGAAGGTCGGCGGCGGCGTGACGGACGTGAAGGTTGGCGCGCGCGTGGGCTGGGTGATGATCAAGGGTGGATATGCGGAGCTGGTCGCGCTTCCAGCACAGCGCCTGGTGCCGATTCCCGACGATATCGATGATCGCACTGCCGCCGCGCTCCTGCTGCAGGGGATGACCGCGCACTTTCTGCTCACCGATTGCTACCGCGTGAAGAACGGTGAATGGATACTCATCCACGCGGCGGCCGGCGGGGTGGGACTCCTGATGACGCAGATCGCGCGCAAGCTCGGCGCGCGCATCATCGGCACCACGTCCACTGAAGAGAAGGCGGCACTTGCGCGCGAGGCGGGCGCGGACGAGATCGTGCTCTACACCAAGGAAGATTTTCAGGAGGCCGCGCGGCGCATCACCGGTGGCGAGGGTGTGAGCGTCGTCTACGATTCCGTTGGCAAGACGACCTTTCTGAAGAGCCTCGACTCGCTGCGCGTGCGTGGATGCATGGTGCTCTTTGGCGGCTCGAGCGGACCGGCGCCGACCATCGATCCGATGATCCTCTATCACAAAGGGTCGCTCCTGCTCACGCGGCCGACGCTCGCGCATTACGCGAGCACACGCGAGGAGTTGCTTCGGCGCGCCGGCGACGTGTTCGCGTGGGCGGCGAAGGGCGAGTTGAAGGTGCGCGCCGTGCACGACTATCCGCTCGCCGATGCGGCGAAGGCGCACGCGGATATCGAGGCGCGGAAGACGACGGGCAAGATCCTGCTCATCACGTGATAGCCCCCGACCTGTCCCGCCCGCTCATCGCACTCCCGCTCCTCTTCGGCGCTGGCGTGCTGACGAGTCTGACGCCGTGCATCTACCCGATGATCCCGATCACCGTCGCACTTGTGGGCGGCGAGAGCGCCGGCGTTCGGTCGCGCTGGCGCCCGTTCACGCTCACGCTGTGCTACGCGACCGGACTCGCGCTCGTGTACGCGCTCTTGGGCGTGCTCGCGGGGCTAACGGGAACGCTCTTCGGATCCGTGAGTACGAATCCATGGCTGTTGTTCGCGATGGGAAATTTGTTGTTGCTATTCGCGCTCGTGATGCTCGACGCGCTACCGGTGCCGATTCCTGCGTGGGTGATGCGGCGTGCGGCGGATGTGGGGAGCGGCGGCGGTCTCGGAGGCGCGTTCGGCATGGGCGCGGCGAGTGGCGTCGTGGCCGCGCCGTGCGGTGCGCCGGTGATGGCGGCCGTGCTCACGTGGGTGGGCACGACGCACAGCGCGACGCTCGGCTTCATCTATTTGTTCGTGTTCTCGCTCGGCATGACCACGCTGCTGATCGTCGTCGGTACCTTCTCCGGCTCGCTCGCGCGACTGCCGAGGGCCGGTGCGTGGATGGTGTGGGTGAAGCGACTCTTTGCGCTGCTGATGATCGGTGCGGCCGAGTACTACTTCGTAACAATGGGACAGGTGCTGTTGTGAATATGACGGTGAGAATGAAGTGGACAGCGAAACTTTCGGTGGGCGCGATGTCGTTGGTGCTCGCGGGCGAGCTCCCCGCGCAGGATCCACTGGGGCTTGCGGTCGGCGCGAAGGCGCCTGGCGCCGTGGTGCAGACGCTCGATGGAAAGCGCGTCGACATTTCGAGCTTCCTCGGCAAGGGGCCGGTGGTGCTCGAGTTCTGGGCGCTGTGGTGCGGCAACTGCAAGGAGCTCGAGCCGCAGGTGCAGTCGCTCGTGAAGAAATACGCGGGGAAGGTGACGTTCGTCGCGGTCGCGGTGTCCGTGAACGAATCGCCGGACCGTGTGAAGCGCTACGCCACGAAGTACGGCTACACGCATCAGGTGGTGTTCGACGTCACCGGCGCGGCAACGGATGCGTACGCGGTGCCGGCGACATCGTATGTCGTGGTGGTCGATCGCACGGGGAAGATCGTGTACACGGGGCTGGGTGGCGATCAGCAGCTCGAGGCGGCGGTGCAGAAAGGGCTGTGATCGCGGGCGTGCGACGCCAGGCGCTCACCGGCCTCCCAACCTCAAATCCAGCACCCGCGTGCTGGGCTGCGGATGCGGCGTCGAGTAGAACTGCAGCCCCGTGATCACGACATCATCATCGAAGCGAAGCGCGAGG
>DATCPC010000087.1:0-25332 GCA_036564355.1 Gemmatimonadaceae bacterium | reverse complement strand
GAGTGTGGCTCTGCTTTCGCGGCATCGTCTCGCGCGACCCCTGAGCGCGAGCCGAAGCGCGCGGCGCCCAGCGCGATGATGAATACGACCACGTTTACCGAGGCAGCCGCGGCGAGGGTCAGCGGCAGCCCTCCCGCCGCGAGCAGCCAGAACCCCGCCAACAGGACTCCGATGGCGCCGCCGAGGCTGTTGGCGAAGTAGAGCTCGGCCAACACCTTCCCTGGGTGGCGCGGCACGAGACGCAGTACGCCCGCGCTCATGAGCGGAAATGTCGCGCCGAGGAGAATCGACTGCGGCAGGATGAGCAGCGCGGCGATGGCCCACTTGACGATGACAACCAGCTGCGGCGACCCGGCGAGCGACGGGAACACGTGGTCGTACGCGCCGTTGGTCGCCGCGACGAAGATGTCGTGGAACCGGAAGCCGATGAATCCGATCGCGAGCTCGACGTAGGCGTAGGTCGCGAGAGGGTCGCGCAGCCGCTCAGAGAACTTCCCGACTACGAACGCCCCGATCGACATGCCGCCCAGAAAGATCGTGAGCACGATGATCTGGGCGTACGCCCCGTGCCCGACGAACAGTCCCAAATATCGTGTCCAGATCGACTCGTAGATCAGCCCGGCGGCTCCCGAAAGAACGAATACGAGCGAGAGGAGAGTCGGCATCAGGCGGGGGTTGAGGCGACGATCAATGGCGAATGCTCCTTTCGAACGGCGGGGAGGTGGATAGGTACCGAGTTTGCGAGCAGACGGCACGCAAAGCTATCTTGCGCGGAGCGATCGGGCGCCGCGAGGGCGCCCGCCGAAACCGGTCGCGGTCGTCAAAGCGGCCGAACGTGAGGAACGAGATGTCGAGGCCAACGCAAACGGTCGTGCTCGTCGGCGGCTGGATATTTTCGATCGCGCTGTTCGCGTTCATGTGGGTGACCTACAACGGCACCAAGCTATCGTATTCCCAGAAATTTCCGGGGATGCCGCTCTACGGCGCGATGACATGGTGGTTCTTCTTCACCATCCCCGTGATCGGCTTTACGTGGGGATACTTCAACGATCTGAAAAACCGCGGCTGACTTCCTCCCGCTTCGAATGCTCGATCGAGAGTGGCGCGAAGATGCCTTTCGCGCCCTCGTCGCATCCGTATCCCAAAATACGCAGCAATGCACTCGCTCCATATGTTTTGCCTCGGTACGTGCCTTGCTCTTCACCTCCGCGACAACTCATCGCCGCGCCTCTGTCTCGCGCGGCGAGCTGATACGAGACCGGCCGTTCGATGGCCCGCCGAGGAGATGACAAATGGAAATGGAGTCGCTGAGAGAGCTCTACGTCGATGAACTCAAGGATCTCTGGAGCGCCGAGAATCAGATCACGAAGGCCCTCCCGAAGATGATCAAGGCCGCCACGCATCCGAAGCTCAAGAAGGCGTTCAACACGCACCTCAAACAAACCGAGCGCCACATCAAGCGCCTCGAGCGCATCTTCAAGCAGCTCGACGAAAGCCCGCGCGGCAAGAAATGCGTCGGCATGGAAGGGCTGATCAAGGAAGGCGCGGAGCTCATCAAGGAGAAGCCCGAAGCCGAAGTGCTCGACGCGGGGCTGATTGCTGCCGCCCAGCACGTCGAGCACTACGAGATCGCGGGTTATGGGTGCGTGCGCACGTGGGCGCGCCAGCTTGGCGAAGATCGCCACGCAGACCTCCTGCAGGAAACGCTCGACGAAGAGGAGCAGACGGACAAGCTGCTCACCGATCTCGCGGAAAGCTCGATCAACATCGACGCGGAAAGTGGCGCGAGCGAATCCGATGATGAGCCCATCGGCGTGGGCGGCAGCCGCGCGGGAAGCTATTAGCACGGTTCGCCCTGGCGCGATTCGTCGGCGGCACGGCGAAACCCAGACGGTCCGCGATGCGTAGGATGCGTCGCGGACCGTCTGCTTCGCACCACCTTCACCAAACAATTAGTTTCCCTCCGTGAAGAAAATCCCGAGTGTTTCCCTCTTGCTCGAGCGTGTCGCCGTCCTTCTGCTGCTCCTCGCGTCTCGCGCGTGGGCGCAGCACGGCGATTCATCGGCGAGCCCGCAGGTACGCCGGCTCTCGCTCGACGATGCGCTCGCGAGCGCGGAGTCGAAAAGCCCGGACCTGGCGATCGCGCGCGCCGGAGTGACGCGCGCCGAGGGACAGCGCAGCAAGGCGCGCAGCCAGTTCCTTCCGCAGATCTTCGGGAGCGCCGGCTACACGCGCACGCTGAAGTCGCAGTTCTCGGGGCTCAGCTTCGGCAGCGACAGCGGCGGTCCGCCCGCGTGCAGCTCCTTCGTCGTCGATCCCTCCGCCCCCGTCGACTCGCGGCTCACGCTGCTCGAGTCCGCCCTCGGCTGCGGCACCGGCAGCAATCCGTTCGGGTCGCTGCAGAACCTTGGCTTCGGCGCCGCGAACCAGTGGAATCTCGGACTCTCGCTGCAGCAGAACGTGTACACGGGCGGCAGGGTTACGGCGCAGTATCGCGCGGCGAATGCGGGGAAGCGCAGCGCGGCGATCGGGCTCAGCGCTGCGAAGGCGCAGCTCACGCTCGATGTCACGCAGGCCTACTATGACGCGCAGCTCGCCGACCAGCTCGTGTTGATCGCCGCCGCCACGCTCGCGCAGGCCGACACGACGCTTTCGCAGACGAAGCTCGGGCGGCAGGTCGGGAACGCCGCGGAGTTCGACCTGCTGCGCGCGCAGGTGACGCGCGACAATCAGGTGCCCGTGCTGATCCAGCGTCGCTCCGATCGCGACATCGCATACGTGCGCCTCAAGCAGCTGCTGCACTTGCCGCTCGGCGACTCGGTCGCGCTCACGACATCGCTCGACGATTCGACCGCCGCGCCGGCGGGCACTGTAGCGTCGCTGCTTGCGGAGGCACCCGACACGGCGGCGGAGAGTCGCGCGCCGGTTCGCCAGGCCTCGGAGAACGTCACCGCGCAAAAGAGCGCCGTGACCGTCGCGCACGCGGAGCGGATCCCGTCGCTCGCGATCGCGTCCGCGTTCGGGCGCGTCGCGTATCCGTCGGGCGTCTTCCCGTCCTGGTCCGACTTCCGGTCGAACTGGACGGTCGGCGGCTCGCTCACGCTTCCGATCTTTACCGGCGGCAACATTCACGGCGACGAACAGATCGCCACCGCGGGGCTGCAGACGGCGCGCGCGCAGCTGCAGCAGACGCGTGAGCTCGCGGAGCTCGACGCGTTGAATGCGATGAACAAGCTGCGATCGGCGCAGGCACAGATGGGCGCGAGCCGCGGCACGGCGCAGCAGGCGTCGCGCGCGTATCAGATCGCCACCGTGCGCTACAAGGAAGGGATCTCGACGCAGACGGAGCTCAACGACTCGCAGATTCAACTGCAGCAGGCGGAGGCCAATCGCGCCACGGCCGCGCGCGATCTGCAGGTCGCGCGGATGCGACTCGCGCTGCTGCGCGATCTTCCGCTCGCCGGCACCTCTGCGCAGGCAGCCCGGGCGCAGGGCGGCGCCCAGACGCCCGCGATCGGAACGTCGGGCACACAATCAAATGGCTCGGCGACCGGTCAATCGGCGGGGACATCGAATCTCCCGGCGGGTGTGCCCAGTCAGCAACCGGGGACGACGCCATGACGGCGACAGTCGCGAACGAAAGCCATCGGAGCACGCGGTGGCTGTGGGCGGTGGGCGTATTGCTCGTGGTCGCCGGTCTCGTCGGCTATCAGCAGTACGTCAAGGCGCATCCAAAGATCCTCGGAGTCGCGACCGAGGTTGCGAGCGTCGGAAAGGAGGAGATCGTCGTCACGTCGTCCGGCGAGATTCGCACCGGTCCGGCGATCTCCGGAACGCTGACGCCACAGCAGGCGGCCACGCTGCGCTCCGAGATCTCGGGGCCGATCGTGCAGACCTACGTCGAGCAGGGGCAGGCCGTGACGCGCGGCCAGTCGCTCGTTCGCATCGATGACACGGCCCTCCGCGATGCGCTCATATCGACGCAGTCCGCGCAGCGCACGGCGAAGCTCGTGCTCGACAACGCGACGCGCGATGCGGAGCGCGAGCAGCGGCTCGAGACGGCGGGCGCGGTGGCGCCGCGCGACGTCGAGGCGGCGCAGCGCGCGCTCGCGTCGGCGCAGGCGGGGATGGCGGATGCGCAGGCACGACTCACGGCGGCGCAGAAGCAGCTCGAGAAGACGACCTTCCGCGCGCCGTTCGATGGGCTCGTAAGCGAACGTCCGGTGAACACCGGCGACGTGGTGCAGTCGGGCACCGCAATCGTCTCGGTCGTGAATCCGGCGAGCATGCGACTCGAGGGATCGGTTCCGGCAGAGCAGCTGTCTTCGCTCAAGGTCGGCACGCCGGTGCTGTTCACCGTGAATGGATACGGATCGCAGACGTTCACCGGCCGCATCGATCGCATCAATCCCACCGCCGATCCCGCCACGCGCCAGGTGCGCGTGTACGTCACGATCCCGAACGTGAAGAGCGCGCTGGTGGGCGGGCTGTTTGCCGACGGCCGGGTGGCGACGGAGAACCGCCAGGGGATCATGGTGCCGACATCGGCGGTGGACGAGCGCGGCATCTCGCCGATCGTGCTGCGAATCAGGAGTGGGATGGTGGAGCGTGTACCGGTGCAGCTCGGCGTCCGCGACAACGCATCGGATCAGGTGGAGCTTCGCGCGGGCGTGAGCCCGGGGGACACGCTGCTCGCGAGCGCCGCGCAGGGGCTCGCGCCGGGAACGAAGGTTCGCATCACCGCCACCGGCGATCGGCCGGCGGGCACTCGCTAATCGCCGCACAGGCGCGCAGGAGAGGGACATGTTCATCTCCGATTTTGCAATCAAGCGTCCGATCATCACCGTCACGACGATGGTCGCGCTCGTCGCCTTCGGCTGCGCGTCGCTGCTCAACCTGCACACCGACGAGTTCCCCGACATTCAGGCGCCCGTCGTCGGACTGACAATCGCCTATCCCGGCGCATCGCCGGCGGAGGTGGAGCGGGAGATCGTGAAGCCCGTCGAGGATGCGGTGTGGGGCATCAGCGGGCTCGATGGCGACAAATCCACCTGCTTCTCCATCGATGGGCTCGCGCAGTGTACGCTCTTCTTCGATTTCGAGAAACCGATTCAGCAGGCGTCGCAGGATGTGCGCGACGCAATCTCGACGAAGCGCGAGGATCTGCCGCCCGAGATGAAGGAGCCGATCCTGACGCGCTTCGATCCATCGGAGGCGCCGGTGTTCACACTCGTGCTCACCTCGCCCACGACACCGACGCCGGTGCTCACGCGCATCGCCGACCCCGGCCTCGCGAGCGACCTGCGCTCGATCGCGGGAGTAGCGCAGGTGAACGTCGTCGGCGAAGTGAAGCGCAACATGGTGGTCGAGCTCCGGCCGGCCGATCTGCAGGCGTCGGGTGTAAGCGTCGCTCAGGTGGTCGCCGCACTGGGGCAGCAGAATCTGGCGTCGCCGGTGGGGTGGCTCAACGGCAAGCTCGAGGAGAAGCTGATCCGCCTGAGCGGGCGACTGCAAAATGCGGCCGACTTCGGCAACCTCGTGGTCGCGGACCGCGGCGGTCAGCTCATCCGCCTCAACCAGATCGCGAACGTCTACGACGGCACCGAGGAAGCGCGCTCGATGGCGCTCTACAACGGCAAGCAGGCGGTCGGCATCGAAATTCTGAAATCGAAGGGCTACAGCACGACACAGGTCGCGTCGGCGATTCAGGCGAAGGTCGCGGAGTTGCAGAAGACGCTGCCTCCCGAGGTGAGGTTCGCCGAGGTGCAGAACGCGGGGGAGCGGGTGAGCCACGCGGTTCGCAACGTGGAGGAGGCGCTCGTCGAGGGCGCGCTGCTCACCGTGCTCGTCGTGTTTCTGTTCCTGAATTCGTGGCGCTCGACCGTGATCACCGGGCTCGCACTGCCGGTGTCGGTGCTGGCCTCGTTCGTCGCGGTGTGGGCATTTGGCTTCACGCTCAACACCATGTCACTGCTCGGGCTGTCGCTTGCGATCGGCATTCTGATCGACGACGCGATCGTGGTGCGAGAAAACATCGTGCGCCACATCGAGATGGGGGAGGATCACGTCCATGCGTCGCATACCGCCACCGACGAGATCGGACTGGCCGTCACCGCGACGACGTTCTCGATCGTCGCCGTGTTCGTTCCCGTCGGGTTCATGTACGGACAGGCGGGTCAATGGTTCAAGCCGTTCGCGCTCACGATCGCGTGCTCGGTGCTCGTCTCGCTCTTCGTCTCGTTCTCGCTCGACCCAATGCTTTCGGCGTACTGGCCCGATCCGCAGGTCGAAGATCATGCGCAGCATCGCCGTGGCGCCATCAGCCGCGTGCTCGCGCGATTCAACAAATGGTTCGACCGGCAGGCGGATCGCTACAAGTCGGTCATCGCATGGGCGCTCGATCACCGCCTCGCGGTAACCGGGCTCGCGGGTGGAACGTTCGTGCTGGCGATCGCGCTGCAGGGAACGATCGGCGGCACCGGATTCGTGCCAGTGAGCGACCGCAGCGAGATCAATCTCATCATCGAGGCGCCGGGCGGGAGCAATCTCGAGTACACGAGGCTGCGCACGGAGGCCATCGCCGAGCTCGCGCGGAAGCATCCCGAGGTAGCGTACACCTACACGTCGATTGGAGGGGCGATTCCGTTCAGGGCGCCTGGGGTCGATCAGGCGCTCGTGTACGTGCGCCTCGTGCCCAAGGCGAAGCGCAGCATCAGCCAGGACGCGCTCGGCGCCGAGTTCCGGCGCGAGTTCGCGCACGTGACGGGTGCGACCGTGGCGGTTTTCACGAGTGGATTCGGCGGCGCCGTGAAGGAAGTGCAGGTCGAGATGCGAGGACCTGACCCCGTCGTGCTGACGAGGCTCGCGGAGCAGGCCATCGTGTCGGTGGCGAAGGTGCCGGGAGCAGTGGACGTCGGGCTGTCGACGCGCGGCGAGAAGCCCGAGCTCGACGTGCAGCTCAATCGCCCGCTCGCCGGCTCGCTCGGCATCACCGTGGGCGCCGTCGCGCAGTCGCTGCGGCCGGCGTTCGCCGGTCTCAAGGCGGGAGACTGGACGGACCCGAGTGGCGAGACGCGCGATGTCACCGTGCGGCTGACGAAGGAGGCGCGCGAGAATCTCTCCGACCTGCAGGGGCTTCCGCTGGTCGTCACCGACGCGCAGGGACATCCGACCACGCTCCCGCTCGGCCAGATCGCGAAGATCAGCCAGACCGTAGGGCCGGCGCAGATCAATCACCTCGATCGCGAGCCCGTCGTTGCGGTGGAGGCGAACGTGCAGGGACGATCGTTGAACGAGGTGACTAACGGTATCAAGAAGCGGTTGGCCGCTTTGCGGCTGCCGCCCGGCTATCGCATCACGCAGGGTGGGGAGGCGCGCGACCAGGCCGAGATCTTCACACGCATCTTCACGGCGCTCGGCATCGCCATTCTATTGATGTATCTGATTCTCGTGATGCAGTTCGGATCGTTTCTCGATCCGCTGGCGATTCTGATCTCGCTTCCGCTCTCCCTCATCGGCGTCGTGTTGGCGCTGCTCATGACCGGCGATACGCTCAATATCATGAGCCTGATCGGCGTCATGCTGCTGATGGGGATCGTGGCGAAGAACGCCATCTTGCTCATCGACTTCGCGAAATGGGCGCGCGAGAAGGGGATGTCGCGGCGCGACGCGCTCATCGAGGCGGGACGCATCCGCCTGCGTCCGATCATCATGACGACGCTGGCCCTGATCGCGGGAATGCTGCCGGTGGCGATCGGCCACGGCGAGGGCGCGGACTTCCGCGCGCCGCTCGGACGCGCGGTCATCGGCGGGGTGATCACGTCGACGCTGCTGACACTCATCGTGATTCCGACGATCTATGAGATTCTCGATGAGTTCAAGGAGTGGGCGAGCGCGAAGTTCCGCGGCCGCAAGCCCGCAGGCGCGGATGCGCGCGCACCGGAGCTTTCGGCAGGCGACTGAGGGCCGTCTCGCGCCGTGCAATCGACAGGATGCCGGCCATCGTAGACGGCTGGCAACATCAGCATTAGGCAATTCACGCGTGGCGCTGCGCCGACTTCAATCGTCCTGCTTGCAGTACGAGCGCTCTTTGGTGACATGCGGTCATCGGCTGCACGTACCCCACCGATGAGTGTAGGGAGCGCTTTCGTGTCCATCGCAAATGGTAAGAAGTGGCTAGCTGTGTCCTCAGGATCTCTGGACTGGGCACGCCCGCTAGCAATCGCCGCCTTCGCAGCCGTCATGCTCAGCGCATGCAACGGCGGCGACAGTGTCACGGCGCCGGTAACGCCGGCATCGATCGTCATTACGTCGCCAAGCGGCGTGACGCCAGCTGGCGGAACGCTTCAATTTGCGGCGACGGTCAAGGATTCGAAGGGCAACGTCATCGTCCGCACGGTCACGTGGTCCGTTGCGCACGGCGGCGGGTCGATCAGCTCGAGCGGTCTCTTTACGGCCGGTGATAGCGCGGCGACGTTTGCCAACACGGTAGTCGCGGCGATTGGCTCCGTGTCGTCGGCGGGTTCTTCGGTCACCGTCACTGCCGGCGCGCTATCGACCATCAGCGTCACTCCCGCAACGATCGCCCTCGCGGCTGGTGGCACGCAGCAGTTCACCGCCGCCGGAAAGGATGCGCACGGCAATGCCGTCGCGATTCCAGGTCGCGTGTGGTCGATCGCTGCCGCAGGCGGCACGATCGATACGAGCGGCATGTTCACCGCCGGCACGACCGCGGGCACCTTCACGAACACGGTTGTCGCCACGAGCGGCGCTGATTCGGGCTCCGCGTCGGTCACGGTTGGCGGCGGCACGCTGGCGAGCATTCAGATCACGCTCGACACGACCACGCTCGCCATTGGCGGCACGGCGCAGTATGTCGTCACGGGCCGGGATGCGAACAACAACGTCGTGCCAGTCGTCCCTGCCCCGACCTGGTCAGTGGTCGCCGGTGGTGGTACGATCGACCCCACAACCGGCCTGTTCACCGCCGGGACGGTGTCGGGCGTATTCGTGAACACGATCCACGTCGTCAGCGGCACGACTTCCGCGAGCATGACGGTGACTGTCGCGGCGGGACCGCTCGCGACGATTACCGTCTCGCCAGCGTCCACCACCCTCGCAACCGGCGCGACGCAGCAGTACACGGCGGTTGGCAAGGACGCGCACGACAACGTGGTCGCGATCACGCCCGCATGGTCGGTGGTCGCGGGCGGCGGTACGATCGACGGCGCTTCCGGAATGTTCACCGCTGGCTCGAGTGGCGGTACGTTCACGAACACGGTTCAGGCGACGAGCGGTGCAGTTTCAGGAACCACCTCGGTTACCGTTACGGTGACGGTAGGCCCCCTGGCCTCGATCACGGTATCGCCAAGTACCACCTCGCTGTCGGCGGGCGGTACGCAGGCGTTCACCGCAGTCGGTCACGACGCGAGCAACAACGTCGTCGCGATCACGCCAGCGTGGACAGTGGTTGCTGGTGGCGGTACGATCGACCCGAGTACCGGTATGTTCACGGCGGGAACGGTCGCCGGAACCTTTACTAACACGGTCACGGCAACGAGCGGGGCGATCTCCGGCACCGCTTCGGTCACGGTCAATCCGGGTGCACTCGCGAACCTCACGATCACACCGGCAAGCAAGACGCTGGCTGTGAATGCGACGCAGCAGTTTACGGTGGTCGGCACGGACGCCAACAACAACGTCGTCGTCGTTTCGCCTACGTGGAACGTTCTCGCGGGTGGAGGCACGATCAATAGCTCGACCGGGCTGTTTACTGCCGGCACCGTAACTGGCACGTTCACGCACACGGTGGTCGTAACGGTTGGCTCGTTGGCGCAGGTCGCGACGGTGACGGTGACCGCCGGGGCGGTGGCGACGGTAACGATTACGCCGGCGGACGCTTCGGTTCAGAAGGGCACGAACCAGCAATACACCGCGGTCGGCAAGGACGTCTACGGAAACGTCTCGACGGCCTCGGTGACGTGGGCCAACGGTAATGCCGTCGCCGGG
Organism: Gemmatimonadaceae bacterium; assembly: GCA_036564355.1. GTDB lineage: Bacteria > Gemmatimonadota > Gemmatimonadetes > Gemmatimonadales > Gemmatimonadaceae > FEN-1250. The sequence goes on along the minus strand of DATCPC010000087.1, from coordinate 15,324 downwards.
ACGCTTTCGGCGTCGGGAAATTTCCACGCCAGCGTTGTGGGAGTCTATCCGACTGCGATCGGTGCGACGATCGGAACCATTTCTGCTACGACCGGGGTCACGGTTACCCCGTAGCCTTGGGGCATGTGCAGGCCCGGCTCGCCGGGCTTGCAGGAGCAGCTTGAAACGAAGTTGACTCGAGTGGCAAAGCGCCATCGCACCGGAGACATCCGGCGCGATGGCGTTTCTTCATCCGTCGTCCTTCCCGCCGATCGTGATCAGCGCCACCGCGCCCACGATGATCGTCGCGGCGATGAACATCCGCGCATTCAGCGGCTCGCTCGCGAACGCCCAGCCGAGAAAGACCGCGACCACCGGGTTCACGAACGCGTACGTGGACACCAGCGTCGGACTCACAGTGGTGAGCAGCCACACGTACGCCGTGTACGCGATGATCGACCCGAACGTGATGAGGTAGAGCAGCGAGAGCCACGACTTCAGGCTCGCCGCGCCGAACGAGAAATGACTCGCCTCGCCGGTCACGAGCCCCGCGGTGATCAGTACCGCGCCCGCGACGATCATCTCCATCCCGGTGCCGAGAAACTTCGCCTTCGCCTGCGGCGCACGCTTCGAGTACAGGGAGCCTGTTGCCCACGAGAGCGCGGCGAGAAGCAGTACGCCGTCCACGAACACGTTGCCCTGCTTCGTGTCGCCCCCCGGATTCACGAGCAGGTACAGCCCCCCGAGACCGAACGCGACGCCGGCGATCACCCACGCGTTCGGACGTCTCCCGTGCGGACGCCACCATTGGAGCAGCACCATCCACAGCGGCACGATCGCCACCAGCAGCGCCGCGATTCCACTCGGAACCTTTTCCTCGGCCCACACCACGACGCCCGTGCCAAGCACCGGCATGAGGATGCCGATGATGGCCGCGCTCCGCCAATGCACCGCCCTGGGCGCCGCCGCCCCGCGTGCGCGCAGCCAGACGTACATGATCCCGCCAGCGAGAAAAAATCTGGCGCCAACCATGAGAAATGGCGGCAGCGTCTCGATCGCGAATCGAATTGCGAGATACGTGGAGCCCCAGATGATGTAGACAGCGGCGAAGGCAATCAGAATCTGCGATCGCGGCGCGTGGGCGAGAGGGCGGTCGGGCACGCGACAAAGGTAAACACCCCAACATCGCCGACCTACCCGATCGTGCGGTTGCTCACACGGCGCACGCGCACCATCTTCGCCGCCTCACCCTGAGCGGAGAACCTGCGCGTGCATCTCACCCGTAGTCTGTCCTGTCTTCCCCTGCTGCTCGCGTGCGCGGTAAGGCTCTCCGCTCAAGCGCCGACTTCTCCGCCCGCGCCGCCCGCGAGCCCGCGCCTCGCCGCGCTCAAGACCGAGGCGATGCGCGACATCGATTCGCGCGCGCAGTTCACCCAGCAGTTCGTCGACCAGGTATTCAGCTTCGGGGAGCTCGGCTTTCAGGAGTTCGAGACATCGAAGTTCATCGTCGGCGTGCTCAAGGCGAACGGATTCACCGTGCGCGAAGGCGTTGCCGGCATCCCGACCGCGTGGGTCGCGACGTGGGGATCCGGCAAGCCCGTCATCGCGCTCGGTTCGGATCTCGATGGCATCCCGCAGGCCTCGCAGATCCCCGGCGTCGCGTGCCATCTGCCGCTCGTGCCCGGCGGGCCGGGACACGGCGAGGGACACAATTCGGGGCAGGCGGTGAACATCACAGCGGCGCTCGCGATCAAGAAGCTCATGGAACGCGATCACATCAAGGGCACGCTCAAGATCTGGCCGGGGGTGGCCGAGGAGCAGTTGGGAAGCAAGGCGTATCTCGTGCGCGATGGGGTGTTCAAGGACGTCGACGTCGTGCTCTTCTCGCACGTGGGGAGCAACCTGCAAACCGGATGGGGCGCGTCGCAGGGAAGCGGCCTCGTGTCGGTGCTCTACTCGTTCGAGGGGCAGGCCGCGCACGCCGCCGGCGCACCATGGCGCGGGCGCAGCGCGCTCGATGCCGTCGAGCTGATGGATGTCGGGTGGAATTTCCGTCGCGAGCATCTCCGCCTGCAGACGCGCTCGCACTACGTGATTCGCAATGGCGGTGACCAGCCGAACGTCGTCCCGCCAACGGCCGCCGTGTGGTACTACTTTCGCGAGCTCGACTACAAGAAGATCAAGGATCTCTGGGCCATCGGCGATTCCGTCGCGCTCGGCGCCGCGATGATGACGGGAACCAAGCTCGCGTCCGAGCGCGTGCTCGGCTCCGCGTGGCCCGGACACTTCAACCGGCCGATCGCGGAGGACATGACGGAGAACATCAAGCTGGTCGGGCTGCCGAAGTGGACGGCGGACGATCAGCGATTTGCGCGCGCGATCCAGAAGGAGGTCAAGGGCGACTCGACCGGACTCGACACCGTGGTCGCGAAGCTCGAGGGCGATGTGCCGGATTCGTTGAACATGGGCGGCGGCTCGGACGACATCGGGGACATCTCGTGGAACGCGCCGACGATCGTGCTGCTCTATCCCTCGAACGTGCCGAATCTGCCGGGCCACCACTGGTCGGACGCGATCGCGATGGCGACACCGATCGCGCACAAGGGTGCGACGGCGGGAGCAAAGGCGCAGGCACTCACGATGCTCGACATCCTGCTGACGCCGGCGCTCGTCGATTCCGCGTGGAGCTATTTCAGGAACGTCCAGACGAAGACCGTGAAGTACGAGCCCCTGATGCGCCCCGAGGACCGGCCGGCGACGGAGCTCAACACCGACATCCTCGCCCGCTATCGTCCGGAGATGAAGAAGTTCTACTACGACCCGAAGAGATTTCCGAATTACCTCGCGCAGCTCGGCATCGCGTATCCGACGCTGCGCAAGGCGGATGGCAGCTGCGCGGCGACGCCGAACACGCTGCAGTGAGCGGTTCGCCGCTCACTGCACGTAGCGCAGCACGTCGTAGAGATATTTCAGCCCGAAGCCGACATTGGCTACGGTAAGGCGCTCGTTGTTGCCGTGCATGCCGCTGTGCATCTCCTCGTTCTCGACCAGAAAGGGATCGAAGCCATAGGTGATGATGCCGAGCGCGCGGTAGGTGGGGCGGTCGGTGGCGGCGGTGAACATCGGCGTCGTCACGATGACGTCCGGGTTTCGATCGTGCGACGCCTTCTCGATTGCGCGAAAGAGGTCGGTGTCGATCGGGCTCTGGAGCTTCGTCTTCGGCTCGATCTGATTCACCCAGTGCACGGCAGTGTCGTTCGCGATGCGCTTGAGCGTGTTCAGGAAGGTGAGCGGATCGGTGTCGGACAGAAGCCGGATGTCCATCTGCGCCGACGCCTCGGCCGGAATGACGTTCGTCTTGTTCGACCCTTGCAGCATCGTGAGCGAGATCGTGTTCCGCAGGATCGCGTTCCAGTAGATGTTGTCCGTCAGCCACTTGCGCGCGCGCGGGATTTTCACCGCGCTACGAGCGTCGGCGAGCCACGCGCGCTGCTCGCCCCTGTACTGCGGCGAGATGTCGTGCAGGAATTTCTGAACGTCCGGAAGGACGTGGAGCGGCGTCTCGTACTTCGCGATGCGGTCGAGCGCGGCCACGAGTCGCGGAACCGGATTCTGTTTCGTCGGCCGCGATCCGTGCGACGGCACTCCCGTCACGACGACCTTCTGCCAGAACGTCTGCTTTTCCGACACGCCCACGCCATAGTACTCGAGCTTTCCGTTGGTGACGAGATTCTCGCCGCCTTCGGTCATCAGGAACTCGACGTCCTTCAGCAGATTCGCGTGGTTCTTCACGAACGCGACAGCCCCCAAGCCTCCGAACTCCTCGTCCGCGTTGCCGATGAAGACGATGTCGCGGTTGAGCGGAACGCCGCTGCGCTTGAGCGCGATCATCGCCATCAGCTGCACCACGGCCTGCCCCTTCATGTCGAGCGTGCCGCGTCCCCAGATGTAGCCGTCCTTGACGATTCCCGAGAATGGATCGACGGACCAGAAGCTGGGAGCAACCGGCACGACGTCCATGTGACTCACGAGCGCGACGGCCCTCTTCGATCCGTTCCCCTTGAGCCGCGCGTAGAGATTCGCGCGATTCGAACCCATCTCCGTCGTATCGTAGATCGTCGCCTCGATCCCTTCCTTGTCGAGAATCTTCTTGAGAAAATGCGCCGCATCGAGCTCGTTTCCCGGCGGATCCGTGGTATTGACCCGGATGTAGTCCGACAGGGTGTGGAGCGTTTCGTCGTCGAGCGCTTTCCAGTCGGGCGCCTGAGCGCGCGCCGGAAGGGAGACGCAAGCGAGAAGCAGGACGAGCGGGGCAGCGGTGCGGCGCATGTACCAGGCCTGATGAAGGGTCCGCGTATGAGAACAGCCGGGCACCGGTTGCGCAATCGCCTCGCCCCAACGTCACCAGCAGTCGACCGCTATATTTCATGATCAGCCTGACCGATCCGGTCAGACACTTCATGCGATCATTCGGAGGCGACGCCAGCATGCGCCGCACCATGTGCAAGTCCAAGATTCACCGCGGCGTGCTCACCGGCGCCGACCTCCATTACGAGGGAAGCCTCACGCTCGATTCCGCGCTGATGGAGGCGGCTGACATCCTGCCCTTCGAGAAGGTGCAGGTCGTGAACGTCAACAACGGCTCGCGACTCGAGACCTACGTCATCGAAGGCGCGCGGAACAGCGGCACGATTCAGCTCAACGGCGCCGCCGCCCGGCTGGGCGCCGCCGGCGATCATGTGATCGTGATCAGCTACGCCGATTATGAAATGAGCGAGCTCGAGAAGTTCGAGCCGAAGCTGGTGTTCGTGGACGAGAAGAACCACATCGCTCGCGAGAAGATCCGCCGCGCCAGGTAGGGTCGCGCTACCCGACCGCGTGTGGGGACACGTGCTCGCCTACCGCTGGGTGCGAGAGCAGCTCCTCGAGTGCCGCGAAGAGCGCATCGAGATCCACCGGCTTCCTGAAAAACGCGATCGCCCCCTTGGCGCGAACTGTCGCGGGGAGCGTGACGTCCGTCGATCCGCTGAGCACGATCACGGGGATGGACGCGGTGCGCGCGGAGGCCTTCAGTCGCGTGAGCGCCACATGTCCCGTGCCGGCGGGCATGTTGATATCGAGAAAGATCGCGTCCGGCAACTTTTGTACGGCGAACATGACCGCCTGCATCGCGTCTGCCGCGATGACGAAAGCGTAGCCGCGCTGCGTCAGCGCGCTACTCAGCATCGTCGTCATCACTGGATCGTCATCGGCGATCAGAATCCTGTGGTCGGTCATTAGGCGTCTCTCATGCAATCGGTCGTGCGTGGGTTAAGCATTGACCACACCTCGTGTGTTACACGCTCCTCGCATGATGGTAGTCACATGACGATAAACACGCCCGACGTCGCAGTCGGTGATCTGGACGCCCTCAAGCGCCTGGAACGATTCGGTGGGCTCAAGCTTCGCGAAGAGCTCACGACACTATTCCTCAAGGAAGCGCCCGCACGCATCGCTACGGCACGCACCGCGCTTGCCGGCGGCGACGTCGCGGCAGTTCGTGCGATGGCGCACATGCTCAAGTCGAGCGCCGGCCAGATGGGTGCCCCCCGCGTGCAGCACATCTGCGATCGCCTCGAGAGTGCCGATCCGTCGCTGGAGATCGCCCCAGCGCTTCTGGAGCTCGACGAAGAGTTGGCTCGCTACCGTGCCTGGCTGGACAACGCCTTTCTCTCACCTGATGTGCCATGAAACGGATCATGATCATCGAGGACAACGTCGACAACCGGCTGCTCCTCGGCGCGATACTTGGCGATGCCTATACCGTCACGGAGCACGCGAATGGCCCCGACGGGCTCGCCGCGCTCGCGGCGGAGCAGCCGGAGATCGTGCTGCTCGACATCTCCCTTCCCGGGATGGATGGCGTCGAGGTGCTGCGTCACATCCGCGCCGATCCGATCTTCCGCCATCTCCCGGTAATCGCGTTCACCGCGCACGCCATGAGCAGCGATCGTGCGAAGTATCTCGCGCACGGCTTCGACGATTACATCACCAAGCCGATCGTCGACGAGACCATTCTGCTCGGGTCGATCAGCAAGCTGCTCGACCGCGTTGCCGCCTGAGCCGTTGCTCGATGAAAGCACTCATCGCCGATGACAGCGCGCTCATTCGCCGCCTGATCGAGCTGGCGGTGCTCGATCGCGGACATGAAACTCTCGCCGTCGGCGACGGCGCCGCGGCCTGGACCGCCTTCGAGCGCGAGCATCCGTCGCTCGTCATCCTCGACTGGCAGATGCCCGAGCTCGACGGACTCGAGGTCTGTCGTCGCATTCGCGCATCCTCGCACGCGCGCGACACCTTCGTCCTCGTCGTCACCGGACGCATCGAGGGCGACGACGTCGTGCACGCGCTGGACGCCGGCGCCGATGACTATCTGTTCAAGCCCTTCACTCCGTCCGCGATCACGGCCCGGCTCGCGATCGCCGAGCGCCACATCGCCGCGAACGAAGCACGATGGGCGGCCGAGGAAGCGCTGGCGAACGCGCAATGGATGGCCGGGATCGGACAAACCGCCCTCGCCATCCAGCACGAGGTCAACAACCCGCTCGCCGCACTCCTCGGCGACGTGCAACTGATGCTGATGGACGAGGAGCTCTCGTCTGATGTTCGGAAGCTCGGCGAGGACATGCTGGCGCAGTCGCGGAGGGTCGCGAATGTCGTCAAGCGACTGTCGGCACTCGAGGCGCCGAAGACCGTGGAGTATCTGTCCGGCGCGACCATGCTCGATCTCTCGGAGCGCAATTCGAGCTGAGCCTCCGCGCCTGGCGCGGTGGGCGTGCATTTCGCCCAATCCTCGCCATTCGCGAGCGGCAGGCCTCGGCACGAACTTTCCATCCTCGCCTGTATCTTATTGTATCACAAAGAGTTCGACAGCTGAAACGAGTTGGCATGGGGCTCGCTTTTCTCCCCGTCAAGTCGTTCACCTCGGCCGGACTCTCGTACGAAAATTCCCACGGTAGAACAAGCGAATGGAGAGATCGTGCTCTGGCAGAGCAGGATCCGTCTCGGCTTCGCGCTCCTCATCGCCTCCATCGGAACGGCGCTGCTCGCCTCCGATGCCCTGCCGCGCATCTCATCCGCGAGCGTCAGCGCCCTCATCGCCTACGTGCTCGTCACGGTCTCGCTCACGATGCTCGTACGTCGCACCGGCGAAGCGGCGCAGGGCGTCGTGCTGGCGATCGTCGCCGCCGACATCCTCTTCATCTTCGCGATCGCGGGAGTCGCGACGCCGCCGGAGTACTACGCCCGCTCACTGCTGTTCGGCTTCGCAATCCTTCATCTGAGCGAGTTCTATTTCGGCCGCAGGATCGCGTGGGGGGCGCTCGTGGCGATCGTCGCGGCGTATCTCGGCATGATCTGGAACGTCACCGGCAATGGCCGTCCGCTCGGATGGAAGCAGGAGCTCGCGTCGCTCGCGGTGTTCGTGCTCGCGGCCTCATCGTTCATCGTCCACTATGGATCGTTCAGGGAGCGGCTGCATCGCATCGCGCAGCTCGCGAATCTCGCGCTCATCGATCCGCTGAGCGGGTGCCTCAATCGCCGCGGCCTCGAGCAGCAGCTCAAGCGCGAGCTCGCGCGCGCGGCCCGCACCGGGAGGGACATCGCGCTTCTCGCGCTCGACGTCGACTCCTTCAGGAACATCTACGATAGCTGCGGCCAGCAGGCCGGCGACACCGTCATTCGGGAAATCGGCGAGCTCCTGCGCTCCATCGCGCGCGGCGGCGACTGCGTCGCGCGCACCGGCGGTGGGGAGTTCACTCTGCTGCTTCCCGAGACATCGGCCCCAGGGGCGTTCCGGCTTGCCACGCGCGTGCGCGAAGCGGTGGCCCAGCATCGGTTCCAGGGAGTGTCCGCGCTCGCGGTGTCGGTGAGCATCGGCCTCGTCGCCGATCGCGTGCACGATGAGAACATCCTGCACGACCTCCACACGCGCGCCGACGAGGCGCTTTCCGACGCTAAGGTCGCGGGACACGACCGCGTGAGCATCTGGACGCCGCACCTCCGGGCGCTCGCCGCCGCTCGCGCGTCGCAGCAGGTCGATCGCGCCGGGTAGCTCGGCGCGCGCACTTCCTCCGCCTCAGTCCTCGCGTGGAAGCGGCACGTCCATCATTCCCTCGCTCACCATCATCGCCGAGCCGCCCACGCGCACGGCGGAGACCTCGCCGTTGGCCTTGTCGACCTCGAGCTCGAGAAGGCTCGGACGCTTGATCTCGAACCCCTGCTCGACCGTGTAGCTGAAATGCCCGCTCGCCGCGGTCTCGCGCGCGCCGAGATAGCCGCCGAGCGCCGCGACCGCGGAGCCGGTGGCCGGATCCTCGGTGATCCCCTGTCCCGGCACGAAGACGCGGGCGCGAATGACCGCTCCGTCGCGGTCCGCGTCGCGCGCGAACACGAGGATATCCGGCGCCCAGTATGACTTGAGCGCGGACTCCCATTGATCCATGCGCACGCGCGCGCGCCGCACCGCGTCGAGATCGCGAAGCGGCACCATGAGGAACGGGAATCCGCACGAGATCGCCTGCGGAGCCGACATCCCGCCCAGGATGTCCGCCGCCTCGAGGGACAGCATCTCGGCGAGATGCGTGCGACCGGGAGGCGGCGGCCCGGTCTCCGGCAGCTTCGCTACCGACAGCTGCGCGAACGTCGGCTTCTTGAACTCGCCGCGAATGAGCACCGGCACAGGACCCACGCCCTCCTCGAGCACGATGCGCGTCTCGCCCGCGAGCGGGATCTCGCCGAGCGCGGCGAGTGCGAACGCGCATCCAACGGTGGGGTGCCCCGCAAAGGGCAACTCGAATACGGGCGTGAATATCCGCACGCGACGCGTGTGATTCGGGTCCGTGGGCGGATAGACGAACACCGTCTCCGAGAGATTCATCTCGAGCGCGATGCTCTGCAGCGCCGCTTCCGGGATCTTCGTTGCATCCGGGAACACCGCCAGTGGATTGCCGCCGAACACACGATCCGTGAAGACATCGAGCGTGTAGAAGCGCGCCCGCATGGAGCGCGGCGGAGTCGTCGCCACCTGCTACTCCGCCCCCATGAACGGGTAGCGGAAGTCGTGTGGCGGCGCGAATGTCTCCTTGACGCTCCGTGCGCTGACCCAGCGTGCGAGATTGAGCATCGAGCCCGCCTTATCGTTCGTGCCGGACGCACGCGCGCCCCCGAACGGCTGCTGCCCAACCACCGCGCCCGTGGGCTTGTCGTTGATGTAGAAGTTGCCCGCCGCATCGCGCAGCATGAACATCGCCTTCTGCACGGCGCCGCGGTCGCGCGCGAAGATCGATCCCGTGAGCGCGTACGGTGAGGTGCGGTTCACGGTGTCCAGAATCTCCACGAACTTTGCGTCCGGATACACGAACGCGGTGACGACGGGGCCGAAGATCTCCTCGCACATCAGCCGGTACCCCGCATCCTTCGCCTCGACGAACGTCGGGTCGATGAAGTAGCCCGTCTCTCCGCGCGCGGTGCCGCCCGCGATCACCGTCGCGTTCTTCTTCGCATCGTCGAGATAGCCGCTGATCTTGTCGAACGCGCGCTTGTCGATCACCGCGCCCATGAAGTTCCGGAAGTCGCGCACGTCGCCAACCTTGATCTCCTTCATCATCGCGACCACACGGTCGCGCACCTCGCCCCACAGCGACTGCGGGATGTACACGCGGCTCGCGGCCGAGCACTTCTGTCCCTGGTACTCGAATCCGCCGCGGATGATCGCGACCGCCAGCGCCTCGGCGTCCGCCGTCGGATGCGCAACGATGAAGTCCTTTCCGCCCGTCTCGCCGACGATGCGCGGGTACGTGCGGTAGCTCGACGTGTTCGCGCCGATCTGCTTCCACATCATGTTGAAGACGGTGGTGCTTCCGGTGAAGTGCAGCCCCGCGAAATGGCGATGCGACAGCGCGGCGTTCGAGATCGCGGCCGCGTCGCCCGTGAGGAAGTTGATCACGCCCGGCGGCAGCCCGGCCTCCGTGAGAATCTGCATCACGTAGTACGCGCTCAGCATTGCCGTCGACGACGGCTTCCAGAGCACGGTATTTCCCATCAACGCGGGCGCCGTTGGCAGATTGCCGCCGATCGCCGTGAAGTTGAACGGCGTCACCGCGTAGATGAAGCCCTCGAGCGGGCGGTAGTCCGTCTGGTTCCAGATGCCACGATCGCTGATTGGCTGATCGCTGTACAACCTCTCGGCAAAGTGCACGTTGAAACGCCAGAAGTCGGCGAGCTCGCATGCCGCATCGACTTCCGCCTGGAACGCCGTTTTGGATTGGCCGAGCATCGTCGCGGCGTTGAGCGTCGCGCGATAGCGGGTGGAGAGCAGCTCGGCAGCGCGAAGGAAGACGCCAGCACGCTCCTCGAACGGCCAGTTTCCCCAATCCGCGCGTGCGCGCTCGGCCGCGTCGATCGCCTGCGCGACGTGCGACACGGTGGCCGCGTGCCAATCGGCGAGCACGTGCTGATGCGCGTGGGGCATGACCACTCGAGTGGTCTCGCCGGTGCGAATCTCGCGTCCGTCGATGACGATCGGAATGTCGACGTGCTCGGCGGCCATCGAGTCGAGCCGCGCCTTGAGCTCGGCGCGCTCGGGGGTGCCCGGGGCGTAGCTTCGGATTGGCTCGTTGATCGGCGGCGGGGTACGGCGGTGGCCGTTGAAGCCGAAGACGGATCCCTGCGCGAGTTCGGCGTTACGGGCGCTCGCGGCGCTCTCGGCGCCTTGCTCGGGCACTGGTGCAGTCTGGGCCGACGAAGCGGGGGCGGCCGGGGCGGATTTGGTGGCGACAGGCATGACGATGAATCGCTATTCTAGAGGGGCGCGCGCATCACCCACGCAGGGCTGCAGACCGCAGGCAGAGACAGAAAAGGTGCAAGGCGCAAGCCGTCGCACGCAAGCTCTCACATACGGACATATGCCACTACTGCTCGGCGCACATACGGTTGACAAGGGCGGAATCGACATGGCTGCCCGGCGCGCCGGGAAGGCCGGGATGTTGGCGCTGCAGATCTTCACGACGATTCCCAAGTATTATGGCGACAAACAGTCGATTCGGCCGGAGCGAGTCGAGCGCTTTCGTGCGGCGCTGAAGGAGTCGGGCATCGCGCCGGAGCACGTCGTCGCGCACTCGGCGTACGTGCTGAACACCGCGTCGAACGACGAGGAGAAATGGGGCCGTGCGCGCGATGGGCTGGCCAAGGAGCTCGAGCGCTCGACGGCGCTCGGCATCGGGCAGATCTGCTTTCATCCCGGCGCGGCGACGGGCGGCGATCGCGCCTCGGCGGCGAAGCGCGTTGCGAAGGCGATCACCCACGCGCTCGAGACCGTGAAGAGCGGGACGCGCGTGCTGATCGAGAACACGGCTGGTGCGGGGTTGACGATGGGGCGCACGCCGGAAGAAATCGGGATGATGCTCCACGATGTCCCCAAGTCGCTCCGCGAGCGCACGGGATTCGGACTGGATACGTGCCACCTCTTTGCCGCGGGGCACGACATCAGCGAGTCGCGCGCGGCGCTGACGAGGATTCTCGATGCGTTCGAGGAGGCGGCGGGATCACCTCCGTCGTTCTTTCACCTGAACGACAGCGAGGGCGCGCTCGGCTCCAACAAGGATCGCCATATGCTCATCGGCGACGGAAAGATCGGGAAGGACGCGTTCGGCTGGCTGCTCGCGGACAAGCGGGCGAAGAAGGTGCCGCTGATTCTCGAGACGCCGCAGGCGAACTTCGAGATCGCGGACGACGATCCGACGCCGGATCCGTACGATGTGAAGATGATGAAGCTGCTGCAGGCGATGGCGGCGAAGAAGTGAGACGCCGAATCCACGTCTGACCTACGTTGTGCGATAGATCTCGGTGAGATCGAGCGGTGTGAACGAGAGGGTTGGATCCTTCTCGTCGCCGAACCAGAGATGCGCACGATTATTTTCGATTCGTGCGCCGGGCAAAGCCATGACGTCGTCGCTCGCCGCCGGCCACTGCTCCGTCAAGAGTTCGGCAATACAGTCTTGAACGCCGCTGAGTACGGCGCGGACCACCGTTTCGATCTTTTCTTCGATCGTGCGATCGTCGTCATCATCGATGATGGATGAAGCTGCCGAGCCGTGTAGAGAGCGACCGTTCGATGAGACATTCACGTTGCCGCGATCTGCGGTCACCAGGATTCCAGCCGGCGCAACTGCGCACAGCCGACCGGCCAGCGCGTTCGCGAGTGCCACCGTGCGAGCGGAGACCGGCCTGTGAATCTCGTCGAATCCTGATGGGATCTCGTCCATCGCCCTCTCCTTGATCGACTCGCTTTACGCAGGCGCTAACCCGTCGCGTCCACGGTAATCACCGGCGTCGCTCGCCCGCTCCACCGAAAGCGATACGTCTTCGCTCGCCTCACGTTCATCACGAGCGCGGGCCGAAAGCAAGCCACGCACGTGCCGCCCGCGCGCCGCACGCTCGGATAGATCACGCCCAGCGATCCGGCGTCCAGTAGTCCCGCGGCGAGGGTCTGCGACGGGATGTAGCTCGCGGGATCGAGGCACGACGCGAAGGCCGCATCGTCGCGCAGATCGTGGAGCTCGCAGCTGAAGTCCGCGAGGTAGTCGTCGAAGGTCACGTCATCCTCGAACCGGCCGATCTCCTCGAGATCCAGCGTCTTGTGAAACGCGACCTCGGCCTGCGCCGTGCGGATCTCGAACGCGGCGTACCACGCGCCGCGATCGGGGCTGTTGAAGCGGCTGCCCAGTGGATGCGCATGGGTGAAAGTGGCGTTGACGACACGGTAATACGGAACGCCGAAGAGCAGCTCGTGCACGCGAATCCCCGGGAGCAGGTCATTCTCGGCGAGCAACCGGTCGTTCGTCGCGTTGTCCAGGTCGTAGAGGTGCGCGAGGTCGGCGTCGCTGTCGGTGAGGCGCGCCAGCACCGTGCGTCCCTCGTCACCGTGCTGCGACGGAATCAGGCGATGCGTATCATTGCGACGGACCAGAACTGTTGCGGGAGGCCGACTCACATCCCGCCGCGCCGCGAGTCGAGCAGCCGTCGCACGGTCTGCATCGATGTCACGCCACCCTTCAGCATGTACGCGAGCGGCGTGCTTCCGCCAAAGATGCGATTCGCATTGGGCAGCCGCACCCATTGGTCCGCCAGCGCGCGACCGTGGAGGATGTTGAGCGCCTTGAAAATCCCAATGAGATATGAGACGCGCAGCAGCCTGTCGGCGTCGAGCACGCGGCCGGTTGGCCCTTTCTTCATCTCGTAGTAGGGTCCGTTGCTGACGCCGCCGAGGAGCGAGCGAGCGTCTTCGTCGCGCACGTGCCAGCGCTCCATCATCGTGAAGAACGCGCTGAGCGCGGCGGGGCTCAGCCGCTCGCGCGCCTCCAGAGAGACGAGATCGACGAGCGGCGACGGCTCGTAGCGCGTGGCGGGATAGTCTCGAGCGGCCATCGGAGGCATCTCCTGTTCCGGAGTAGATTAACTCTATTTCCGGAGTAGCGCAACGCAGTCAGTGACGTCGCCGCAGTCCTCTTGCTTTCGGTATTTGTTCGGTTTATCCTGCGCCTTTCAGATTCATCCGTCGACCGCGCCGAGGATCACCGCAATGCCAAAAGCAGAAAATGGCTACGAGCTGGAGCGCTACGCTCCCGTTGCCCGACGTATCACCCTGTTCTACGAGCGTTATCCTGCCGGTCGCATCATCACCACGCTCGTCGAGCGCGATGAGAGCGCCGTAATATTTCGGGCCCGGGTCTACCGCACAGCGGAGGAGCTGAATCCCGCCGCGACGGGGTGGGCCCTCGAGCGCGAGGGTGATGGCGACGTCAACGCCGTCGCGTGTCTCGAGAACACCGAAACCTCCGCCATCGGCCGCGCCCTCGCCAACCTCGGCTTCACGGCGAGCGCTGAACGTCCGAGTCGCGAGGAGATGGCGCGCGTGGCCCGAGCGCGGCAGGCGCCCCTCCGCGTCGCGGCGAGCCGGCCGCGGAGCGCGGCGCCGGCACCGGCCCCGGGATCGGCGCTGGGCTCTTCTTCGTCGCGGGAGGTGCCGTCGCCGCAGTCCCGCGCCGATGCGCTCGGCGACGTCCTCTCGCTGCTCGCGCTGGCGCGTGACTCCGGGATGCGCCCCGCCCGCGCCGCTCGCGCGAGCGCCCGGCTGCTCGCCGAGCCGCCGTCGCGCGATGACCTCGTGCGCATCGCGAGCCGGCTGCGCGCCTGGATGCGCCGTCAGCCGCGCGCACGATTCGGGGCCGTGTAACCCTCCGGCGTCTTCACAGTGACGAGACGAGGCCGCACCGGATGGGAGGCGATGTATGAGCAGATCGGATCGGCCCGACGACGCGCGCACCGCTCGCCTCGCGGAACGCATGCGCTGGCGCGCCATGAGCGATTCCGATCTCGTCGCCGCAGTGCGGAAGGGAAGCTATGAAGCGCTGCGCGAGTTCTACTCGCGCTTCGAGCCCCTGCTCGCGCGCTACGCCGCGCGCGCCGGCGTCTCCATGGAGAGCTGGGAGGACGGCGCTCACGATGTGCTGTGCGATGTCGTCCTCTCTCTCATCTCCGTCGAAGGCGGCGCACGCTCACGGCCTCGCGCCGAAGTCCGCGACATCCACTCGTACATCCAGCGCGCGTTCCGCAATCGCTTTCTCGACGCCAGGCGAGCCGCCGTGCGACGCGAGCAGCGAGACGCGCGCGCGACATCGACCGAGACGTCGACGAGCGAGAGCATCGTGCTCGCGAGCTGCTCGGAAAACGCCGTCCGCGCGAGCTGTGGCGAGGACCACGATTCGTCAACGCTCTCGCCCGCCGTCGCGCGGTTGGCGTTGATGCTCGACGCGGAGCTCTCGGCGAGCGAGCGACAGATGCTCACGTGGGTGAGCAACGCCGTCCCCATGCGCGAGATCGCGACGTGGCTGCAGATCGGCTACTCCGCGGCCAAGGTGCGGCTCTCGCGCACGCGGAGCCGGCTGCGCGTGCGCGCGCTAAGGCACGTGAACGAGTGCACGAGCGACGAGCGCAAGGAGCTGATCGACTTCTTTCGCCGCAGCGCTGGCGAGATGCGCGGAGCGGCACGAGCGCGCCCGCATGAGGCGACGGCCGCAACGCTGCTGCGCACGGCCGAACCGGGAGGAGCACATGGAGACGACTGAATTCGCCGGCGACCGGCAGGAGCGTCGCGAGCGGGAGATGGATGCGCTTGCGCGCCTCGCGGTGTACGCGGGGGAGCACCATCTCGACCTCGCCGACGGTGCGAACAGGGAGTTCCAGGAGTGGCTTGCACGTGACGCACGTGCGGGGCAGCGAAGCGGCGAGCGGCGTGCGACCGAGGCA
>DATCPC010000085.1:0-43162 GCA_036564355.1 Gemmatimonadaceae bacterium | reverse complement strand
ACGGAAGTCGATGGGCTCGAGCGCTTCCTCGCTCGCGCGTATCAGGGCTACAAGCGATTCTCGATCGAGGGGAATGACACCCTGGTGCCGATGCTCGAGGCGGCCATCGAAGGCGCCGCCGCGGCCGGCGCGCGCGAGGTCGTGATGGCGATGGCGCACCGCGGCCGCATCAACGTGCTCACCCATGTGCTCGACAAGCCCGTGAGCGCGGTGTTCGAGGAGTTCGAGGGGAAGTACGCGGCCAACGCCGCGAGCGACACGGGCGATGTGAAATATCATCTCGGCGCCGAGACCGATCGCGAGCGGCAACTCGGCGCGCGCGTGCACGTGTCGCTGATGCCGAATCCGAGTCACCTCGAGATGGTGAATCCGGTGCTCGAGGGTGTCGCGCGCGCACAGCAGCGCGTTCCCGGCACCCTTCGCGTGTTCGACGAGTCGAGCGTCCTCCCGATCGCGATGCACGGCGACGCCGCGTTTCCGGGCGAGGGAGTCGTCGCGGAGACGTTCAACCTCTCGAATCTGCGCGGTTACCGCACGGGCGGCACGCTCCACATCATCGTGAACAACCAGATCGGCTTCACGACCGATCCCTGCGAAGGCCGCTCGACGCACTACGCGAGCGATCTCGCGAAGGGCTTCGAGGTGCCGATTCTCCACGTGAACGGCGACGACGCGGAAGCGTGCATCGCATCGGTGTGGCTCGGGCTCGCGTACCGTGAGCGCTTCGGGAAGGATTTCCTGATCGACCTCGTGGGCTATCGTCGCCAGGGACACAACGAGGCAGACGAGCCCGTGTACACGCAGCCGATGCTGTACGCGGCGATCAAGACGCATCCCACCACGCGCGAGCTGTGGGGCCGCCGGCTCACGACCGAGGGTGTGATCGAGCCGGGGGCGATGGAGCACCTCGACGCGGAGATCCAGACGCAGTTCGAGAAGGTGCACGCGCAGGTGAAGGCAAAGACGACGGTCGACGCGGAACCCGGCGATGGCGGCGCGTCGATGCCCGCCGCGCCGGTGACGACCGCCGTGCCGGCCGAGCAGCTGATCGCGCTCAACGAGCGGATGCTGAGCTGGCCCTCGGACTTCCATCCGCTGCCAAAGCTTGCGCGCGTGCTCGAGCGTCGTCGTCCGGCACTCGCCGCGGAGGGCGGAGTCGACTGGGGACACGCCGAGGCGCTCGCGTGGGGATCGCTGTTGATCTCCGGTACCGCGGTACGCATCAGCGGGCAGGACGCGGAGCGAGGCACCTTCTCGCATCGCCAGGCGGTGCTGCACGATCACGAGAGCGGAAAGACGTACACGCCGCTGCAGAATCTCGCGGAAGACGCCGCGCCGTTCGAGATCTACAACTCTCCGCTGTCCGAAGTCGCCGTGCTCGCGTTCGAGTACGGCTACAGCGTCGCGTCGCGAAACACGCTCGTGCTGTGGGAGGCGCAATTCGGCGATTTCGCGAACGTGGCGCAGCCGATCATCGATCAGTTCATCTCGTCGGACGGCGCGAAGTGGGGACAGGACTCGGGAGTCGTGATGCTGCTGCCGCACGGCTACGAGGGGCAGGGACCCGAGCACTCGAGCGCGCGCCTCGAGCGCTTTCTGCAGATGTGCGCCGAGAACAACATGCGCGTCGCGTATCCATCGACGCCCGCGCAGTACTTCCACATTCTGCGCCGGCAGGCGCTGAGCGCCCACCGGCGTCCGCTCGTGCTGATGCAGCCCAAGAGTCTGCTGCGCCTCCCGCTCGCGGCTTCGCATCTCTCGGATCTCGTCTCCGGCACGTTCAAGCCGGTGATCGACGATCCGATTGCGTCACAGAATCCCGCCGACGTGCGCCGGCTCGTGCTGTGCACCGGCAAGATCTACTACGATCTGCTGGCGGGCGTCGAAGCGAGCGAGGGGAGCACCGAGCATGTCGCGATCGTCCGGCTGGACGAGCTCTACCCATGGCCGCACGAGGCGCTCGCGCAGGTGCTCGATCGCTACGCGGACATCGATGAGGTCGTGTGGACGCAGGAAGAGCCGCGCAACATGGGCGCGTGGAGCTTCGTGTCGCCGCGGCTGCGTGGCGCGGTGGGGAACGCGATGACCATCCGCTACATCGGTCGCCCCGAGCGCGCGAGCCCGGCCGAGGGGTACACGGCGCCGCACGCCGAGCAGCAGGCAAAGCTCGTGGCGGAGACGCTGGCCCCGATCGCCGCGAAGCGCGCCGGGGTGCGTGCAACCTCCGGCGCGCGCTGAGCGTTGGTCCGCCATGCATGACATCGTATCCCGCTCCGACTCCTCGCCGTGAGGCGTGGGGTCGGGCTGTACGCCTTGGCCGCCCTCGCTTTCCTCGCGCCGCGTCCCTGTATTGCTCAGGAGCGCGGCGCGACGGCGCTGGGAGATGTGCTCGCCGGCCTTCCGGTCTCGGTGCGGGTGCTGGTCATCGCTGCCCATCCCGACGATGAGGACACGCGGCTCATCGCGTGGCTCGAAAAAGGACGCCACGCGGACGTGGCGTATCTGTCGCTCACGCGCGGCGACGGCGGCCAGAATCTCATCGGCAACGAGCTTGGCGATGCGCTCGGGGTGATTCGCACGGAGGAGCTGCTCGCGGCGCGCCGCATCGACGGCGCGGAGCAGTACTTTACGCGCGCGTACGACTTCGGCTTCTCCAAGAGCGCGGCGGAAGCGTTCAGACACTGGCCGCACGACACGCTGCTGACCGATGTCGTGACCGTGATTCGCGCGTTTCGTCCGCAGATCGTCATCAGTGTGTTCTCGGGTACCCCGCGGGACGGGCACGGGCAGCATCAGGTGGCGGGCATCCTCGCGCGCGAGGCGTACGATGCGGCCGGCGACGGGGTGAAATTCCCCGCGAGCGCGACGTCGGGGCTCGCGCCGTGGACGCCGCTCAAGTTCTACCGCACCACATCGTACTGGTCCGGCGAGGGCGCGACGTTCCGCTACAACGCGGGGGAGTACAGCCCGCTGCTGGGACGGAGCTACGCCGAGATCGCGGGCGAGAGCCGGTCGCAGCATCTGTCGCAGGGATTCGGCACTCTCCAGCGCAAGGGATTCATCCCGGGCTCGGTGCGGCGCGAGGACTCGCGCGCGCCCGCGCCGAAGGACGCGAGCGCCGAGCGCTCGATCTTCGATGGCGTCGACACGACCTATCGGCGGCTGAGGGGCGAGGTGGCTGCTGCGCAGCGGCCGCGCCTCGACTCGCTGGTGAGTGCGCTGGCCACCATCGGCTCGCGCTACAATCCGTTTCATCCAGCCACGCTGGAGACGGGCGTCGCGCGCGCGGAGCGACTCGCGCTCGTGCTGGCGCGCGGCGCATCAGGCGATGCGCAGTCATCGCTCGCGGCGCTCCGCGATGAGCTCGAGCGAGCCGACAGGCTGGCGACGGGGATCGCCGTCGAAGCGACGATTCCGCGCGACGCGCTCGCGCTGGGCGATTCGATGGCCGCCGCCGTCACCGTGTACAATCGCGGCGATCCGTCGGCGACGGTGCAGAGCGCGCTCGCAGTGGATTCGGTGACGCTCGACGGCAGCGCAATCGGCCGGGCGGCGTCCACGGTGAGAAAGGCGATTTCTCGCGACAGCTCCGCCGCCTGGTCGCTCGAGGTGCATGGAACCGCGCTCACGGCCCCGTGGTGGCTCACGCCCCCGCGCACGACCGATCTCTTCACGTCGCCGGTGAGCACGCGGAGCGCGGAGGCGAGCGCGTCCGGCACCGCCTTCGCGAAGGTGTACCTCGCGGGCGGCGACGTGCTGCGGGCGCCACTCGTGATGCGCGTCGCGAACCCCGCGCGGGGCGAGGAGCAGCGACCGCTCGCCGTCGTCCCGGCGATCTCGGTGACGCTCGATCGCACGGTGGGTTACGCGCGCGCGAACGCCCCCCTCGATCGCGAATTGCGCGTCACGCTCCGCTCGGCGTACGAATCGTCGCGCGAGGTGAGCGTGCGGCTCGAGCTCCCGCGCGGGCTGGAAGCCGACACGCTTGTGCGCAGCGTCTCGCTCGCGGGAATGGGCGCGGCGCATACGGTCGTCTTTCGCGTGCGCGGCACGCTGCCCCCCGGCCGGCACACGATCACCGCGGTGGCCGAAAGCGACAAGCAGGAGTTCAGGACTGGCTACATCCCGATCCGCTACGATCACATCCGCCCGCAGACGATCGTTCGCGCGGCCGCGATGGCCATCGAGGCCGTCGACGCGCAGCTTCCGCACGCAGTGAACGTCGCGTACGTACAAGGTGTCGGCGACAACATCGCGCCCATGCTCTCCGAGCTCGGCGTACCGGTGACTGTGCTCGACGCGCACGGGCTTGCCGCGGCAGATCTCTCGCGCTTCACGACCGTGGTCATCGGCACGCGCGCGTACGAGTCGGACCCGTCGCTCGCGGCGCAGAATCCGCGGCTGTTCGAATGGGTCAACCAGGGCGGCACGATGGTCGTGCAGTACGGCCAGGCGGAGATGGCACAGACGGGGATGATGCCGTACTCGATCACGCTTTCGTCGCCCGCGGCGCGCGTGACGGACGAGGCGTCGCCGATCACCGTGCTCGCGCCGAACGATCCGCTGCTCTCGACGCCGAATCGCATCACCGACGCCGACTGGCGCGGCTGGGTGCAGGATCGCGCGCTCTACATGCCGTCGACCTTCGACTCGCACTATCAGACCGTGATCGCGACGAACGATCCGGGCGAGCCGCCGAATCCGGGCGGGATTCTTCGCGCGGCGCTGGGACGCGGCAGCTACATCTACACGACGCTCGCATTCTTCCGCCAGCTTCCCGCCGGCGCTCCCGGTGCGGCGCGACTGTTCGTGAATCTGCTCGGCCCGCCGATCGTGAGCCAAACGCCGGCGGGTCGCGCGGTGTCGCCGTGAGCTGGTGCGCGCGCCGCGGGCTCACATGCGCCGTGGCGCTCGCGCTCGCCGCGTGCGGTGGCGATGGACGCACCGTGCTCACGATCTACTCGCCACACGGCAAGGATCTTCTCGAGTACTACGAGGCGCAGTTCGAGCGCGCGCACCCGACGGTGGACGTGCAGTGGGTGGACATGGGCTCGCAGGACGTGCTCGACCGCCTGCGCAGCGAGGCCGCGAACCCGCAGGCGGATGTCTGGTTCGGCGCGCCGACGGAGGTCTTCGATCGCGCCGCAGCGGCCGGGCTGCTCAGCGCATACCGGCCCACGTGGGCCGCTGCGGTTCCGCCGGAGGCGAAGGGCGACTCCGATCTCTGGTACGGTACATATCTCACTCCTGAGGTAATCGCGTACAACAGCGACGCGGTCTCCGCGGCCGACGCGCCGAAGGATTGGGACGATGTCCTCGATCCGAAGTGGAAGGGGAAGGTGATCATCCGCGATCCGCTGCCGAGTGGGAGCATGCGGGCGATTTTCGGCGCGATGATCCTGCGCGGGATGGGCCCGTCCGGCACTCCGGATTCCGGGTACGCGTGGCTCCGGCGTCTCGACGCGAGCACCAAGGAGTATGCACTCGACCCCGGCGTGCTCTACCAGAAGCTTGGCCGGCAGGAAGGACTCATCTCGCTCTACGACATGCCCGACATCGCGTCGCTCCGCGGGCGCTTCAAGATTCCGGTGCAGTACGTGATCCCGTCGAGCGGGACGCCCGTGCTCGTCGATGCGATCGCCATCGTGAAGGGAACGAAGCACGCGGACCTGGCGAAGCAGTTCTACGAGTTCGTGACGAGGCCGGCGGCGCTCGAGACCGCGTCGCAGAAGTTCTACCGCATCCCCGCGCGCACGGACATCGCGCTCGACTCGCTGCCCGAGTGGGTGCGCGACGCGAAGACGAAGATCAAGCCGATGCCGCTCGATCGCGCGCTGCTCGCGAAGCATCTCGATGAGTGGATGCGCTACTGGGACGCGAACATCCGCAACCGGAACCGAGCAAGCTGATGGCCGGTGCGGCGCGGCTCTCGCTCGACAAGCTCACGCGCCGCTTCGGGGACAAGCTCGCCGTCGACGCGCTGTCGCTGGAGATCGCGAGCGGCGAGCTCGTGGCGCTGATGGGCGCGAGCGGCTCGGGGAAGACGACGACGCTGCGCATGGTGGCGGGCTACGAGCCGCCCGATTCTGGACGCGTGTGGCTCGAGGGAAAAGACATCACGGCGCGTGCCCCGCGCGTGCGAGGGTTCGGGATGGTGTTCCAGCACTACGCGCTATTCCCGCACATGACCGTGGGCCAGAACGTCGCGTTCGGGCTCGAGGCGCGCGGGGTCGCGAAGGCGGAGCGCAGCGCGCGCGCGGCCGCGGCGCTCGCGAACGTCGGGCTCGTTGGCGCGACACCGCGCGCGATCCAGTCGCTCTCCGGCGGGGAGCAGCAGCGCGTGGCGCTGGCCCGCGCACTCGTGATCGAGCCGCCGGTGCTCCTCCTCGACGAGCCGCTTTCGAATCTCGATCCCAATCTGCGGCGCAGCACCCGCAACGAGCTCCGCGCGACGCTGCGCCGGCTCGGCCTCACCGCGCTCTTCGTCACGCACGATCAGGAAGATGCGTTCGCCGTGGCCGACCGCGTCGCGCTGATGGAGAACGGACGCCTGCTGCAGGTGGGCGCACCGGAGGAGCTGCACGACAATCCGGTGTCGCGCTCGGTGGCGGACTTCATCGGGCGGGCGACGTTCGTGCCGGGCGAGTACGATGGTGCGAAGGTGACGGTGCAGATCGCTGGCAAGTCCACGACGCTCGCCGCCCGCGCGCCCGCAACGCTCGGCAACGTGCGCCAGGTGCTCGCCGTGCTGCGCCCCGACGCGCTGGCGCTCGTGCAGGATGGCGCCGGCTGGGGCGGCGTCGTCACCGACCGCCGGTTCACCGGCACGCAGCTCGTGTATCGCGTACGCGTCGATGAGCACACGGAGGTCGAGCTGCAGAGCACCGATCGCGACGTGCGGGAGGGCGACAAGGTGTCGGTGCGCGTGGTTCGCGAGCCCGTGCCGGTCGTTGCGCCGTGAAGCCCGACCAGCGCACGTCGTGGGCGCTCGCCGCGCCCGTGCTTGCGCTGCTGCTCTGGTGCGTCGTCTACCCGAACGTCACGATCATCGCCGGCTCCTTCGCGCACGGACTCGGCTACTGGCGCGAGTTCGCGCACAGCCCGAGCGATCGCGAGGCGCTGTGGACCACGATGGTCGTCGCGATCGGATCGGTGATTGGCGCGGCCGCCGTTGGACTGCCGCTCGCGTTCGTGCTCAGCCGCGTGGAGTTTCGCGGACGGCGCTTCCTGCAGGCGGTGGCGACGCTTCCCGCGGCGCTGCCGCCACTCGTGGGCGTCATCGCGTTTCTCTTTCTGTACGGAGAGAGCGGCGTCGTCACGCGGGCCGTTCAGCGGGCGCTGCACCTGTCCGATCCACCGTGGCGGCTGACGGGCGTGTGGGCGATCATCTTCGTCCATGCCTACACGATGTACGTCTACGTATTCCTGTTCGTCTCGGCCGGGCTCGAGCGCCTCGATGGAACGCTCGATGAAGCCGCGGCGGGGCTCGGCGCCTCGGGGACGTTTCGCCTGCGCAAGGTGACGCTTCCCCTCGTCACGCCCGCACTCGCGGGCTCGATGCTCCTGGTCTTCATGAGTGCGCTCGGGTCGTTTTCCGCGCCCTATATTTTCGGTGGCGGGCTGCGCGTGCTGTCGACGCAGGTCGTCGCCTCGAAGCTGAACGGCGCCATGGGCATGGCATACGTCGAGACAACGGTGATGGCGATCGCGGCGATTGCGGCGCTGCTGCTCCTGCGCTGGTTCGAGCGCCGCCGCTCGTATGCGCTCACGGGGAAGGGAAGCAACACCCGGTTGACGCTGCGCGGCCCCGCCGCGCGCATGGCGCCGCTGCTCGCGGCGGGGCTCGTGTTCGTGCTCGTGCTCCCTCACGCGATGATCGTGCTCGTCGCCTTCGCGCGCGATGGTACCTGGACGACACAGGTGCTCCCGCCGCAGTACACGATCGAGAACTTCACGCGACTCGCCACCGATCCGCAGCTCTGGCTGCCGGTTCGCAACAGCATCTCGATGGCGCTGCTGGCGACCGTCGCGAACATCATCGTGTGCTTCGTCGCGGCGTATCTGCTCGTCCGCCGCCGCTTCGCGGGGCGGGGCTTGCTGCAGCTGCTCGTGGTGCTGCCCTGGGCGATTCCGGCGACGGCGATCGCGATCGGGCTCGCGTCCACGTTCGATCGCACGGCGCCGGCGCAGCTGCGCCTGCTGCTCGTCGGCACCTTCTGGATCTTGCCGCTCGCGTATTTCGTTCGCGGCATCCCGCTGGTGACGAGCGCGGTCGAGAGCTCGCTTCGTCAAATGGATCCGTCGCTCGAAGACGCCGCGCGCGGACTCGGCGCCAGCTGGTGGCTGGCGATGCGGCGCGTCGTGATTCCCGCCGCGCGTCCCGGGCTCGCGGCGGGCGCAACGCTCGCGGCGATCACCGCCGTCGGCGAGTTCGTGGCGTCGATCGTGCTCTACACGCACGCGAACCGGCCGATCTCGATGGAGATTCTCGCGCAGCTGCGCAACCTCTCCTTCGGCACTGCCGCTGCCTACAGCGTGCTGCTCATTCTGCTCGTGTTGCTGATCACCGTCGCCGCGCGCCTGCTCGGCGGACGCCCCGAGCGCGTGGAGACCATTCCAACCGCATGACCAGACCGCGCGTCGTAATCATCGGCGGTGGATTCGCCGGGCTCACGGCGGCGCGCGGGCTGCGCACGGCCGACGTCGACGTCACGCTGGTGGACCGCACGAACCACCATCTCTTCCAGCCGCTGTTGTATCAGGTGGCGACCGCGGTGCTGGCGCCGAGCGACATCACGTCGCCGATTCGGTGGCTGCTGCGCAAGAACAGGAATACGACGGTGCTGATGGCGGAGGTCGACTCCATCGACGTTGCGAATGGCGTCGTGCACGCGGACCTCGGCGCGCTCACGTTGCCCTACGACTATCTCATCATCGCGTCGGGCGCGCGCCACGCGTATTTCGGGCACGACGAGTGGGAGCCGCTTGCGCCAGGGCTCAAGAGTCTCGAGGACGCGCTCAAGGTGCGGCATCGCTTTCTGATCGCCTTTGAGGAGGCGGAGAAGGCGCCGGCGGAGGAGCGCGAATCGTGGCTGCGGTTCGTCGTCGTGGGCGGCGGACCGACGGGCGTCGAGCTCGCGGGAATTCTGCCGGACATCGCGCACCACTCGATGCTCGACGACTTCCGCCACTTCGATCCGCGCGACACGAAGATTCTGCTCCTCGAGGGCGGCCCGCGCCTCCTCACCGCCTTCGAGCCCGACCTCGCCGCGCGCGCCCTGCGCGATCTCGAGGGGCTGGGCGTCGAGGTGCATCTCAACGCGATCGTGACGCGCGTCGAGAAGGACGCGGTGTACGTGGGTGACCTGCGGATTCCGACACGCACGGTGCTCTGGGCGGCGGGCAATCAGGCGTCGCCGCTCGCGCGCACGCTCGATGTGCCGCTCGATCGCGCGGGGCGCGTGCTCGTCGAGCCGGATCTCTCGGTGCCGGGGCTTCCGAACGTCTTCGTCGCGGGCGATCTCGCGGCGGTGAAAAAGGAGGACGGTGAGCTCGTCCCCGGCGTCGCACCCGCCGCGAATCAGATGGGAACGCTCGCGGCAAAGAACATCAGGCGGTTGCTGGCGGAGCTTCCGACGCTCACGTTCAAGTATCGGGACAAGGGGAATCTCGCCACGATCGGCCGCTACCGCGCGATCGCGGCGATCGGGAAGGTGAAGCTGCGCGGACAGATCGCGTGGTGGTTCTGGTTGTTCATCCATCTCATGTATCTCGCGAGCTTTCGCAATCGCGTGATCGTGCTCATCGAGTGGGCGTACTCGTATCTGACGTATCAGCGCGGCTCGCGATTGTTGACGGAGCGCGAGGGCGATGGGGTATCGAGCGCTGGCGAGAGCGCGACCGGGTCCATCGGATAGCTTTGGCGGATAGTCGTGGCCGTGTCGCCACGCACAGTGTCCGCACACAGGAGTCGATGCGCATGACCGATGCTACGATCTCGAAGCCGCCGCAGCGCAGCGCGGCGCACAGGCAGCTCGACGTGTTCGTGGGAAGCTGGCGCGCGCGTGGCGAGTCGTTCGGCGAAGGGCAGCAGGTGGACAATCCGCGCGCGTCGCCCGCGGTGTGGACGAGCGAGGAGAGCTACGAGTGGCTCCCCGGCGGATTCTTCATGCTCCACAAGTGGGACGCGAGGGTGGGGACGCACGGGTTCAGGGGCATCGAGATCATCGGCCACGACGCGGCGGCGGGCGGCTACTTCACTCGCATGTTCGACAACGCGGGCAACCATCCGGAGTACGTCGCGACGGTGTCGGGGAACGTGTGGACGTTCTCGGAGCCGTCCACGCGCGCGACCGTGAGCGTGAGCGCCGACGGCAACCGCATGGATCTGCGCTGGGAGTGGAGGCAAGGCGACGGCGAGTGGCTGCCGCTCTGTGATCGCACCGCGAACCGCGTGCGCTGACGCTCGGCGCCATCGAGCAAGCCCGAATTATCTTAGTGCTGAGATAATTGCTCGGGAAGCGCTCGTTACTCGTCTCAAAGCGCTAGTACCGCTTCCCCGGCTCGCGAATCACCCGATCCATGCGCGGTGCGCCCGTCGAGTCGAGCTGCACCAGTGCGCGATGCTCGTCGTCGAACAGATAGGGCGTGCGCGTAGGCGCAAGCCGGATCAGCCGGATGTTGTCCGCCCCGCGATCGTACACCGTCCACACCCGAGCGGCGTTCAAGTCCGGTTCGTTCGTGACGAGGCTCTCGTGCGGGCTGTGGTTCGGCGCGTAGCGGATGAACACCATGATGTGCTCGCCCGGCACGAGCCTCAACAGATCGCGAAAGTCGCGGTGGTAGGCCACCTCTTCCACCTTGTAGCTCCGAACGGAATCCACCATGCGCGTGGTATACGGAAAGAGCAGCAGTCCACTGACGAACATCGCCACCACCGCACCCGGCACCACCGCCGGCACGTCGCGCAGCGGCCACGCGAGCTTTCGATTCGCGAACAGACTCGCGATCCGCCACCAGGCTACCGCCGACGCGAAGGCGAGCACCGGCTGAATCTCGACGTAGTAAACCGTCCACTGCGGCGCGTGGCCGAAACACAGGTACGCAAGAACGAGCAACACCGTCGTCGCGAGCGCGAACCAGATGGGGGCGCTCGTCGTGATCAGCGCGAGCGCGGTAAGCGGCAACAGCATCGCCCTCGATGCCCACATGTTCGCGGCGATCGCGACCACCCGCTCCCAGAGGTTCGTTGGCAGCGAAGCGAGGGTATAGTCCTTGTGCGTGATCTTCACGAATTCGTTGAACAGTGCCATGTCGGGGTTGAGCGCTCGCAGCGGATGCTTCCCGGTGAGCCCGAATCCCATCACGTCGTCGGGAAAGTAGACTCGCGAGTACAGTCCGTATGGCGCCACCAGCGGGTTGCCGGTGGTGCGCTGGCTCCAGAGCATCCAGAGCGCGACGAAGATGAAGCCGAGTCCGAGGGGCACCTGCAGCTCTCGCCACGCGTTGCGCTTCGCGATGCGTCTCAGCACGACGACGGCGACCGGAATGGAGAAGGCCACCACCGTCACGGGCCGGGACAGAAATCCGAGGCCGATCGAGATCGCGAGCCACGCCAGCCACTTCGGCCGGTCATCCTCGAGCCAGCGGAGCATCGCGTACCAGCCGAGCATCCAGAGGGCGCTGGTCGACGTCTCCGATAGATAGCTGGGCTCGAAGTCCATGACGCCCGGCGCCGTCATCCAAAGAAACCAGGTGAACAATCCGATGTAGGGATTCGAGAGGCGACGAGCGACCTCGAACACCAACGCGCCGCAGAACGCCACCAACAAGATCGGCATCAATCCCGGAAGCCCCAGCCAAATGCCCGGGACCAGCAGCATCGCGTGACCGGGAGGATACTTCGACGTGAGAATTGGCGTGACGAACACGTGGTACTGCTCGAAGAATTCGGGGAGCGGCCGCCCGGGCGCGGCCCAGTGTCCGCCGGCGTAGATCTTCGCCTGGAGCAGGTACGAGGCCTCGTCGTGAATCACGGCGACCTGATCGAGGCCGCCCCACATCCACGTCATGAACACCGCCGTCACCAACCCGATGAGCAGCGGAAACCATCGCGCGTTGAGCACGCGCGTCGCGCCGCCGCTCAGCAGCGGGGGCGTGATGAATCGCCCCAGCAACGCCGAGAGGAGCAGAACGAGAAGGGCTTTTGTGTCGGTCATCGAGCGCTCGCCGGCACTCGCCAGCGGTTGAGCGGGAGGGTCACCGCTTTCGCGCGAGCACGAGATACTGCCCGCCGAGCGGGAACGGCGAGAGCGCGCGCTCGAGGGGCCGCAGTGCGCGCAGCAGATGCGGGAAGATGAATAGATAGTCGGTGCGCACGATGTCGAATCCCGCGTCGCGTAGCAGACGGCGCGTCTCGGGCGGCGACATCATGATCGCGTCACGATCGAACGGCACACGGCTCATGATGTAGCGAGTCCCGAGGTTCCACGGGTTGTTCTCCCACAATGCGAACATCCCCCCGCGCAGCAGCGCATCGTGCACGTACGCCGCTGCGCCATGACGCTCGGCCACCGGGATGTGATGGAAGACGCCGTTGCAGAAGGCGAGGTCGAAGGTGGCGCCGATGCGCTCCTCGATCATCGCGAAGGTGGCCCCGTCGCGCGTGTGCATTTCGCGCGCGGTCTCGAGTGATGCGGCAGAGACGTCGACGCCGTGCACGAGCCTCGCGCCGAGTCCGTCGAAGAGGTACGGAACGCCCGAGCCGGTACCGCAGCCAAAGTCCATCACCGTGCGCACCGCGTGCTTTCGCGCGGCGAGCCGCTTCGCGAGCCACGCCACCCGCCCCGCCGCGTAGTAGTCCTTCGTCTCCCCCGTGAAGGACAGCCCCAGCGCCAGCGCTTCGTCGTAGTTCTGAGCGTAAATGTCGAAATCGGAGTTGGACATGCTCGCTGCGGAAGCGCTCACCGGCGCCGCATCCCCATCAGGCTCGCGAAGAAGCTCGACAGAATCGTCTGGAACCCCAGCGCAGTGAGCATCACGCCGGGAATGACCCATCGCATCGTATGCTCGTAATTCAATGCGCCGAAGTCGGCGGTCGACCACTGGTGGACGGCGCCGCCGAGCAGCGCGAGTCCGACGATCATCGCGAGCGCGCCGACCGCGAGCCCGCTCTCGAGATTCACGAGCGCGAAAAACCTGTTGAGCCGCGGATCCTCGGGCAGAAGTCCTTCCACGATCGCGAACACCTTCGTCATCAGCGCGAACGCGATCGACTGGTAGCCGCAGATGATCGCGAGACTCGCGAAGAGCAGCGTGTGCACGTCGAACGTCATCCTGCCGATGGTCAGGCGCGGCATCGCGAGCGCGTAGCCCACGGTGCCCGCGAGAATGAGCGCGAGCCCCGGCACGAGGAACAGCCAGCGCGGGCTGAAGAGCAGGAAGAAGCGAAGGTGTCGCCAGCCATCGCGGAACGTCTTGAGATGCGGCGGGTGCGCCGTGCGTCCGTCGGGTGAGAGCGTGATCGGAATCTCGGCCGTCTTCGCGTGGAAGAGGCTCGCCTTGATCACCATCTCCGACGCGAACTCCATTCCGGTGCACCGCTGATCGAGCGAGAGCCACATCTCGCGACTGAACGCGCGCATGCCGCAGTGGATATCGTGGATCGGGGTGCGGAACCACCAGCGCGCGAGCGCGGTGAACATCGGATTGCCCCACCAGCGATGCAGAAAGGGCATCGCACCGGGCTTGACGGTGCCGCCGCCGCCTTCGAGGCGGCATCCCTGCACCAGCTCGAAGCCTTCGCGCAGCTTGGCGAGGAAGCGCGGAATTTCTCCCCAATCGTAGCTGTCGTCCGCGTCGCCCATCATGACGTACGTCCCGCGCGCCGCCTGAATCCCGCCCATGAGCGCCGCGCCGTAGCCCCGCTGATCAACCGCGACGACGCGAGCGCCGAGCTTGCGCGCGATCTCCTGCGAGCCATCCGTGCTGCCATTGTCCGCGATCACGATCTCGGCGTTGATCCCGTTCGCACCGATCGCGCGCTGCGCCTTCTCGATGCAGGTGGCGATCGTGTCGGCCTCGTTGAGACATGGCATCACGATCGACAGCTCGGGCACGTTTGCACCGAGGGGCACGGCGAAGCGGGTGAACGGCGCCGTGGTCGTCGTCATCCCTTGCACTCTTCGAGCGGGAGCGCGCACACGTAGCGCCAGAGGTAGCCGAAGTAGCTGCGCCGCCACTCGAGCGCAGCCGATCCGGGATGTTCGCGCATCAGGCGATCGGCCTCGGGCAGATTGTAATACGGGATGCCGACCCACAAATGGTGGGCGGCGTGGTAGTTCATGTTCATCGGAGCAACGAAGAGCCGCTCGACGCGATTACTACTGTATGTGACGAGACGATGCGCATCTGCCAGCACGTCGGCCTCGGGGTGCGAGTGCTCGACGAAAGAGCGGAGGTGGTCTCCAAGATACGTGAAAATAAACACGGGAAGCAGCCAGACAACTGGATACGCCCACCACCCGATGGTCCACGACAGCCCGCCTATCAGCGCCACCTGCCAGGTAAGAAGAATCGCCGCGTCGCGCACGGTGTACGCGTCCGACGCATCGGGCGAAGCCTTCTCGTTGGCATCCGATCTCCGAAAGAACACGTTCTTCACCGACGTGTACACGCTCGAGATGCCTGAGAGGAATGCGAATACCTCGAGGATTTCGGCCTTGTTGAAACAGGCGTGGCGGTGGCGGTCCGGATCCTGTTCCGTCGCGAGATGCTGATGGTGATTGAGGTGATTCCGGTTGTTGATCCGCGTGACCGCGCCGAGCGCGCCCAGTACACAGACGTCGTTGAAGAGGTCGTTTCGCTCGCGCGTGGGGAAGAGCCGGCGGTGCAGCCCGTCGTGCCCGATGATGAAGAGCGCATAATAGCGCGTACCGATCACCGGAATCGCGAGCGCGACCACCCACCAGTGCGTCCACGTCGCCACCGAGGCCCAGGCGCCGATGATCCAGAGCCAGCACCACACGGTGTCGGCTACCGCGCGCGCCGGGCGCAGCGAGCTGAGCGACCGCACCTGCTCCGGCGTGAGGAGGGTGCGGCGAAATGGGTGGTACGGATCGAAGCGCGGCGCCCGCGTGCGCGGCGCAAATGGCGCCTCGGGCGCGAGCGTGTTGGCGAGCTGATGCGTCATCTCGTTTGGCCCCAATGGTATACATCTATGGACGAGGACGCATCCCGCGCGGTCACGCTGTTTCCGGCTTCCTCGCGAGCACCAAAATGGCCGAGGTCCGGAAGCCGAGCAGCCCGCGCAGCTTGTCCCAGAACGTGAAGCCTGCCAGGAAGGCCAGACTGCCGATCGGGTCGAAAAGCTTGGCCAGGCGTGGGTGCGGTTTGCCCTCGAACCGCATCCAGTGGTGCATCGAATACATCCAGAACGAATGACCGGTTTGATACATGGTCGCGACCGGCTCGAGCCCCGCATCCCTCAATTGCCGGGCGAGCGTCGCGGCGGTGTACAGATTCCAGTGGCGGGGGATGTGGTAGCCTCCCCAGTAGCTGTCGTGAAAGAGCCGCTGGTCTAGCGCGTCGAGGTTGGGCGTTTCGATGGCCAACACGCCCCCCGGCGCCATCCACGTCGCAAGCTTGCGGATCACCGGCCCGGGATCGTCGACGTGCTCGATGACGTGAAACATGGTCACGAGATCGAGCGATCCGTTCGGCACGAGCGTCGAATCCTCCACGCGCTCGCAGGCGACCTGGAAGCCGGCTTCCTTCAATGGCTCGAGCACGGACTCGTCTAGCTCGAGGCCGTAGTCCTGCGCGAGCGGCACACCCTTCTTGGCCATCACTTTCAGGAAGCGCCCATCACCGCAGCCGACATCGAGAAAGGACCTGGGCGCGCGCTTCAGATAGGCGAGGATGGCCTTCATCTTCGCGACGTCGAGCATCTCCTTCGCCTTCACCGCGATCGGATTGATCTTCGTCGCGTAGTTGTACGCGTAGTACGTGGTGGGATAGATCACGCCGAGCGTGGAGATCGCGGGGCGCGGATTGAGCCAGACGTGGGAGCACGCGTCGCACTGCACGAACCGCCACCGGTTGCGCGACGTCTGCAGCTCGTAGTCGTACCCTTCCGCGAAGGAATGAAAGTGCCGCTCGCCGCAGAGCGGGCAGTCCGGCACCTCCGTCGTCGCGATTTCTGGAATCGCGGAATTGTCGAATTCGGCCGGACGGGGTGGGGACGCTGCGGTCATGCGCTCGGATCGAATCGTGAGGAGAAATCGGAGTGCTGCTCTTCGAAGGACGAACGGAGCCCGCGCATCGTACCGGCCGCTAGTCCGTACTGGCCGAAATCTGTCGACGCACAGCCCCGACGATCCACGCCGTTACTCCGCGGCTGCAGCTTCCTCTCCTTCCTCGATCGCAACCTGCACGGCGTCTTCGGCGCTTGCTCGCGAGCTATACCGCCCGAGCCCCGATCCCATCGCGATGGTGCTCAACAGCAGCCCGCCGGAGATCCAGAAGGGCGACTGCTCTCCGAGATGATCCGACGTGATGCCCGCGACCAGCGGATAGATCACGCGCGCCAGCCCGCCGTACGTCTGCTGCACGCCCATGTACAACCCGCGCTCGTTCTCCCCCACAACGCGCGATAGCAACGCCGTCACGCTCGGGAAGTTGAGCGCCGCGCCGAGCGGCACGAGCGCGATCACGAGTGCGAACGGTGCCCACGAGAAATGCGGAAGGTCGATCGGACGCATGAGCGGCACGAGCACCAACCCCACGCTCAGCGCGAGCGCGCCGAGCCGCGCCGTGCGCACCTCGCCGAGCTTGTCCACCGCCGGACCGAGGAGGAACAGCCGGAAGAGGATGCTGAGCGTCGCGATGTAGAAGAAGAAATATCCGATCGAATCCTCCGTCACGGCGAAGTGCCGGCTCAGAAAGAGCACGATCAGTGCATTGACGCCGTAATACGCGCCGATCCCCACGGCGTACATCCAGATCAGTCGCGCGTACGGTTGTCGAAAATCCGTCCACGCGACGCGAGCCACCGCGTCGATCGGCGTGCGCCCCCCGCGTGTGCGCAGGCGCGCCTTCGCGTCGTGCGACTCCGGCAAGTACCGGAAGGCGAAGAGAATGTTCAGCGCGCACAACACCGCGGCGACCAACCCGGGCCAGTGCGGACCGAGCTTGTGGGAGAACGAGGCGAGCGCCGGCCCTATCGCGACGCCCGCGTTCGTCGCCGACGACAGCCATCCCAGCCCGCGCGCGCGATCCTTGGGCGCCACGCTGTCCGCCACGTAGGCCTGGATCACGCCGGTCGTGCCGCCGCCCGCCCCCTGGATGATGCGCGACACGAGCAGCAGCCAGTACGAGTCCGCGTACGCGAATACGACGTATGCGAGCATCGACGCGCCGAGCCCGAACAGCAGCGCCGGCTTGCGCCCGTACCTGTCCGACACGCGCCCCCAGAGTGGCGCGCTGATCAGCTGCATCGCGGAGAACGACGCGACGAGCATCATCACCATGAAGTCGCTCGCGCCGAACCGCTTCGCGTAGAACGGAAGCAGCGGGATGATCATCAGCGCGCCCACCATGTCGATGAACGCGGTGAACATCAGCACACTCAGCTTGCCGGCATCGCCGCTGCGCAGCGCGCCCAGCCGCCTCGTCACGAAGGAGGTCACGCGCGAAAGCTACTCTCTGCCGAGCGCCGCGGGCGGCACGGCGCGCCCAACGACCCCCACCAGCGCGATGATCGTGAGCACGTACGGAATCATCTGCACGAACTGCGACGGAATCGCCTGCATCCCCTGTAGCTGGATCTGCAGCGTCTCGGCCGCGGCGAAGAACAGGCACGCGAGCCCCGCACGCATCGGGTCCCACCGCCCGAAAATGATCGCCGCGAGTGCGATGAAGCCGCGGCCCGCGCTCATGCCGTCCGTGAACTGGTGCTGGTCCAGCGACAGATACGCCCCGCCCAGCGCCGCCAGCGCCCCCGACAGTGCGACCGCCACGTAGCGCACGCGCGCCACCGACACCCCGAGCGTGATCGCCGCCTCCGGATGCTCGCCCACCGCGCGCACGCGAAGGCCGAACGGTGTGCGGTAGAGCAGCCACGCGACCACCGGTACGATCAATAGCCCCAGCGGAATGAGCGGGTTGTGAATGAGCCCAGCCACGAGCGCCGTCGAGCTCGCGCCCGCGGAGAAACCCGCCACCCTGGGCGAGTTCGACGAGCTGTCGAACACCAGCTTGAGGAAATATCTCGTGAGCCCGACGGCGAGCAGATTGATCGCAATTCCCGAGACGACCTGGTTGGCCTTGAACCGGATGGTCGACACGGCGTGGAGCAACCCGAGCGCGAGCCCGCCGGCGATGCCGCACAACACGCCGATCCACGGACTCCCCGAGTAGTAGCTGCCCAGCATCGCGGTGAACGCGCCGCCCAGCATGAATCCCTCGAGCGTCAGGCTGATGATCCCCGCGCGCTCGGCCAGCACTCCGCCCGCCGCCGCGAAGAGATAGGGCACCGCGATACGTAGCGTCTGGGCGAGGAAGGCGAGGAGCACGCTCATCGTTTTCCCCGGGCGAGTGCGAGCAGGCGCCGCACCTCGGGCACCGCCGCCGCCATGGCGAGGATGACGACGCCCTGCAGCGCGTCGACCATCTGCTTCGGCACGAGGGCGTTGATCGCGAGCCCGCCCTGCGACAATGTCGCAAAGAAGAGTGCGGCGAGCACGACGCCGAGCGGATTGCTTCGGCCGACCAGCGCCACGGCGATACCGAGGAAGCCGGCGCCTGTCGCGAATCCTTCCTCGTAATAGTGCTCGTAGCCGAGCACGAAGTTGATCCCGCCGAGTCCCGCGAGCGCGCCGCTGATCGTGAGCGCGCGGATCCACGTGCGGCCGACGTCGATGCCGGCGTTCTCCGCGGCGTCGGGCTGCAGACCGACGGCGCGGAGCTCGAAGCCGCCACGGGTGCGGAAGAGATACCAGCTCACCACGAGCGACGCGAATAGTACGATGGCTATCGAACCGTTCGCGGCGGATCCGTGAAAGGAGCTCCAGGCTGCGGATAGCCTCGGGAGCGCGCCCGCGTGAATCGCCTGGGTGTGCAGCGTCTCCGGCACGCGCAGGCGCGTCGAGATCAGCCAGCTCAGGAGGGCAAGCACGATGAAGTTGAGCATGATCGTCGTGATCACCTCGTGCGCGCCCCACTTCGCGCGAAGCGCACCAGGCACGAATCCGACCGCGCCGCCGGCGCACATCGCGGCTACGGTGCACAGTGGCACCGCGAGGAGTGCCGGTGTGCCAGCGGGCAGCGCGAGCCCCATCAGCGCCGCCCCGAAGCCGCCCGCCGCCAACTGTCCCTCGGCGCCGATGTTGAAGAGCCCCGCGCGAAGTCCCACGGCGACCGCGAGTCCCGTGCAGATCAGCGTCGTCGTCTTGTAGAGCACCTGCCCGAATCCGTACGCATTGCCCCACGTGCCCTCGAGCATCAGTCGGTACACCGCGCCGGGCGACTGTCCGACGGCGATGATGAGCAGATCGCCGGCGACGATCGATACGAGGAGCGCGACGAGCGGCGGGAGCACCGCCTCGACCACGCGATCGGCCATCGGCCGCGCGGCCGCCGGCGTCGTGGTCGACGGTTCCGCCGTCGAATCGCTCACGCGGTCGCACCGGTCATGAGCGGACCGAGCATCTGTTCGCTCGCCTCACTCCGCGGCACGATCGCGACGATCCTGCCACCGTACATCACCGCGACTCGATCCGACAGCGCGAGGATCTCCGGCAGCTCCGCGGACACGAGCAGGATTCCCGTACCCGCATCGCGCGCCGCGCGGAGGCGCGCGTGAATGAGCTCGATCGCGCCGACGTCCACGCCGCGCGTCGGCTGCGCGGCGAGCAGCACGACGGTCGGTCGCGCGAGCGCGCGCGCAATCACGATCTTCTGCTGGTTGCCGCCAGACAGCGCGCGCGCCGGCAGCATCGGATCGGACGGACGAATGTCCGCAACTGCGATCGCCGCGCGCGCATCGTCGAGGATGCGGCGGCGATCGAGCATCCCGCCGCGCGCGTAGGCGCGTTGGCGGCCGAGGATGAGGTTGTCGGCGATGGAGTAGTCGAGCACGAGGCCGCGGCGGTGACGGTCCTCGGGTATGTGCGCGAGCCCCTGCGCCCCGCGCTCGCTCACGGACATCGCGGTAACATCGGTGCCCGCGATGCGGGTCTCGCCGCTCTGCGCGCGACGGAGTCCCGCGATCGTCTCGATGAGCGCGCTCTGGCCATTCCCTTCCACGCCGGCGATACCAAGGATCTCGTGCGGCTGGATGGTGAAGGACACGTCGTCCACGGCGCGCGCCCGCCTCTCACCTGTCACGACGAGATGGCGCACCTCGAGCGCCGGCGCGGCGGCGTTGGCGCGCTCCGGCGGCGCGCGCCATGACGTTTGCGATTCGATCGCATCGCCCGCGAGCACGACGTCGCGGCCGACCATCGCGCGCGCGATCGCGGCGGGACTCGTTCCCGCGGTCGGGAAGCGCGCCACCGTGCGGCCCGCGCGCACGACCGTGATCACATCCGAGATCTCCGCCACCTCATCCAGCTTGTGGGTGATGAGGATGATCGTGCCGCCATCGTCGCGAAGCGCGCGAAGCACGCGCCAGAGCTCCTGCACCTCGGGCGGGGAGAGTACAGCCGTCGGCTCGTCGAGGATGAGAATTCGCGCTCCACGCACGAGGGACTTCAGGATCTCCACGCGCTGCTGCTCGCCGACGCTCAGCTCGCGCACGTACTGGCGTACGTTCATCCGAAAACCGTTTCGTTCCGCCGCCTCGGCGACCTCGCGCTGCGCGCGGGCCATGTCGATCGCCAGGCCGCGCGTGGGCTCGCGGCCGAGGATGACGTTTTCGGCGATGGTGAGCGTGGGGACGAGCATGAAATGCTGGTGCACCATCCCGACGCCCGCGTCGATCGCCTGGGCAGCGCTCCATCCCGTGACGTCGCGCCCCGAGACTTCCACGGTGCCCGCGTCGGGCGGATAGATCCCGGCAAGGACGCGCATCATCGTCGACTTGCCGGCGCCGTTCTCACCGACCAGCGCGTGGATCTCTCCCGGCATCACCTCGAGCGACGCATCGCGCACGGCGTGGCAGTCGCCGAAGCGTTTCGCGATGCCCGTCATGCGCACGGCCGGCGCGCCGGAGATCACGCTGCCGCCCGTCATCGCGTTGCGGGGACGATGATGCGCCCCGCGATGATCCCCGCGCGAATCTCCTCGACGCGCGCGTGCACGCTGTCGGGGATGAGCGCGCGGTTGTGCGCATCGTATATGTAGCCGACGCCGTTCTCGGCGAGCCCGTACTCCTGCACCCCGCCGTGAAAGGTGCCGCGGCGCGCCTTCTCGATCTGGTCGAACACGACCGCGTCAACGCCCTTGACCATCGACGTGAGCACGTGCCCCGGTGCCTCCGCGTATTGGTCCGCATCCACGCCGATCGCGAGCTTGTCCGTCTGCCGCGCGGCCTCGAACACGCCGAGTCCGGTGGAGCCCGACGCGTGAAAAATCACGTTGACGCCGGACTGATACTGGCTGAGCGCGAGCTCCTTCCCGCGCCCCGGATTGCGGAAGGCCTCGGGAGTGACGCCGGCATACTGCGCGATGACGGTGCAGTCCGGGCAGACGTACTTCACGCCGGCACGATAGCCGGCTTCGAACTTGTG
This sequence comes from Gemmatimonadaceae bacterium, assembly GCA_036564355.1. Taxonomy (GTDB): domain Bacteria; phylum Gemmatimonadota; class Gemmatimonadetes; order Gemmatimonadales; family Gemmatimonadaceae; genus FEN-1250. Next base: position 21,434 of record DATCPC010000085.1, on the reverse strand, counting down.
GATGAGTGGGATGTCCATTCCGCCGACGAAGCCGAGCTTCTTCGACTTGCCGACGAGCGCCGCGAGCGCGCCGACGAGAAACGAGCCCTGCTCCTCGCGGAACTTGAGCGCCGCGAGATTCGGCGGCGGAGGGATGACGTTGCCGGCGGAGTCGAGCGCGAGCGCGTAATCGACGCCGGCGAAGCGCGTGTCCGGATATTCCTTCGCGAGCGCGGTGAGGTCGTCGGTGAAGATGAATCCGACGCCAATCACGAGCTGCATGTGCTCGGCTGCGAGCAGACGCAGCCCTGCTTCGCGATCGGAGCCTTCGCCCGGCTCGATGAAGTGGACGTGCGCCCCGATGTCGTGCTCCGCGCGCTCGCCGCCGCGGTACGCGCCGTCGTTGAATGATTTGTCGCCGCGTCCGCCGACGTCGAAGACGATGCCGACGTCGAGTCCGCTGCCGCTCGCAACGGGCACGGGCGGCGCGGGATGGACGAACAGCAACGCGATGTGGGCGAGGAGAAGCACCCCGACGAAGAGGAGCAGAGACCGCACGCTCAAAAACTCGCGCGCCGCCCAGAGGCCGGCAAGCACGCTCCCCATCGCCGCTCCGGTTGCGCCGCCTGCCTGCCCCTGCGAGTGTTCGTCATGCCCGACCTATTCGCCGCGCGCTCGCAGATGGGGGTGTCGCTGGCTTTTCACATCATCTTCGCGGTCGTCGGAATCGGCCTGCCCGCGCTCATGGTGATCGCCGAGCATCGATGGCGTCGCACGGGCGACGCGGTGTATCTCGAGCTCGCGAAGCGTTGGTCGAAGGGCGCCGCGATTCTGTTCGCGGTGGGCGCAGTCTCGGGCACCGTCTTGAGCTTCGAGCTCGGCTTGCTGTGGCCCGAGTTCATGAAGCAGGCGGGCCCGATCATCGGAATGCCATTCTCGCTCGAGGGATTCGCCTTCTTCACCGAGGCGATCTTTCTCGGCATCTACTTGTATGGCTGGAATCGCATCTCCGCGCGCGCGCATGTGAGCGCGGGCGTGGTCGTCGCGGTGAGCGGGGCGATCTCCGGCGTGTTCGTCGTGATCGCGAACGCGTGGATGAACACGCCGCGGGGATTCACGCTGGTCGATGGCAAGTTCACGAACATCGATCCGGTGGCCGCGATGATGACGCCGGCCGCCTTCCCGCTGGCGCTGCACATGACGCTCGCCGCGTACGCCGCGACGGGCTTCGCGGTCGCGGGGATCCATGCCGCGATGCTGCTGCGCGATCCGACGAACGCCTTTCATCGGCACGCGTTCGCGATCGCGATCCTGATGGGCGCGCCGGCGGCGATCCTCCAGCCGCTCTCGGGCGACATCAGCGCGCGCTACGTCGCGCGGCAGCAGCCGGTGAAGCTCGCCGCGATGGAAGGCCAGTTCGTCACGATGCGCGGCGCACCGCTGCGCATCGGCGGGCTGCCGAGCGTCGCCGAGCGACGGACGAAGTACGCGATCGAGATTCCGCACGGGCTTTCGTTTCTCGCGACCCACGACCCGAACGCCGAGATCAAGGGGCTGAACGATTTTCCGGAAGACGTCTGGCCGCCGGTGCCGATCGTGCACCTGGCCTTTCAGATCATGGTCGCGCTCGGAACGTTCATGGCACTCGTCGCGCTCGCCGTTCTTCTTTTCCTGTGGCGAAAACGTGATGTCGTGACGTCGCGGTGGCTGATGTGGGCGATCATCCTCTCGGCGCCGATGGGCTTCATCTGCATCGAGGCCGGCTGGACGGTGACGGAGGTCGGGCGTCAGCCGTGGGTGATCTACGGGATTCTCCGCACCGCGGACGCCGTGACGCCGATGCCGGGGCTGATCGTGCCGTTCCTCACCTTCACGGCGCTCTACGTCTTTCTCGGCGTCATCGTCGCCTGGCTGCTCTACCAGCAGGTGCTGCGGAGCCCGGGCGGCGGCGATGTGCGCGCGAACCAGTCGCGCGCCGCGTGATGCTCACTCCCGCGATCGCGATCGCCGGCGTCGTGATGGTGGCGCTCAACTTCTACGTGCTCTTCGCCGGCGCGGACTTCGGTGGCGGCGTGTGGGACTTTCTCGCGAGCGGCCCGCGGCGCCAGGCGCAGCGCGACGTCATCTCGCACGCGCTGGCGCCGATCTGGGAGGCGAACCACGTCTGGCTGATCCTCGTCATCGTGCTGCTCTTCACGTGCTTCCCCGCCGCGTTCGCGACGATCGCCATCGCGCTCCACATCCCGCTCACGCTCATGCTCCTCGGCATCGTGCTGCGCGGCTCGGCGTTCATCTTCCGAAGCTACGGCGGCGATCAGGATGCGACGCAGCAGCGCTGGGGGCGCGTGTTCGCAATCGCGAGCATCGTGACACCGGTGCTCCTGGGCATGTGCGTGGGTGCCGTCGCGACGGGCGGACTCGGGATGACATCGTTCACCGGCCCGTTCGCCGAGCACTTCATCCGGCCGTGGCTCACGATGTTCGGATTCGGGGTCGGTCTGATGGCGCTCGCGCTCTTCTCCTTCCTCGCGGCCGTGTATCTCACCGTCGAGACCGAGGGGACTCCGCTCCAGAACGATTTTCGCACGCGAGCGCTCTGGGCCGCGGCCGCGGTGTTCGTGCTCGCGTTTGGCGTGCTCGCTCTGTCGTGGCGTGCGGCGCCGATGGTTCGACAGGGGCTCATGGCGGGCTCGTTGGCGCTGCCGATTCACATCGTCACCGGCATTTCGGCCGTCACCGCGATTGCCGCGCTATGGACACGCCGCTTCCGGCTCGCGCGCGCGGCCGCGGCAGCGCAGGTGACGTTCATTTTGTGGGGATGGGCGGCGGCGCAATATCCGTATCTGCTGCCGCCGACCCTCACGATCGAGGCGGCAGCCGCGCCGTCGCGCACGTTGTTGCTCGTCCTCTGGGCGCTGGCGGCAGGCGCGTGCGTGCTTTTTCCGTCGCTGTTCTATCTGTTCCGGATCTTCAAGATGCAGGGGCGCAGCTGAACGATCGAGCTACGGTTTTCGCACCGGGATCGCGGTTCCTCCGGACTCTTCGTTCATGCGTTTGAGTCCGGCGCGCGCCTCCGATACGTAAACCTGAAACGCCGGATCGCCGCGCTGCCATATGTCGGCGACGAACGAGTACGCGTCGCGCGCACGCGGCTTGTCGCCGAGCTTCTCAGCGATCCGTCCGCGTTCGAGCTCGGCGAGCGTTCCCAGCAGATCATTGAAGACACTCAACTCGTCGAGGATCGCAGCCGCTTCCGCGTTCCTCCCGCGTGACTCCAGGAGCTGCGCCTGCGTGAGCACTGCCCAGCCACAGGCGTGACAGAGGCTGTCCGGAAGTGCGCTGAACTGCTGGAGCGCTTGCGTGGTATCATGCCGCGCAAGGGTGATGTAGGCGCGGTCGAGGTCGAGCAGATAGGGGATTCGAAGACGATCGTCCTTCGAGTGCGGATCGCGCACGAGAGAGTCCGCCATCTTGTTCATGAGCTGCAGCTTCGTGGTATCGCCGCGCATCCCCCAATAACTGGCCGCGCACGGCAAACAGATGCGTCCGCGGCCAACGTCCTCCCTGAGTACACTGTCAGCCACCGAGGACGGCGCGGCGCCAAGAAGCGCCAGCTTCAGCAGGAGATCACCCGTCGGCTTTATCTTCATGGCCTCTGCCCCGAGGCCGCGCGACGCGAGCGCATAGGGTAGGCGCCGTTTCAGGCGCATCGTATCGGCAAAGGACGGATCATGGTAATGCCGTCCCGATGCGATCGGCCGCACCAGGCGCAAGAATGTCCCCGCGGAGTCGCCCCACTCCACGACGGCGGCGGCAGCGTGTTGAAGCTGGTCCGCGGACGCGGTGTCGAGCATCTCGCGCGTCTCCGGCGTGCCCGCCAGCGCCGGATCGGTGAGCCGCGACGCGAGCCGCATCCCTTCGGCGTCCACTTCGGTCGGATTCTGCGCGAGATACGCGGCGAGATAGCGGCGCCCGTTCGCCGTCCCGTAGCGGAACGCCATTTCGATCGCGTGGATGTAGGCGGGTGTAAATGCCGAGTCGAGCGCGATCGCGCGGTCGAAGGAACGCACCACGTCGCGCTCGGTGACGCCGATCTCCGGTCCCCACCCCCAGTGATATTGCGCGTCGCCGAGCGCGTACCACAGTTCGGGGTCGGTCGGATATCGCCGCACCGCCTCGTGCAGGGTGGCGAAGAGTGCGCGCTGCACCGTGAATGGCGGCCCACTGTTCTCCGATGCCCCGAGCGTCGCGAACTGCGCGGTTGCTTGCACGAGCAGACTGTCGCGCGGCGCGAGCCCGTGATTGTACCGCGCGCCGCGCTGCATGAGTGAGATCGCGCCGGAGTCGGCCGTGCCGCCGACCCAGCCCCGCGACATACCGTCGTGCATGAGCGCGATGCTGAATGTCGAGTCGATCTCGATCGCGCGGTCGTACGATGCCACTGCTGAATCCCACGCGCTTCGCCGAAAGTACTGTTGCCCCTCCAGAAATGCCTTCAGCGCGGGTAGCGACGTCGTGCCGACGGACGACATTTGCGCGCCCCCGAGCGCGCGCGTCTTCCCGAGCTCGCGAAGCAGTCCGATGGTCAGCGAATCGGAGAGACGATCCATGCTCGACAGCGCGTCCCTGCGCTCTACGTCGCCGAGGACGCGCCCGGTGCTGACGTCGACCACCGATGCGGACGCGCGCACCGAATCCGCACCAGAGCGAATGAGCCGACCGAACACCGCGAGCCGCGCGCCCGTTGCCTTGCCGAGCGCCGCGGCCGATTCCTTGTCCGCACGCCCCGCCCATCGTCGCACGACGAGCGTTGGCGACACCGTGCGCAGCGGTCCCGCCCCGTCGAGATTGCGCGACAGCACGTCGACCATCCCTTCGTGCCACAGCTTGAGGTCTGCGTCGACGACATCGAATGGCGCCACCGCGACGAGGTTCTGATCGAGCGGGCCGGTGTGCTGGCGCCGCGTGGCGACGATCCCGACGACGACGAGCATCGCGACGACTGCCGCGCCGATTGCGAGCAGCGGCCCACGGGAGCCGCGCGCGCTCGACGGCGCTGCATCGAGTGCGTCGCGAAATTCCTCGGCGGTGCGAAAGCGCTCGTCGGGCAGCTTCGCGAGCGCGCGCGCGATGGCGGCGTTCACCGCGGGCGGCGTGTCGGCGCGCAGCTTCGCGACCGGAGGCGCGGGCTCCGTGAGATGGGCGACGATCATGCTCTGCACCGAGCCTGAGCCGCTGAACGGATGCCGTCCAGCGAGCATCTCGTAGCCCACGATGCCGAGTGCGTAGATGTCGGCTCGCGCGTCGATGTCGCTCTCGCCGGCGGCCTGCTCGGGCGACATGTAGGTCGGCGTGCCGACGGACATTCCCGTGCCCGTGAGATTCGCCCCGTCGACCGCCGACGCCGTTCGCGCGGCGGAGATCGCGCGCGCGACTCCGAAGTCCGCGAGTACGGCGTGCCCCTCCTCGAGCAGGATGTTCTCCGGCTTGATGTCGCGGTGAACGATCCCCTTGCGGTGCGCGAACGCCAGCGCGTCCGCGACCTCGATCAGAATCTTGATGGCCTCGCGCACCGGAAGCGCCCCGCCTTCGCGCAGCCGGTGGCGCAGCGACTCTCCGCGCACGTACGGCATCACGTACCAGAGCAGCCCGTCGCCGGAGCCCGCGACGAGGATCGGCACGATGTGCGGATGCAGCATCTGCGCAGCGACCTCGATCTCCTTCTTGAACCGCGCGCCGCTCACCTCACTCGCGAGCTCGGGCGGCAGCACCTTGATGACGACCTGGCGATTGAGTGATCGCTCCGTCGCCACGAACAGGCGGCTCATCCCGCCACCGCCAAGCTCGCGCTCGAGCAGATAGGCGTCGCCGAGCGCTGCCTGGAGCCGGGCAGGAAGGAGCAGATCGTTCACGAAGGAACCTCTGTTGGGAGCAGGCCTAAGATAATGGAGATCGCCATGGCGCCGTGAGAGCGCTGCCGGCTGCGTCTCCCGGCGCCTTAACGATCAGGGTCAACCGTCGTCATCCATTGTGAAAGGGCCTACAACGTGCAAGAGCAGAACGTGCAGGACCGACAACGGAGGAGCACATGATGCAGCGCTGGAAAATCGCACTGTTCAGCATCGCTCTCGCGACCGCGCCGCTCGTGGGTTGTGCGAGCGCGCCCGCGCAGGGCGGTCGCGTGTATGTTCGCGTCGGACCGCCGCCCATACGAAGAGAGGTCATCGTCGTACGCCCGGGCCCGGATTACGTCTACCTTCGCGGCCACTGGGCGTACGCCGACGGGGGATACGTATGGGTGCCGGGCAGATGGGAACGTCCTGAGGGGCGACGTCATCGCTGGGTCGAGGGCCATTGGGCGCACGACCGCGGTGGCTGGTACTGGATCGAAGGTCACTGGCGCTAGTCGCGCGGCGATGTCCGGGTTGGCGTTGCGCCTCCCCGGACATTCGCGCGCGGAGCAGCTCTTCTAGCGGCTGCCGCTGGCCGATCGCTCGAGCTGCTCGCCGAGCGAGCGCGCATCCGTCACAGGCACAGCGCACACGTAATGCCGACACACGTATGCAGTCGCGCGTTCGGAGATCGTCGTTCTGTCGCGCAACAGCGGCACGCCTTCATCGGCACCCGGCGCGCCACCCGCGAGGATGAGCGATGGGAGATAGTGCGAGGCCGTCTCGCGCACGAGCGCTTCGAAGTCCGAGGCGCCCGCGGAGCCCACCAGCGCGATCTCCGTCGCGCCATGCACCGCGAGCTCCGCCGCGCCCAGCGCGTGGCCGAAGGCCATCGGGTATCGCTGCAGCGCCTCGCCGAGCGTTTCGAGCACCCACGTGCCACGCCTGCGATCGTCCTCGCTCCCGGTGAGATCAGCGAGTCGAAGCAGCAGCTCTGCCGCGAGCGAGCTCCCCGCCGGCACCGCGTTGTCGGTGAGCTCGCGCGGGCGCGCGATCAGTGCCTCGCCGTCGTGCGCGGTATCGAAGAAGCCGCCAATGCCATCATCCCAGAACCAGGTGACCATCGCCGTGCTCATTTCCCGCGCGCGGGCGAGCCATCGCGCGTCGAAGGTGAGCTCGTAGAGCGCGAGCGCCGCCAGCGCCACCGCCGCGTGATCCTCCAGGAAGCCGGCCCCCTTCGTCACGCCGTCCTTGTGCACCCGCATCACGCGACCATCGCGCACCAGCTCGCGAACGAGGAACTCGCCGTGTCGTATCGCCTCGGCGCGCCAGCGCGCGTCGTCGAATGCGCGGGCTCCATCGGCGAGCGCGCGCACCATGAGCCCGTTCCACGCGGCGAGGATCTTGTCGTCACGCGCCGGGTGCACGCGCGCCTCGCGCGAGGCATGGAGCGTGGTGCGAGCGGCGGCGGCGAGCGACTCGAGCGCATCGAGCGTGAGTCCGTGCCGCGTCGCGACGTCCGCGGGCGGCCGTGGGACGTTCAGAATGTTCTTCCCCTCGAAGTTGCCGGCCACGCTAGCGCTCCATAGGTCGCGCAGCACCGCCGCGCTCGCGCCGAGCTGGGCGTCGAGCTCCGACGAGCTCCAGACGTAGAACTTTCCCTCGTGACCCTCGCTGTCCGCGTCGAGCGATGAGTAGAATCCTCCGTCCGGCGCGGCCATCTCGCGGAGCGTCCAGTCGAACGTCTCGCGCACGACACGCGCGATCTCCGCATCGCGCGTGACCTGCCACAGGTGAAGGCCAAGCCGCGACAGCAGCGCGTTGTCGTACAGCATCTTCTCGAAGTGGGGCACGAGCCACTGGTCGTCCACCGCGTAGCGATGGAAGCCGCCGCCTACCTGATCGTAGATCCCGCCGCGCGCCATCTTCACGAACGAGTCGCGAACGATCGCGAGCTCCTGCGGCGCGCCGCTCCGCCTCCAGTGACGCAGCAGAAAGTCGAGCGCCATCGTCTGCGGAAATTTCGGCGCGCCCTCGAAGCCGCCGTTGCGCGCATCGTAGCGCATCGCGATGCCCCGCGCGGCGGCGTCGAGCTGCGCTGGCGTGAGCTCGCCCGCGCTCACCGCCGCCTGCTGCGCGCCCGCATACAGCTCGCGCACGCGCGCCGCCGTGTCGAGCACGTCGCCGCGCCGCGTGCGATACGCATCCGCAACGGAGCGAAGCACGCGCGCGAACGACGGCATCCCGTGGCGGTCCGAGGGCGGATAGTAGGTACCGCCGTGATACGGCACGCCCTCGGGCGTGAGGAACATCGTCATCGGCCATCCGCCCTGGCCCGTCATCGCCTGCACCGCGCTCATGTAGATCGAGTCGATGTCGGGGCGCTCCTCGCGGTCGACCTTGATGTTGACGTACAGCTCGTTCATCAGCTTCGCGGTCGCCGGATCCTCGAACGATTCGTGCGCCATCACATGGCACCAGTGGCACGCCGCGTAGCCGATGCTCAGCAGAATCGGCTTGTCCTCGGCCCGCGCCCGCGCGAGCGCCGCTTCGCCCCATGGCTGCCAGTCGACGGGATTGTTCGCGTGCTGCAGCAGGTACGGGCTCGTTTCGCCGGCCAGACCGTTCACGTCGTATGTCTCCGTCGCCGCGGGGTGAGAACGAAAGGTACAATGCCCTTATCGTTCATCTCCATGCGAGCGACCAAATCCAGCGAGCGAGCGCGACGCGCGGCTTACGCGGTGCTGGCGCTCGCGGTCGGAGTGCGGCTCGTGGCGGCTGCGTTGGTGCCGCTCGCGCCAGACGAGACGTACTATTGGGAGTGGTCGCGCCGCCTGGCGGCGGGGTATCTCGATCATCCGCCCGTCATCGCGCTGGTGATACGACTCGGCACGATGCTGCTCGGCGCGACGCCCCTCGGCGTGCGCATCGGCAGCGTGGTCGCGGGCGCGATCGCGTCGGCCGTGCTCGTGCGGGCGGCGGGGAAGCTGGGCGGCGACCGCGCGATGCTGCGCGCCGCCGCGATGATCGCGTGCATGCCGCTCGCCCAGATCGGGCTCTCGCTCGCGACGCCCGATGCATCGCTCCTCCTGTTCTGGTCGCTCGCGCTTGCGGCGCTGGTCGCGGCGCTGCGCGAGCAAACGTCGCCGTGCGCGCGTGCGGTCGCGTGGGCGCTCACCGGGCTCGCGCTCGGGGCGGCGCTGTCGGCGAAGTACACCGCGCTGCTGCTCCTCGCGAGCGCCGGCATCGCGCTGCTTGCCCAGCCACCGCTGCGGCACACCCTCGCGACGCGCGGACCGTACATCGCGCTCGCGATCGCGCTCGTCGTATTCGCGCCGAATCTCGTCTGGAACGCGAGGCACGGATGGACGTCCTTCGCCTACCAGCTCGCGCACGGGCTGGCGGTGCACCGCGGCTCACCGCTCCGACACGAGATGCAGCTGCTGGGCGGACAGATCGCGCTGGTCTCTCCGCTCCTCCTCGCTGCCCTCGCGATTCCCGTGTTCAGCGCCCTTCGACGTCGCGACGATCCTGTTCGCACCACGCTCGCGATCATCTCGGCCGTCACGTGGCTCGCGTTCGCCGTGAGCGCACTGCGCACCGCCGTCGAGCCGAACTGGCAGGCGCCGGCGTATCTCTCCGCGATCGTGCTCGCCGCCTCCTATGAAGGCGACGAGCGGTGGCGAAGGCTCGTTCGCAGTGCGTGTGTGCTCGGCGGTGCCATGACTCTGCTCATTTATGCGCACACGATCATTCCCATTGTGCCCATCGACATCGCGCACGACCCTACGGCCGCTGGGTTCGGATGGGACACGCTTGCCACGCATGTCGATGTCGCGCGACACGCACCATACGCATCCTCGGCCACTGCGAGCGAGGCCTGGATCGGCGGTGAGCGCTATCAGGAAGCGTCGGAGCTCGCCTTCCATCTGAACGATCATCCCCTCACCGTCACCATCGACGTGCACGGACGCCCCAACCAGTACGACCTCTGGCCGCAGTTCTCGCAGTGCGCGCGGACCGGCGACCGGCTCGTACTCGTGCTCGGTCTCTACACGCTGCCCGACAACGATCCCGTTATCGCCGCGCTGAAGCCTCACTTCGACACGGTTGCGCTACGCGAGGTCGTCGCGCTCCGGCGCGGCGCCGTGGTTCGCGCGTGGCGCCGCGTGTGGGTGCTCGATGGATGGCGCGGCAGCTGGCCGCGGACCGAGCTCGCCCGGTAGCGGCGCTTGCGATGCGCGCGCGCCTGACGCGAACTTCCGGGCTGCAATCTCTCCTCCCATTCCTCGGACTCTGCATGCCGGCCACCCTCGCCAGCGATCTCGCGCGCTACCTCGACGACAACGACCGTCGCATCCACGACGAGCTGTTCGACTTTCTGCGCATACCGAGCGTGAGTGCGCGGTCCGAGTACGACGAGGACATGCGGCGCGCCGCGAAGTGGGTCGCCGACAATCTCCGCACCGCCGGACTCTCGGCCGAGATCATGCCGACAGGCGGCCATCCCGTCGTCCTGGGCGAATGGCGGAAGGCGCCCGCCGGAGCCCCGACTGTGCTCGTATACGGCCACTACGACGTGCAGCCCGCCGAGCCGCTGGACCTCTGGACCACTCCGCCATTCGAGCCCACGATGCGAAACGGGCGCATCTACGCTCGCGGCTCCGTGGACGACAAGGGACAGCTCTTCACGCACATGAAAGCGCTCGAAGCCCACATGGGTGCGCGCGGCAAGCTGCCGGTCAACATCGTCGTGCTCGCCGAGGGCGAAGAGGAGGTAGGCAGCGACAATCTCGAGGCGTTCGTGGCGGCGCAGGCGAAGCGCCTCGCCTGCGACTATGTCGTCGTCTCCGATTCCTCGATGTTCGCGCCCGGGCTCCCGTCCATCCTGTCATCGCTCCGTGGCCTCGCCTATTTCCAGATCGATCTCGAGGGACCCACGAGCGATCTGCATTCCGGCAGCTACGGCGGCGCGGTCGTGAATCCCGCGATGGCGCTCGCCCGCATCCTCGCCACCTTCTTCGATGAGAACGGCCGCATCGCGATTCCGGGTTTCTACGACAGCGTGCGGGAGTGGAGCCCGAAGTTGCGCGGCGCGATCGCCGCGCTCCCATTCGACGAATCGAATTTCCGGAAGGAGGTCGGCGCCCCTGCCTTGGGCGGCGAAGCCGGCTACTCCACGCTCGAGCGGCTCTGGTCGCGCCCGACGTGCGAGGTGAACGGGCTGCTCAGCGGCTACACGGCCGAGGGCTCGAAGACGGTGCTGCCGTCGAAAGCGATGGCCAAAGTGAGCTGTCGCCTGGTGGCGGACCAGTCGCCGGCCGAGATCGAGAAGCTCGTGCGCGCGCACATCGCCCGCGTGACGCCGCCCGGCGTGAAGGTGAAGGTGCAGATGCTCCACGGCGGACAGCCATGGAGTGCGGAGCTCGAAGGGCCGCTCTACGACGCTGCGAAGCGCGCGCTGAATGCCGCATTCGGGTGCGATCCCGTGATCATCGGCGAAGGAGGCTCGATCCCCGTCGTCAGCGACCTGCAGCGCGTCCTCGGCGCTCCCGTCCTGCTCGTGGGCTTTGGGCTTCCCGGTGAGAACGCGCACGCACCCGACGAGTGGTTTCTCGACGAGAATTTCACGAAAGGGATGCGCGCGATGGCGTCGCTCTGGGACGAGATCGCCGATGGTGCCGCTACGCGCTGACCCGCGAACCTAGAACTTCCATTCGCGGATGAAGAACGCGCCGAAGGTCGCCTCGGTCCTCACCGGCACGTCCGAGGAGAGCGTCGGCTGGTTGACGAGATAGCGCGAGTCGATGCTGGCCTCGATACGAAAGCCTTTCGGGAGCCGGCGCTGGACGACGAAACCCGGCGTCGTCTGCGCGCGGATCTGCGTCGCAATATAGGTCTGCCGGTCGACGTATTTTCCGGCCTCGATCTGGGTGCCCGCGAGCACGGTTTGCACGCCATTGAGCGAGAGCCCCTGCTCGGGCACATCCGCCGGCGTGATCGTGAACACGTCCGCGCCGAGCGACCGCGCCGCCGTGGCCGCGAACTGCCGTGTCATGACGCCGAGCGCCGTCGCCGTGAGCTGTCGCGTCGCCAGCGCTGCCGCGCTGCCGACCAGGGTGCCGTTCCCCGATCCGCCTCCCGACACCCCCGAGTTTCCGGAGGAGTTCAGCAGCGACGTGGACGACTGCCCGAACGCGAGATAGCTCAGCAAATCCGATTGTGACAGCGGCGGCTGCGCGTCGCTCGACAGCAGAACGACGGGCTTTCGCGCCGTTCCGTTGATCGCGATGTTGATGTTGAGCGCGGGCCGCCCCGCGGGCTGGATCGTGTACTGCGCACCGAGCTGTAATAACGGGTTCAGGTCCTGTCCGCCCGTGAAGATCGCCGATCCGTGCGAGAGCACGAACCGCCGTCCGAGAAACGCGTACTCGCCGCGCTCGGTGTTCACCACGCCGTCCAGCGACACGCCCTCATCCTCCTTGTTCTTCAGGACGGTCAACGGCCCCTGCGTGTAGAACTCGATGTTCGCGTCCGGCGATCGCGCCCACGTGTCGCGTGCGACACTGAGCTTCACGTCGATCGTCATGTTTTCCAGCAGCGGCGACTCCGTGTTGACGATCTTCTGCATCCGCACATCGGATGTGTCCACGACGCCGAGCACCGCCGGATCGTCGATGTCCACCTGTCGGGGACCATTTCCGTTCGGGATGTAGACGGTGCCGTGCACGATGCGCGCTCTGCCCGAGACCGAGACGCCGTCCATCGGCCCCTTCATCGCGATGTTGGCGTTGGCGTGGAGCTCGCCAACGTCGTTGTCGAGCACCGTCGCATCCGTCGCGGAGAACTTGATGTCGAAAGTCGGATTCCTCGCGTCCGCGATGCCGATCTTCCCACTCATGTTGAGCACGCCCTCGCCGGACTTGCCGCCGATCGTGTCGATGACGATCACACTGCCGGTCATGTGCATCAATCCGCCGATGTCCTTCATGGTCACGCCAAGCGGCTCGAGCTTGAATGTCGCGAAGTCGAGGCCGAGCTGTCCGAGCACGAGCGGCTTCGTTCCGGTGCCGCGCACCGCGACCGCACCCACGACACGCCCATGCACGTTGGACACGATGTCGGTAAAGCGCGGAAGCGCATCGAGCGGCAGCGAGTCGGCGATGAAGTCGGCCTTGAGCGGGGCATCGAGTACGCGCGGGCCCGTCACTCCCTCCAGCGCCAGATTGACGGGGGCATCCACATCGAGTCGCGCGAGCGTCTGCCCACCGTTGCGTATCAGATCGGCATGGGACACCAGCTTCTCGTCCGCGTATTGGAACGCATCGCGCAGGTCGGGTAGAGGCGCGTTCCGGTACGATGCACCCATCACGCTGAAGGCGCCGTGCATCGTCGGAGCGCGTTGCGTTCCCGCGATTTTCGCCTTGAAGTCGATGATGCCGGTGGCGGCGAGATCGCTCTCGGCGAGCCCGACGAGATTCGCCACCTGCAACCCGGTGAGCTCGACCACCATGTTCATCGGGCCATCAACCGGGAGATCTCCGTTCGCGTAGATGCGTCCGTTCGTACCGTCGCGCAGATCGAGATCGTGCACGCGTATGCCGTGCTTGCCCCACTGCACGAGGCCGGGCACCGCTGCAACCCACTGCGCGGTATCGAGCTGCAGCGACAGCGAGCGCCACATCACCTGGCTGCTGTCGAGACTCAGAAGGAACTCGGCGCCCGCGCGATACACGTAGCCGGAATCCTGGTACACCGCGAGCTCGATCGTGCCCGAGGGCTCCGCGTACGTCGCCTGGATGGTCGCCGAGTCGAGCGCGAAGCCGCTCGCCGACAGCGAATCGATCGAGCCGCCGACGATGTACCTCATGTGTGGCGTGCCGCCGTTCGTCACCGCGTACTCGATCATCGCGCGATGCAGGCCGTTACCGCGCGCGATGATGTTCTCCGCCGACAATCTTCCGCGAACGTTGAAGTCGCTGATGGTGCCGCGGATGATGCCGGCCGTGCGGAGCGCACCGTCCAGAGAGTCGCGGTGCAGCGCCCGCAGCGAGTCGAGCTTGATCTGCGGCTGCGGGCGCCCCGTCGCCTTGTACGCGACCTCGTTGCGATTCGCCTGGCGCGCCGAGTCGGCCCTCGCGCGCGCGATCGCCGCTGCGACAATGGCGGGTCGCTGCCGCACGACGCCGCTGTCCGGACTCGCGAGCCAGCGCCGCAGCGCGGCGAGCGTGTCCACCGCCACAGTGTAGCGTAGCTCGCCCGTTCGTCCCGGCGACGTCCCCAGCTTGCCGTCGACGAACAGCTGCGCAAACGGCGTGTGCACCGTGACCGAGTCCATCGTCACGATGCCGTCCGAAACCGCAACGCGGATGTTCGCCGAGTCCACGGCGAGGCTGTCGACGGCGGAGTGCAGCACGTTCGCCGCGAGCGACGCCCGCATCGTTTTTGGGTCGAAGCCGCGGCCCTTCACGGCCAATACCGCCGTCAGCGATGTCACCGGCCCGCGCGACATGACGCTGCGCAGATTGAACAGCCGCAGATGCGTCTCGAGATCGTATCCCTTCTCGGCGCTGGCGAGATCGAGCCGGCCGTTGGTCTCCAGCTCGCCGCCGTCGGGAAGGTGAAGGTCGGTCGCGAGATCGAGCGCGCGCATCGAGCCGCCGAGGTGCGCGGTGCCGCTCGCGACGCCGCGCAGCCCGAGCGCGGGCGCGAACTTTCCGGCCGTGATGAGCGAGATCGGATCGAAGCGCATGTCGGCCGTGACGCCGTCCTTGCCGCCATTCACCGCCTCGCCGTTGGCTACCATCCGCGTCAGCTCGTGTCCCTCGCGGTGCTCGAGGTCCGCCTTCGCGATCATGCGGCCTGCGAGCGTGCCGTCAAGCGTCACCGTTCCGGTGAGCACGCCGCCAATTGGGAGCGTGGGATCGTACACGCGTGCGAGCTCCATTTGGAGCGGCGTGATCGTGACGTGAAGGTTCTTGGCGGTGAAGCCATGGCGTCCTGAGCCCGCGAGCCCCACCACGAGCACGCGGCTCGTCCCCGAGCGCCGCTCGGCGAAGGCGACATCGGCATCGATGTGCATCGCGGCGGCCGTGCCCGCGAGCGTTGCGCGACCGGTGACGGTGCCGCGGCGCGGAACTTTCACCGTGGGCACGAGCTGCTCGATCGTGCGCGTATCGATCGACTTGAAGGCGAGCCGCGTGTCGTGCAGGCGGAGCTCGTCGGCGCGCTGGCCAACCGCGAGCCCGAGCTGGCCGCGCAGCGTCCCGCCGTCCACGGCGAGGTCGACGTTGCGCGCAACGTAGTCGCTCTCGCCCGTGTGCCGCATCGCCGCCGTGAGATCCACCGATCCGCTGCCGTTCGCGGGCATCCGCGGGTACGCGAAGCGCAGATCGGTGAGCGCGAGCGGGGCCGCGCGCAGGCTCGCGTCCAGATCGCCCGACGTCATCATGTACCGGCCGTCGCCCTGAAGCTGGGTGTTCGGGAGCGAAACCGTGAGGCCGTGAAACCAGAGCGAGTCCGTTGCCATGTAGATCGTGCCGTGTGCGTTCCGCACGTCGGCAGCCGGCGGATTGAAGAGCGCTGCACTCATCGCGAGCGAGCCGACCTGGAACACGCGTGTGGTGCTGTCCGGATCGGAGAAGCGTACGTGCGGAAGCGCGGCCTGGACGCTGTCGAACACCATCACGCTCTGATAGCCACCGGGCACCTCGATCACGCGCTGCCGCGCGTCGCCCGCGAGCGCCAGGCGCACGATGCTTTCGCGCTCCTCCTTCGTCAGCGAGTCTCCCGGCGTCCACGGCGTCCGCACCACGACGTGCCCGTCCGTCAGGCGCACGTTGCGCAGCGTGACCCACGAGCCGAAGCCTCGCGTCGTGTCCCTCGCTCCCGGCGGGGGAGCAAAAAGCGCCGTGAAATTCCACTCACCCCCCGGCTTGCGGTCGAGCACCACCGATGGCCTCGTGATGCCGAGCGCATCGATGACGATGTGCTTGGAAAACAAAATCCCGAGTGAGAACCGCGCCTGCACGAGCGGCGACGCGAAGAATGGCGCGCCCGCGCTGTCGGTAATGGAGACGTCCCGCATCGTGACCCCGTGCAGGAGATTCCCGTCCACGCGACCAATGCGCGTCACGCCGTGGACACTCTTGTTCATCGCGCTCACCGTGATCCGTCGCACGCGCTCGCGACCGATGTCGGTGTTCGTGAGTCCCATGATCGCGCCAGTCGCGAGCAGCGCGACGGCCGCGATCGTGATTCCGCCGATCTTCAGGATCTTCCACATCAGAAGGCCTGCCCGATCGAGAGATGCAACGCGAAGTGATTCAGCAGCTTCGAGAGTCCACTGCCGTCCTCCACGGGATTGTAGTCTCGCTGAGTCTGGAGCTCCACCAGACGATGCGATCCGTCCGCGCCGGTTACTTCCGTGATCACGGTGAGCTGGTCGGTCACCGACGGTCTGAATCCCAGATCCACGCGAATCGGCCCGACCGGCGAAAGATACCGGACGCCGAACCCCGGCGTGACGGCCGCCTTCCCCGTGGTAAACGCCGACGAGCCGGAGCCCACGAACCCGGCGTCGACGAAGACGGCGCCCTGCAGATTCTTCATGAGAAACGGAAAGCGGTATTCGATACTTCCCTCGAGCAGCGACGTGCCGCCGGTGGGGAGAGACGTGAAGTCGCTCGAGTGAACCTGTGATGAATCGGTGTGCCCGTTCGGATTGCACGACCCATCGGCGATCGAGGCGCTCGTGCAGCCCGCGTCCTGAATCAACTTCGTCGGATCGATCGTGAGAATGCGCGGGCCGAGCTGATTCTCGCCGTAACCCCGAACGGAGTTCGCGCCGCCCGCGTAGAAGCGTTTACGCGGATGCAGGATGTCGTCGAGTCCCACGCCGCCCGTCGTGCTGCTGGACGACAACGCCCGCACCCACCCGGCGCGCAGGTGTCCGGCGAGCACGGCCGTGCCGATCTGCCGGTACATCGTCGCCTCTCCGGACGCGCGATTGTAGCGGAAGTCCGAGAGCGTGAGCTTCGAGGCGTGCTCGAAATCCGCCCGCGCCGTATAGCCGTCGGTCGGGTTGAACTGGTCGTCCGTGCGCTCCATGTAGTAGTCGAGCGACACGGGCGACAGGGCGTTGCGGTTGCGAAGCAGCCCGATCGTATTCTGCTCGCACACGCCATAGTTCACGCAGAAGTACACGTCGCCCGCCTGGACCTGCGTGAGCTCATAGCGATACACCAGACTGAGCGGTGTCCGCGGCGCGAGAGCGCGCGTGAACGAGATGCTCGCGCCATAGCCCTTGTCGACATAGATCCCGGGCGCGCTGCTGCGATGCGAGAATACGCCCACGCCGACCGTGTTGCGCGGATCGCCGAACCAGCGCTCCGTGAGGTCGATGCTCGCCTGGTACGTCGGCTTCAGGTACGTGCGCGAGGAGTCGCCGGGAAGCCCGTTGTCGGCGAGCACGTCGCGGAAAATCCCCGTGCCGTTGAGCGCGGGCGCGAGCAGGTTCGAGACGACGAGATGCATGTCGAGCCGCCGCGCATTCCCGAGGAAGCTGTAATTCGTGAACGTTCCTTCGGTTTGTATGAAGTCGATCGTATTGAAGCCGGCGCTCAGCTTCACGGCGTGCAACCGCGCCTCGTTGACGTTGATGTCGATGAGCTTGGCGCTGTCTCCTCGCGGCGGAAGCACGATCGTGGCGCGGCGAAACAGATTCGAGTTGTACAGCGCCCGCTGGCTCTCGATGACGTCGTCGCGCTTGTAGATGTTCCCCGGCTTGAGGGTGATCATCTTCTGGACAATGTCGGGCGAGAGAATCGAGTCGCCGTGCACGGTCACCGATTCCACCGTCGCCACCCACCGCGGATTCACCCGGATCGTCACGTCGGCGGTACGCGCGCTGTCGTGCACCTGGATCGTGTCCACGATCAGCGCGTCGGCGTAACCCTTGTCCCACAGCGCATTGCGCAGCCGTACGTGGGTGGTGTCGAGATCGACCAGGCTGAGCGGCTTGCCCGTATGCAGGAGCACCGCATGCGACAGTGTCGATTGCTTCAACACCGACTCGGGCTCCTGCACCGCGATCGACTGCACGAGGACGGGCTTTCCCTCCGTCACCTTGAACGTCACGCGCACGCGATTGGTGTGACTGCGCGCGCGTGTGACGGTGGTGTCGACCTCGGTCTCGCGATAGCCGCGCTTGTAGTAGTACACCTTGATGCGCACGACATCACGCGCGAGCTCCACGTGATCGAGCGTGCGCGTTTCGTACACCAGATGCGATTGCGTGATGAGGCACAACGGCGCGAGGAGCACGCTCTTGCACGCCGACGCCCTCGTCGCGAGCCCGACGGCCAGGTCCGTCCTGTCGACCGCCTTCGTTACCCCGATGAAGGTGACCTGCTCCACGACGGGGTGCGTGCGGTCGTCCGGGGGGGTGGACTGTGCGCGGACGTCCCGCGCACACAACAGCGCGGGAATGGCGAGCACGAGACCAAAGTGCGCGCGCCAAGCGGCTACGGGACGGCCCATAGGGGCCCTCTAATGCAATCGGCAGGCCGGGCGATTTCCCCGGCCGACCCTACAGCCCCGCGAGCAGAGTGTCGTTGTTTGCGGTGTTCTGGATTCGCTTGATCAGCCACTCCATTCCCGCCTGCGGCGGCATCTGCTGCAGCCCGCGGCGGAGCGTGAAGATCGCGTCGATCTGATCGGGGCGAAAGAGCTTGTCCTCGCGGCGCGTGCCGCTCGTCGCCACATCGATCGCCGGAAAGACACGCTTTTCGGCCAATCCGCGATCGAGCTTGATCTCGCTGTTTCCCGTTCCCTTGAACTCCTCGAAGATCACGTCGTCCATTCGCGATCCCGTTTCGACGAGTGCCGTCGCGATGATGGTGAGCGACCCGCCGCCGTGCTGGGGCGCCACCGAGCGCGCCGATCCGAAGAACGCCTTGGGCTTCGCCATCGCCGTCGCATCGAGACCGCCGCTCAACGTGCGCCCGGTGCCGCGCTCCGCCGTATTGTGCGCGCGCGCGAGACGCGTGATCGAGTCGAGCACGATGACGACATCCTTGCCCTGCTCGACGAGCCGGCGCGCGCGCTCGAGCGTCATGTCCGCGACATCGACGTGCCGTTCCGCGGGCATATCGAAACTCGACGCGACGACCTCGCCACGCCCCCATTCGATCATCTCGCTTACTTCTTCGGGACGCTCGTCGACGAGGAGCACGAGCAGGGTCGCCTCGGGATGATTGATCGCGATCCCCTCGGTGATCGCCTGCAACAGCATCGTCTTTCCGGCGCGGGCTGGCGCCACGATCAGGGCGCGCTGGCCGTACCCGATCGGCGCGATCAGATCGATCGCCCGGCGCGTGAGCTCCGGGCCGACCTTCGCCGACTGTCCCGTCTCGAGCACGAGCTTTCGTTCGGGATAGGATGCGGTAAGCGAGCTGAAGTCCGGGCGACGTAACGCGCTGGTGGGGTCGCCGCCGTTCACCGCGGTCACTTCCGCCACCGCGAGCCGGCCGCGCTGGTCTCGGCCCGTGGTCGCCTCGACCAGATCGCCGCGCCGAAGCGCGAGCTGACGCACGATCTGCGACGGGACGAACGCGTCGTTTGGAGAGGGGAGGTAGCTCTCTTCCGGACGGCGAACGAACCCGCCATCGCGGGCCGAATCGAACCATCCGGTGGTGGTACCGTCGGCGACGAGCACCGACACCGGCGCATTCGCGTGCTGATCGGGACGGGGCCCGTTGCGCTGGCGGCCGCGGCGTCCTCGCCGGCCATTGGCATTGGCGTTATTGCTGATATCGCGGTTTCCGTTGTCCCGATTCCCGTTGTCGCGACCGTTGCCCTGTTCGCGATTGCCGCGGTTGTCCTCGCGCTCGCGATTGCTCTGGCTATTTCGGCTGTTGTTGGGCCGCGGCTCGCTGCCGCGGTCGCCGCGATCGCTCTGAGGAGGCGGATTGTTTGGAGGCTGCTGCGGCTGCGGGGAGGCGGGAACTCCGGCATCACCGCCGTCCGAAGACGGAGCCGGCCTGCTCTCCGGGAGCGCGGTGTCGCTCGGCGCCGGCAGGGAGGAGTCATCGCGATAGGGGCTGGACTCAGTGCTCGAGTCCAGCGGCGGGCGGCCTGGCGGACGGTGTCCGCGACCGCGCCGGGTCGGGCGTCGACGTTCGTTCATGCTGCGAAAGGTGTCATGAGGTGAAGGCGTACACGCGTGACGAGACCCGGATATTGGGCGACGAAACGTTGGTTGAGCCATAACGCTGGAGTTGGCGCCGCCCTGTGCGGCGCACGATGTCAACCCGATCCGGCCGCGGATACATCACGCGAGCCGCTGTTCGATGCACGTACACCACGATCAGCTAATCGTGCAGCAAGCCGCTGACGGTTTACGTCAGGTAGCGCGCTCCGCACGTGGTAGGCGGGCATTGCCAAAGTATTTTGTGGCCACCGTCGGCGTGCCGACGATGCAACGAGTATCACCTGATTGGGGCGAATGCGCAACCCTCTCCTTCGTTCCGGCGCCCGAAGGCGCCCCCGGCGTGAGGGCTTCAGGCGAGTTGGCGTAGCACCACGAAGGGTAGACCCTACGTCTCTCCGCCATCCACCCCGCACGTCAGCTCGGGAAGATCGTCTCGTTGACCTTGCTATCAAGCCCTCGGACCAGCGTGATCAACCTCCGCACCAACTCCGTCATTCGGTCCACCGCCGCCACGTGCTCGGGGTCCAGCGTCGTCTCCATCGCGAGCAGCTGCGCCTCGGCCAGGAGTGCCGCCAGCGGGTTGTTCAACGAATGCTGCACGAGTGCGGTAATCCGCTGCACGTCCTCGCGGCGCTGCGCGTCCTGTGAAACTGACGAATCGTTCGATGCTTCAGTCACGACCGACGGCCCTCCCGCCCAGACGGTAAATTTCGCCAGTCATGAGCCCTCTATCGATCGATCCCGCCGCGGCGCTCGCGGCCGCTGTCTCAACATACCACGACACCAGCGACTACGGTGTTCTGCTGGAACGATTAGTGGCGATCGCGGACGTCACCGAGCCTGACGCGCTTGCCGCCGCCGCCGAGCCCTATCTCGCGATTCCGGAGGTCTCGGGGCCGCTCTACGAACGAATCGTGGCCGCGCGTCCGAACGATTCACGGGCATTGGTGATCCTCGCGAACTCGTATTGGCTCACGGGGCGCGGGCCCGAGGCAACGGGGGAGCTCGCGGCGCGCGCGCTGGCGGCGGATCCGCTCAACCGCGGCGCCTGGCATCTGTGGGCGCTCACCGAGGGGATACCGCGCGAGCGAATGATGCGATGGAAGCAGGTGGTGGAGCGTTTTCCCGAGGACGATCTCGCGCGTGCGAGCCTCGCGGACAACGCGACGGGACTGGCCTCGGGGGAGCGCGATCGGGAGTCGCTACAGCTCGCGATTCGAAGCTACGAGGTGCTGCGCCGCAAGGCGACGGATCCGACGCAGCGTGCCGCGGTGGAGCGGGCGTTGGCGACGCTTCGGAGCTGGACGTTGTAGCGGGCTGACTCGAGCTACGCCCGTACGTCGTGCACGCGG